>PBXX01000008.1 GCA_002727755.1 Gammaproteobacteria bacterium | reverse complement strand
CTTTATGAAGCATTAACCAAAAGTCTTAAGGCAGATGACTGGCTATAAGCATGACCTTACTGGTTTTCATATTCATCACCCCCGATCAAAACTTCTAGAGTATTATCCTCTTCCTGGTTTGGTAGACCGATCATTTCGTTATACGCACTCTTGTGCCGGACTACCATTTTTGTAACTAACGAATTCGAAAATAATTTCTGAAGTTCGAGTTTATTGAATGATTTAAGAAAGTTACCTCTTTCATCAGTAACGAATCGCTCTTCATCGTTAACAATTACAGAAACCAGGTAAAGACTCTGTTCGTAGCTATTTATAACTACCTTTTCAATACTCTTGAGAGACAAACATTCGTCGAGGGTTATTTTCATTTACTTTGTTACCAAAAAGGCAGGAAACTTTTCTTTTTGTCTGCAATTCGCCCCATCAGCCATCCCGCAAAAGCTGGGAGCGTTGATGCAAAGAGCAGTGAGGCAAGCCATCCAAAGTAGCTCCCTGTATAGCTTGAGCTTTCATTTATGTAGACTAAGCGCGTGTTTAGCTCTGTATAAAAATAAGTCATCAGGATGAATAAGGAAATTGAAGTAAGGAAGCCTAGCCAATGACAGATTGTAAAAAATTTTATCACTTATACTCCGCTTCGAATCGTTCTGTTGAAAATGTGTGCTTCAAGGTTGATGAATCAACCCCTCTCGGTTTTTATGACCTCGTATGCCGCTTTGATATCCTGTGTTTTCTGAGTCGCTATTTCAATCATTTCGTTTGGAAGACCCTTTGCCACTAATTTATCAGGGTGATGTTGGTTCATTTGCCTTCGGTAGGCTTTTTTTAGTTCCTGTTCGCTACAGGTTCTATCTACGCCAAGCAATTCATATGCGGCTTCTAGTTTTTTTGTTACTGAATTCTCATCTTCAAAGTTTGCATAGCCTCGCAATCGGGCGAGTAATGAGTCAAACTGATATTTTTCAAAACCCAAATCATGAGCGATATTTTCTAACAAGGTTTTCTCATTCTTATGTAGATATCCATCCGCAAGCGCTGTAGAAATTTGAATCTCAAGGAACATTTGTATGAGGTTTCTTCGGCGTGTACACTCTCTTTTGAATTGAATCAGAACTTCCTCAGCAGGAAAATCAGATTTCTTTCCTTCATTGAAGAGATTTATTGCGATACTTCTTTGGTGGCTATTCAGATTCATTTGTTGCATCACCTGTTCTGCCATCTTAATCTCATCTTTTGTAATCTTGCCATCAGCCTTTGCGATAAAACCCATGATGGAAAAGGTCGTTGTAAAGAATGCTGACTGCACTCTTTCAACACTACCAAAACCCAACTGTTCAGCATGGAGTCTCGAGTCGCGGCTACCGCCAAGTAAATCCCCTAATGCGACACCCATCAGAGCGCCTAAAGGTCCACCCATCATAAATCCGAAAGTGCCACCGACTAATTTGCCCCACCAAGCCATAATTACTCCAAAAGAAGGGTTAGCTGTCTGTAAAAACTTTATTTAAAACAATCTAAAACAAAAGGCTTTATCCTAAATAATATTTAAGGGAACCCATTTCTGTTCTCGACGATAGAATTATAGCAAGGTTAGGGTTGAATGTTAGATAATGAGAATTAAGAGGAAATTTAAACGGAGCGTTTTTTCATGAAGAAGGTTTTTTATCTTAGTATTTCCATAATTTTTGTGATGATAGCCGCAGTTTTNCTCCTNAGGGACTACATAGGATTGGNTTTTNTTTCTTACTTCTTAGAGCCGAANCACGATTTTGTTGAAAAACCNGTGCCNGCAGCTCCTGAATATCGAAACCCCGATCATTGGGCAGCTCTCCCCGAAAGGCAAGATTTCGCCGACGTGCGAGTTGATTCTTTAAGCGCTGATGGACAAAAAGAGGCAGCTGTNGATGTTTTCTTCGTTCACCCCACAACCTATATAGGCAGGGAAAGTTGGAATCAAAGGATGGATGATTCACGAGCTAATGATTTGACTGACTCTTGGGTCATGCGAGATCAAGCAAGTGTTTTTAATGAATGCTGTAGAGTTTTTGCTCCTAGATATCGTCAAGCAACTTTATATAGTTTTCAAGATAATTCGGGTAACGGAGAAAAAGCGTTAGATTTAGCTTATGAGGATGTAAGAGCCGCATTTTTGTATTTTTTAGAGAATTACAGTGGTAGTAGGCCCTTCATAATTGCCAGTCACAGTCAGGGATCGAGGCATGCTGATGTGTTGCTGAGAGAGGAGGTCGTTGGTCGTGGTCTAGTGTCTCAGATGGTTGTCGCGTATTTGATAGGATTTTCAGTAGATGGCTCTAATGGGGTACGAATTTGTGAAAGACATGACCAGCTTAACTGTCAAATTTCTTGGAATGCGAGCACTCGCGACGCGCCTCTTAAACTCGCGGAGCCTGGTGATATATGTGTAAACCCATTGAGTTGGACAACCAGTGAAGAGTTTTTTGGACCTCAGAGAAACTTGGGTAGTGTCACTTTTGCAAGTGAAGGAGGAATAGAGCTTAACGTGGCTGATGCTCAATGCAGTGGAGGATCTCTTATTGTCTCTCCCGTAGAATCTGAGCGTTTTAGCAGTAATATGCCCTTTGGTCCGGGCAATTACCATATGTATGATTATAGTTTTTACTANATGAACATAAGGGAGAATGTTCAGGAAAGAATAGATGCATATTTGAGTAACAACTAGCCCAACGACGAAAGAGCACGCCTTGGTTTATTCTTTAGCATGGCATGAGGTAAACGTTGGAAAATTCCCTTTACCAACGTTTAACACGTCAATGTGAGTTTGGACTTCGGCACTAAGCCGAATAGTTAGTGCCGGTAAATTTCAATGTCTCAAGTGCGATCTCACCCACGCTTCTGATCTTTGAGCCATCGTTTAGCTCAAGCACGTAGTCTAGCTTCCAGGCATGCTTGTCGGGGACCTTGCTCCAGGTTCCGGTGCCGGTGGCAGCGGCTACTGTGCCGTCCTCATTGAAACCCTGACCAGTCCAACGGACTTCTCCGCCTTCCAGTTTCTCATCCATTTGTGAGAGAGGCATCGGTGCAAAAGTGAGCGTTCCAAATACTGTCCCATACCCCTCAGCCGTTCCACGCCAATTCGTGTGGTTTGTAATCTCGTTATTAGGTCCCGTGGTGTATGTGTTGCAGACGTGGTCCAGCTCAAACGTACCGATTTGTTCACTCATTTTTTTGCTCCTAAAGTTGAAGGAATAATTTGTAACCTTGGGTTGTAGTCTGACATCAAATTTTCGAAAGGGGAATACAAATCGGTATCTGTATATAAGATTTCAAAAAGAGAGTTAGATATGAAACATATTTTAAAGGTCGAAAAATCCAAGTTGGAGCGGGCAACTTTGTAAGTATATTTAAAGTGTCTTTTTTCTTAAATGGAGGTAGTAAATTTCCGGGACGCCTAGTAGGCTGAATAGTAGCAAAAATATAAACCAACCGAATTCATCAGCCTTGGCAGCTTTCCAACAGGCCTTTACTGTCCAGTAAGCCTCCCAGAGAGCTAGAATCAGGATTGCTGCTATAAGCATTTGCTAATTTTTCATCCCGATATTTAGTACGGCATTCCTTACACTGAGCNTCTCATCTGCAGTCTTCTCATTTTCAGTATTTTCATTTATCGATAAAAATTCTTGAAAATCGCTACCGGTCGCGACGAATAAGTTTACTAGAATTAGCCATGCGGCTACGCCAAACAGAAACAACAATGTTTTCTTCAACAGTCTTTCTCCTTCATAATTATTACTAATTTATCGGCTGTTGGTCGCTTAAACTAGAGTGAGCCACGATGAGAGTGGATTAATTTCTATCAAGGCTTAATTTTTAAGTGCCGGGTGATTGAGAGCCTGGTCGCATCGCTCCTGATACAGGCGTTGTTTTGTAAATCCAAATGCAAGCTAACACGCCAGCAATTTGTGCGCATAGCCTGTAAACATGTCCAATTTGGGTTAATGTTGTGCCATCCCCGAGTTCCACATTATAAATCCACATGTATATGTTAGCGGGNTANACNGCAATCAAGAGCAGGGCGCTAGCTAGAGCAGCATTTCGCCTCGTTTTGGAAATTAGTAAGCCAAGTCCTACTCCAANTTCAATAATACCACTTAGAATTACCCAGAAAGTCGGCCAGCCCAACCAAGGGGGCACAATCGGGTTGAACCAATCAGTATCAACAAANTGCATAATACCTACATAGACAAAAAACAGCCCTCCCAGGGTGGCAACCAGAGNGCGAGATAGCTNAAAGATTTTCTTAGGGTCCATTTATTATCAGTAGAGTTTGCNNTGAATGAGCTGATAATATANCCGCTGTTTTATAAAACTGATAGCTNAAGCTTTTTATGAGAGAAAAATTCGGACTTATTATTCATTGGATTGGTTTCGTGCTCGGTATCATTTTGAGTAGTGGCGCCGTGATATTCTTATATGGCTTCGCAACAAAAACACTTTTACTCTTCTTGATTGTCGTGCTGTTTTTTATACCATTTGGTCTCTGTTGGACTATTCGTCGAAGCCTCACCGGATTCGCAGGTTTTTTCCCGTGGAAAAGAAAGCGAGATTAAGAGTGATTTTCTTATCTAGCCTTCTTGTACGCCTGGCTTGCCTGCCTCAGTAACAAAGGTCTTGCGTATGTTAATTGGTGAACCTTTTTGGGTAATGTAAGGAACAACTTTATAGTCGGCTCTCCATAGGGCAGGTGTTAATGTCGTCGCTACATAGCCGCGATTAGCATTGTAAAATTTCACATGAGGATTATTGGATAATAAGCCTTCACCATAGTTGGTTAAGTCTTGACCGTCCCCTCCGGAGGATATCGAGGTTCCAATATATTCAGAGCCAACAACTTTTGAATTTATCTGATCAAAGTTAAGTTTCAGGTCGGCCACCCAATTGGAGTGAATGTCNCCGGTAAGAACAATTGGATTCGGAGTGGAAACTGAATCGATGTGTTCGAGTAGCTCTTGTCGCTCATGGGGGTAACCGTCCCAAAGGTCCATGGGCCAAAGTTGGTCTCCATCTTCACTGACACCCCGGAGGCTGGCCATCATGATTTGTTGAGCAAATACGTTCCAGGTAGCGTCAGTCGTGGCTAAATTATCTAGAAGCCACTTTTTCTGGGCTTGTCCAAGAGCAGTTCTTGAAGTGTCTTTGTGCTCTTCACAACTAGTTTTTCGCCCGTCCCCGCAAGCTTGGTTATCGCGATATTGACGCGTATCCAGAACATACATTTCCATCAGATTACCAAATCTAAGACGACGGAAAATTGGCATGTCGGGCCCTTGTCTTCCAACAGGCAGCCTTATTGGCATGAACTCATACCATGCTTGATAGGCGTTAACTCTTCTAGCCAAGAGCTGTTCCGGTGTCTGATCATCCTCAGCAATATCTGCTGCGTAATTGTTGTCCACTTCGTGGTCGTCCCATGTGACAACCCAGGGCGCAGAAGCATGCGCCGCTTGGAGATCTGGATCAGATTTATAGGTTTGGTATCTATCGCGATAGTCTTGCAGAGTCCTGATTTCTGGACCTTCATGATGTCTTACTAGGTTATCCCCCCAGCTCCTTTCATAAATGTAGTCACCCAGGTGAACAATGAGGTCGAAATCTTCCTTCGCCATATGCTTGTAGGCGGTGAAATATCCATGCTCATATTGTTGGCATGACGCAAATGCTAAACGGAATTGCTCGGGGTTGGCAGATGCAGGTGGCGCGGTTTTTGTGCGTCCTGTCGGGCTGGTTACTCCTCCGATATGCCAGCGATAAAAATATGTTTTATCAGAATCTAACCCTCTTACATCTGCGTGAGCAGAATGTCCTAGTTCAGGTGAGGCAACAACGGAACCACTTCTGTTAATCTTTTGAAAATTTGGCGATTCTGAAAGTTCATAGTCTACTTGTACTGCTTGATCTGCGATGCCATTTTTTCTGAGGATTTCTTGACTTAGTCGAGTCCAAAGTACCACGGCGCCCGGAGTTGGATCCCCAGACGCTACGCCAAGAGTGAATGGGTCATCTGATAAGTTGCTGATCCGTCTGGAGGCCCCATGAACAAGAGGGGCGATACCGCCAAGCGCTAATGAGGGAAGGAGGGTGGCAATCAACTCCGCATGTTTCTTTAAAAACTCTCTACGCGACCAAGTGCTGCCCATAATTAACTCCCGAGTTGTATTTTGAATTAGGCTAATTCTTCTTTATTAAAAAACCATTAAAAACCGAGATTTAACTCCAATTTTTTCAGAATTTTTTGAAACTCGTCTTTATGTGTAAATTAATTATCTAAAGTCGGTAACAGTAATTCTGTTCCCACGGGCCGTTGGAGATCGAAGGCTTTTAGAGTTATTGCTACGAAGTTGTAATAACCGATAAGTCCTACGATGTCGACTAAACCCTCATTTCCGAACAGGTTGAGCGCAATTTCAAAGGTGTCAGAACTAACTTTTTCTTCGCTGACAAGCTCGCGAGTGAATTGTATGAGTATTTTCTCAATTTCGCCAAAATTCTCAATCTGAGGTAAGGAGTTGAGATCTTTCCGATATTTGATGACTTCAATAATTTCTTGCTCTAAACCAGCTACTTGCGCGAGAGGCTCATGGGCTGACCATTCATATTGATTGTTAATCTCTCTTGCCGTGGATAAGATGATTAGTTCGGTTATTCTTTGATCTTTTGGTGTTCCGTAACGTACTCGCTGACGAACATCGAAAACCTCCCTAGCAAGATTAGGACTGTGCATCCACATACCGACTGGACCCCTCAAGCCGGTCTCATATCCGGTTCCGGGACTTACGTAAGTATCAAATGCTCGACGCCCTTGCGCATCTAAGTTAGAGCGCTGGACCTGGGGTAATCTTGCTAGCGAGTCATTAAAGATATCCCCTGGAATATTTGCTTCTGTCTGGATAACCGGTGTGATTGAGGCGTGCTCCTGTGCCCAGGATAGANATGGTGCGTTTAAAAACACCATTGCAATAAGGCATTTCGAAGTAACGTGTTTAAAGTATGTTTTCATTAGCTAAACGCATCCCGTATTTGTTTTTGAGGTATCTATGTTTATTACGGTTTGAGTCATGGGTACAAGAAATTTGTCTATCAAATGACTCTTTTCTCTCTAAGGTCTCTAATTTGATCATGATTAAAGCCTAACTCTAGCATGATTTCATTGGTGTGTTCCCCAAGTTTGGGAGGTCTTGTACGGATCGTTCCCGGCGTTGCGGATAACTCTACCGGGGTTTTCATGAGCGGTGCAGGGCGGTCTAATCCTGGATATGTTACAGGCTCAAATAATCCCTTTTCTGCGATGTGGGGGTCTTCTAAGACCTGTTGTGGAGACAACACTGGGCCAGCTGGGATACGCGCTTGTTCCATCTCATTAAGAACTTCCTGACTGGTGCGCTCAGCGCACCAGGTCGCTAATCTCTCGCTAATTATTTCCCCGTTGTCGCCTCTTGAGATATCTGTTTTAAATCGATCATCATGAAGCCAGTGATCCTCCCCCATTAATTCTGCCCACCTCTTGAATAACGGNCCTCCNACTGACTGAACAAGAACCCAGCCATCTTTTGTCTTAAAAGTATCTGCAGGAGCTGAAGTTTGGGATCGATTAAGCGTAGCCACTCTATTTCTTTGAATCGCAGCTTGCTCTATGACTGTCCCATTCATCATTGTAAGGGCAGTGTTAAATAGTGATCCTTCTACGATCTGTCCCTTGCCTGTCTTTTGTCGTTCAAAAAGCGCTGACATTGTCCCGAAGGCTGCAAGGCTCGCTGTGCCAAAATCGATAAATGGTGCATAAGCCTTAACCGGTTGATCTGGTGTGCCTGACATGTACATATTNCCCGACATTGCCTGACCGAGCCCATCAAACCCTACTCTATTCGAATAAGGCCCACCTCGTCCAAAAGCCGAAATCATGGTTAAAATTATGTCTGGTTTTATGGTAGCGAGGCTTTCATAATCGAGACCCAAAGCTTCGAGTGTGTCTGGTGGTAAGTTAGCGACTACGACATCAGCCGTTGCTACTAACTTTTTGACTATTTCTCGGCCTTCCGGCTTCATTGGGTTTAGAGTCATGCTCTGCTTGTTCCGAGCAAGCTGCAAAAAAAGCGCGCCATCTCCTTCGTCCGTGATTGGGGAGAGAAATCTATCCTCGCTACCATCGACTTTTTCTATGCGGATCACTTCGGCGCCCAGATCGCCCAAAAGAGTTGCGCAGAACGGTCCCGCAATATACCGACCAAAATCTAATACTTTTATTCCTTTTAAAACTTCAGACATATCTTTCCTACTTCATTATTTGTTGAAACCAGATTAGCATAATCTTATTGCTTCGATTTTGGTAGGCAAATAGATCACCTTTGAAGCAATCAGTTTCTTAAGCTAGAGGAAGCTGTTAAGGGACGGGTTTATCTTCTGCTCGTGGTTTACAATCCGATCAGAATAGTTTTATCGTATTATTATTAAGACAAATTAACATGGAAATCTGATATGAAGTTGAATCTTACTTTAATTAATCTGATCGCGCTTAGTAGTATATTTTTAAATATGTCGGCGTTTTCTGCTGACCATCCGGGATATATTGAGGCTCCGGAGAGACGCACGACTGGGATCGGAAAATTTTATATGGGACGGGAGATATCGTTTGTCATGGGGCATAGAGCCGCTGGCTGGTTGAATCGTCCCGAACGAATTCAGGAGGAAATGCCAGATGATGTTGTCGAAAACATGAGGCTTGAGCCCAATCATGTCGTGGCCGACATTGGTGCAGGATCAGGTTATTTTTCGTTTCGGATCGCTTCAAGAGTTCCAAGCGGCAAGGTTTTTGCGGTGGATATACAACCAGAAATGCTCCAGCTTATTGAGGGCCAAAAAAGAGAATTGAACGTGGACAATATTGAAAGCGTGCTTGGCTCAATAGACGACCCGAATTTAGAACCAGGCAGCATCGATGCTGCAATCATGGTCGATGCGTACCATGAATTTTCTCATCCTTTCGAAATGATAGATGGTATTTATGATGCCTTGCGTCCGGGTGGACGTATTTTTCTTCTAGAGTATCGTGGTGAGGATGCTTCAGTCCCTATTCGCCCGCTTCACAAAATGACTCAAGAGCANGTCAGAAAGGAGATGAGCGTATTTGGNCTAGAGTGGACAGAAACATTAGATTTTTTGCCTTGGCAACACATGATGGTATTTACGAAGCCTAGCTAAAATGTCCCTCGAATTTTTATAGCGTATTTTTCGCCAGCGTGACTACAGGAATCTTCGATCTCACTCAAACTCCCTGTAGCAATGGTTCCCCCAGAGTACCGAGTTCGAATTCTGCAGCGGTATTGCTCATGAGGGTTCGTGGCCTCGAATCGATAAATCAGACCTCCCCATCCTTGAATTTCAAGGAAAGCCATAATGAAGTCGTCCCTTACGTAGTCTTCTGTCTTATCGATATCATAAACTATTTGATCGCCATCAAACGTCCCAGAGAAATTTACCCCGTAACTAATATTACGGCCACCCATGTCGTATCGAAATCCGTATCTGTAGCTACCTTTTCCTTGTCTTTGTATTGGTCTCCTAATATTTAGAAAAGGATCAGTCGCCTCACTTTCAATAAGATCTACCCTGGCAGTAATTAATAATTGAGGAAGGCTGAAACTTGCTAGACGATAACTTGTATCAACGCTCCCGCCATATCGCTCTCCATCACCTATATTTCCATTCGCTGATTGAATTAGTGTGGGGGTCGAAACGTCAATTCTGTCGATTAAATCCTCTAGGTCTTGATAATAAATGTTTGTATTTATGACTCCATTGTCATCATCAAATCGGTATTCGAGATTTAGGTCATACCGCCATGATTGTTCTTGCTTGATTTCTGGGTTTCCTGCGAAGGTATTTTTGTCCTCGTCATTATTTGGAGCAATATTTGCGGTAAAGTCATTGAAACTTAACTGCGCAACATCTTTCTCGATGGTTGCCCGCAGTTGAAGGGACGGCGTGATATCGAAACGATAATCAACTTTCGGACGAATGAAACTAAAATCCCGTTTCTTCCTTGTGTCGCCAGATTGCTCAATAGTCGACTCTTCGTAAATTATCGTGCTCTCGAGACTCATGCGATCACTTATTTGCCAATTATGCACGGCAAAGCCTTCATAGCGTATCTCTTGAACAGTCGCATTTGAGCTATTAGTCGGTGTTAAACCACCAAATTCGGCTGATTTAGACCCGTCAGATAAAAGGCCAAGTCTCAAGGATGACTCAAGGGTGGTCTGTGCTCTTTCTATCCCAAACTCAAAATCTTGGCTTCTGGATAGATTAGCTGAATAAGATGTCCTAAAAATTTCTTCTTCATACTGGTTAAAGGTTTTCAGAAATATATCTTTCTCTTTATTCTGATTTACCTCAAAGCGCTCTCTTATCCGGTCATCCTTTTTTTGATTAATTATAAAAAGAGTCCTCCAACGGTTACCGCTGTCAAAAGTGTGTTCATAATCTCCGCCGAATTCCCAGAAATCTGATTCACTGCTTATATCTTCAAATTGAGATTTTGATGTAATTATTGAGTTGGCATAATCGGTAATTACTCGGTCTAGTTCTTGAGGGGCATCGTTCTGGTTGTATTGGAAATTTAGGTGCGCAACGTCTTTACTTGAAAATTGGTACCCTACATTTGAGCTGAAGGTAAGTGGCTGTAGATCTGTTATTGTTCTGCGAAAAACAGTGTCGTTGATGAGTCCATTGGGTAGAAAGCTTGTCTCAAATCCTTTTCTGTTTTCCCAGCGAGGTTCAGTTTCACCACTGATTAGATAGTCAAGGTCTCCGTTCTGGCCGCTCAGAGATAATTTTGCTCCGGGCTTAATTTCTCCATCATGAAGATGATCGGCGTTAATCTCATAGGCAATTGACGATCGGGTTTCTGCTTCTAATAGCACAATGTTTATGAGCTGGGTTGCTCCTCTGACGTCAAGCTCTCCCGAGGTGCCACGAATAATTTCAATCCGCTCTACTTGATTGGCCGGAATTCTGGATAACTGACTGTTCCCCTCATTTTCTTTTCCTGTGATTCTCCGCCCATTGATTAAGACTTGGTCGCCGCCCAAGCCAAGACCGCGTCGACTAGAACCTTGTGAACTCCCCGGACCTCCTTGGTTTCCGCTGCCCTGTCGAGCAACGTTAATTCCAGGGATCCGGTCAAGCATATCGCTGACTGAGAGGAGTTGATACTGCGCGAAATACGATGCTGGGTAAACGACGGTGGCATCATCATCCGATATACTGGGTTCTTGACCCATAGTAAAATTAGAACTACCAATCAGGTAGCTAGATACGACCGCGGCTAGTGTTTTTTTAAGACTGGAATGGGGCATGTTTATCCCAAATGCGACTCGTTTAGATTAAGATTAATTCCTAACGGTATTATGGACTTTATAGCGGCCATATTATTCGCAGATTCTCAACGAATTGTGATTTTTTGTAAGGGGTTACAGTAAGAAATTTTGCGCTGGCGCTTTAAATTTAGGATAATAGNATCAAATATAAAGACACTTTTTTCTCTATGGATGGAGATAACGGTGACCTCTACATAATCTCTACATTCTTTCCAGAGGAATAATATGCAACGCGAATCCATGGCGATTGATGTGGCTATAGTGGGTGCTGGGCCTGCCGGTTTGGCAACAGCCTGTCGTTTACTCCAAAAGGCGCAAGCCGCGAAACAAGAGATTACGGTTTGTGTTCTTGAGAAAGGCTCTGAGGTGGGTGCACACATTCTTTCGGGCGCGGTTTTTGAGCCTGCAGTGCTTGAAGAGTTGTTTCCTAATTGGAAGGAAGAGGGGGCACCTCTGAGAACGAAAGTGGAAAAAGATGAGGTTTATTATCTTCCTAACGAGGACTCGTCACTTAAATTTCCTAATTTTATTGTTCCAAACAGTATGCAAAATCATGGTAATTTTATTATTTCTCTTGGAAATTTATGTCGTTGGTTGGGAGAGAAGGCCACAGAACTTGGAGCAGAAATATTCCCAGGTTTTGCTGCTGCGGAAATCCTTTATAACGAAGATGGCAGCGTCAAGGGTGTGGCAACAGGTGACATGGGCTTAGATGCTGATGGAAATCAGAAGTCGTCTTATGAGCCCGGTTTTGAATTTCATGCTAAGTACACGATTTTCGCTGAGGGCTGTCGAGGCCATTTAGGTAAAGAAATTATCAACAAATATGCCTTGGACGCGGACTGCGACCCGCAACACTATGGTATTGGCATCAAAGAAGTGTGGGAGGTTCCTTCAGACCAGCATAACGAGGGGGTAGTTGTCCATACTGCAGGTTATCCGATGGTCAAAAATAGTGAAGCAGCCTCAAGTGGCGGTTTTCTTTACCATACGGAAGATAATAAGGTATCGCTTGGCTTGATTATGGACTTATCTTACAGCAACCCACATATCAGTCCATTTGATGAGTTTCAGAAATTTAAGCACCATCCAGTGGTAAAGAATGTTATCGCCGACGGCAAACGATTGAGTTATGGCGCAAGAGCATTAGTCAAGGGAGGACTAAATTCGTTGCCCGAAATGTCTTTTCCGGGCGGTCTATTAATTGGATGCGACGCGGGAACATTGAATGCTGCGAAAATCAAAGGCAGTCATACAGCGATGCAATCAGGAATCCTTGCAGCTGATTCGATTCTAGACGGTTTGACTTCCGACGACTCGCCTGCGGAACTCGTAGGTTTTAATCAGAGATTTAAAAATTCGGCACTTTACAAGGAACTTCATAGTGCGAGGAATTTTACTGCGGGTTTTCACAAGTTTGGTTTCTGGTTAGGAAGTGCTCTGGCTTTCATTGAGCAAAATATATTTTTTGGACGATTCCCGATCACGTTGCGTGATAAAAGTAAGGATCATTGTCAGTTGAAACCTGCTTCGGAATGCCCTCAAATAAATTACCCGAAACCGGACGGTAAAATAAGCTTTGATAAATTATCGTCAGTTTTTTTGTCTAATACTAATCATGCAGAGGACCAACCTTGTCACCTTCAACTGAAAGATTGCTCTGTACCTTTGGAAGTTAACTTACCTAAATACGATGAGCCTGCGCAGCGCTATTGTCCAGCAGGAGTCTATGAAGTGGTGGAGAGCGAATCAGGTGACAAAAAGTTCGTTATAAATTCACAGAACTGTGTCCATTGCAAAACTTGTGATATCAAAGACCCGTCGCAGAACATTAACTGGGTTGTTCCTGAGGGCGGAGGAGGACCGAATTACTCCTCAATGTGATGTGCTTTCTGTTAATTCGTTCGGTTTATCGAAAATTTAACCATCTTTTCCAAAGAGTCCCGATATTCTGATTTTGGGAGGTTCTGCAATAAGTAGTTGGTTGCTGATTCTGCTCGACCTTCCGCCAAGGTTTTTGTGTAATCTATTCCTCCGCAGTCTTGTACTATTTCGATCACGTTATCCAACATGCCCTTAGTCAGCTTTTTAGCATTTAGGCTTTCTAAGATAACCTTTCTCTGGGCAGTTGATCCGTTTTTTGATGCATAGATTAATGGCAATGTAGATTTGCCTTCGGATAAATCGTCACCTACATTTTTACCCAATTCGTCAGCCGTCCCCGAATAATCGAGCACATCATCGATCAACTGATAAGCAAGACCTAATTGCATTCCAAAAGATCGAAGCGCTTCTTCAATTTCTGAGTCCGATTTAGATAGAATAGCGCCGCATTGAGCCGCAGCCTGAAATAGAATCGCTGTCTTATTTGTTATCACCCTCATGTAATTTTCTTCGGATGTCTGGGGATTACTCTTTTCAATTAGCTGAAGAACTTCGCCTTCGGCAATTCTATTTGTAGTGTTGGCGATGATCTCCATGATTCGCATGTCAGCGATTTGTACAAGAACTTGAAAGGCTCTGGAGTAAATAAAATCACCTACTAGAACACTTGATGGATTATTCCATTCAGAATTGACCGTTGGTCTGCCCCGTCTTAACTCCGACATGTCGACAACATCGTCGTGCAACAGAGTGGCGGTATGAATAAATTCGATAACAGCAGCCATAGGTATATGCAGATCATTCTCGATACCATTTCCTCGAGCAGCGAGTAAGACCAGTATGGGCCGCATCCGTTTTCCGCCGGCCTCGACTATGTAATGACCAATACTTTCAACGAGGCTAACCTCTGAGTGAAGTTGTTCCACGATGAATTTGTTGACCTCATGAAAATCGTTTTCTACAGGTTCTCTGATTTTTTGGTACATTATAATGTTGCGTCGAACTTCCTAGTTGGTAGAGGTTGCATGNGCGAAATAAGCTTGTGCATGCTATGGACCACTGTTTGGGCTGTCAAGTCAAAGAATTGCCCGACCTCACCATATTTTTGTAATTGAGGATAGGTTAAAGTATCTATCAAAATCTAAAATTGCTTGCTTCAATCAATGGGTTACCGTAAAATCCGCCGTCTTGTATTGACAGTGATTCTTATCTGACACATTGGTGTTGAGGTTATCAGACAAATGTATGCTGTAATTGAGAGTGGCGGTAAGCAACACAGAGTTGTAGAAGGCGAAATCTTGCAATTGGATAAGCTGGATGCCGTGGCTGGTGATAAAGTAAAATTCGACAAAATCTTACTTGTTGGTGAAGGTGAATCAGTCAAAATTGGTACGCCTTACGTCGACGGTACTCAGGTCGAAGCTGAAGTAACAAGACAAGGACGAGCTGATAAAGTAAAAATCATAAAATTTAGACGCCGTAAACACTCTCAGAAGAAGCAGGGTCANAGACAGCTTTTNACTGAGGTNAAAATTACCGGCATTAAGACTAAAGCCAAGNCNAAGGCCAANGCCAAAGCGAAGACTAAGACCGAGAGCAAAGCGACGGTTGATAAGNCAGAAGCGGATGCAGAGGAGTAGATATGGCACATAAAAAGGCTGGTGGAAGTACTAATAANGGAAGAGACTCGGTATCCAAACGTTTGGGAGTCAAATTGTTTGGTGGGCAACAAGTTGAGGCTGGAAATATTATAGTTAGGCAGCGGGGTACTAGATTTCATCCAGGTGAAAATGTTGGGTGTGGCAAAGACCACACGCTCTTCGCAAAAGCTTCTGGTATCGTGAAATTTGCTGTGAAAGGACCCAATAATAGAAAATTTGTTAGCGTCGAATAGGCTTCTACTATTTGAGTGATATACTCTAAAAGCCTCGTCATTCGACGGGGCTTTTTGCGTTTTATGCCTGTCTTCTAGTGGTGAAATCATGAAATTTGTAGATGAAGCGGAAATTATAGTAGAGGCAGGTAATGGGGGTAGTGGCTGTCTCAGCTTTCGCCGTGAAAAATACATTGAGAAAGGAGGGCCAGATGGAGGAGACGGTGGAGATGGTGGCAGCGTTTTCCTTGTGGGTGATAGTGCGTTAAACACGTTGGTTGATTTTAGATTTCAGCCCAGATATCGAGCCCAGTCTGGCAAAGCGGGCCAAGGAAGTAACTGCACCGGTTCTCGCGGTAAGGATCTTTTTATAAAAATGCCAGTTGGAACCAGCGTAATAGATTCCAATACTGAAGAGCTGATTGCCGATTTGAGAGAGCCCGGCAAGCCCGTAAAGGTTGCTCAAGGAGGATATCATGGTCTCG
>PBXX01000007.1 GCA_002727755.1 Gammaproteobacteria bacterium | reverse complement strand
GCTTTTTTATTTTTAAGGCTCAATATCGTGACTTCGTGGACTTTTTCTAAGACCAAGGGTCTTGCATCGCGCTGAAAAATGCTTTGTGCCCATTGATGAGGCGGTCAGTTATTTGAGGATCGGGCTGGATATCCCACTGATTACGTTCGAAAGTTCCGCCCAAAAGGATTCCATCGCTGCGCGGGAACATATAAAGCCCTTCATTTCCTACAATAATGTATTGGACCTCTTCTTGGGGCAATAAAAAAGTAAGCTGACCTTTGATCGGAATTAAATCTTTGTCCCCGAAAAGCTCGCGGGAACCAAGACCTGTGCAGTTGATTATTACTGGCTCCGCTAAACTCAGTATTTCGCCTAATCCATGAAAATTTCTCACATTTATCTTGGCGCCCGCAATCTGGACATCATTCATTAGCTTAGGCAAGTAGACTGCTGGTTCTACTAGCATTGTATCAAAGTGCGTAATGGTTCCCGCATTAAACGGATGTTCAGTTGGCTCAAGTAGACGCTGCTGTGGGTACATGCTTGCGTATTTTGAATACAGACTGTTTGGGTTGGCCACGTCATTAGCAAGGTTGTAATTACTTATCCAGCGAACGCCGTATTCACTGCCAACTAAATCCTGGTAGTAACGGTAAGCGTGACGCATGGCACTTTCAAATTGCTGGAGGAATTTCGGCGTTGCAANCTGTTCNTCAAAAACAGACGTTGGTGACCANTGNCCTCCAGCGACATTTGACGTTGTATTNGGAGGTAAATCCTTTGCGTAAATNGTGACGTCCCATCCAGCAGTTTGCATTAGNCTTGCTGCNGACAAACCCGCTGCGCCGCAACCAAGAATTGCNCAACGNTTAAANNCNGTTTCATTTGCAAGCTCCATGGCAAGGTGAGATGTGCCCCAAGATAAGGTGATTCCGCCGCCGCCATGTCCGTAGTTATGGATTATTACCTTGTCGTTCATTCTTTCAGCGTTTACGACAAAACCTGACGGACGAAACGGTCGTAGTCCCGCGATCGAGCGAATGATGCGACTTCTTGACACCCTGACCCGCCTTANTGGTATACCAGAGGGTGAATAGTTTCTGGTCGTCGGTAAATTAGTTGTGGTGCAACCATTTATTAAAGGTATAGTTGCGAGTGATTTTAAAGCTTGGCGCCTAGTCANCATAAANTGGTTCCCTATGAGTATCNCNAGAATACCTCAGCAATTATTCTAAACAAAGTCGAGTGGTGATAAAAATTGTAGTCAGTTGAACTGTGTTATNCTTTACNTGGTTAAAACCGAAATTATTGGAGTACCCTTATAAATGATTCGTCTAATTACTTTGCTTTGCTCTTTATTTTNCATATTGCAGTTGTCTGGTTCTTTGAGCGCTCAGGATACTGCAAGATATGAGTGGGATTTAACAGATATTTATGCAGACGCCTCCGATTGGCAATCTGCTTTGGATCAAGTGTCATTGCGCATTACAGAATTTCAAAACTTAAAGGGCTCTTTGGGAGTTAATGCGCAGTCTTTCCTTCGGGTAATGAGCGAGTACTCAGACTTAAATAAGGAAGCCGCGCGAGTCTATGTCTACACCAGTTTGCAAAGGGACGCCGATCAAAGAGANCCAGAAGCGCAAGCGCGATTTGGGCTAGCTAGACAGATGTATACTGACCTCACGGCGGGTTTATCTTGGATAAACCCTGAGCTGTTAAAAATTGGAGAGGATAAGGTTAATCGATTCTTTGAAGAGGAATCTGATTTGGCTGACTACGAGTTTCTTGTTCGCGATATTCTAAGACAGAGTCCACATACCTTGGATGAAGCTACTGAAGCAATTTTGGCACAGGCTGGGATGATCTTATCTTCTCCCTCTCAGATTTATCAAAATTATGCAAACGCCGATATTCCATGGCCAGAAGTTACTCTAAGTGAGGGTGAAACGGTCCTGTTGAATCAGTCGGGTTACGGTCTTTGGAGAGCGAGTGCCAACAGGGAAGACCGCAAGTTGGTNTTTGATNCTTTTTGGCAGACTTGGCAGCAGTATGCGGATGGCATGGGAGCTACTCTTGCGAGTGAAGTACAGTCAAATGTTTTCTCTGCTCGCGTTCGCAATCATGAGGGAGTACTAGCGAATAATCTTTTTGATGATGGTTTACCACCAGAGATTTATACTCAATTAGTTGCTCAAGTAAATGAAGCCTTGCCAACGTTTCATCGTTATTTGCAACTGCGAGGTACCATGCTTGGAATTGAAGATCTTCGTTACTATGATATTTACCCGCCTTTAGTGAACGTTAACACAGGTGTTTTTGACCTTAAACGNTCTCAAGATATTACGTTTGAGGCGTTGCGCCCCTTTGGAGATGAATACTTGAGCCTNCTTGATTTAGGCTTACAACAAAATTGGATGCATAGCCATCCTCAACCTGGTAAGCGATCAGGGGCATATATGAATGGTTCTGTTTATGATGTCCATCCTTACGTACTTTTGAACCATAATGANGACTACGAATCGATGTCAACTTTTGCACACGAGTGGGGTCATGNAGTCCACTCNTTGCTAGCAAATGCAAATAACCCTTATGAAACTGCTGGTTATTCAACTTTNATCGCAGAGATGGCCTCAACAATNAATGAGATTCTTCTTCAGGAATACATGATTGCGAACGCCAAAACTAGNGAGGAGCAGCTTTTTTATTTGGGTGGTGCCCTTGANCAAATNCGGGGAACCTTTTTTCGTCAAACTATGTTTGCAGAGTTCGAGCTAGCAATCCATCAAGCAGCGGAGCGAGGCGAACCACTTACAGGTCCTCGACTAACGGAGATTTATGGAGAGCTCTTAAAACGTTACCACGGCCACGACATCGGTATATTAACCATTGACGATCTGTATACAGTTGAGTGGGCTTTTATTCCCCACTTTTACAGGGATTTTTACGTTTTCCAGTACGCNACGTCAATAAGCGGGGCTGCGTGGTTCGCCGAGCAGTTTCTGGCGGGTGACGAAAATGTTAGAGATGCGTTCATTCGTGTATTAAGTGCGGGAGGCTCGGACTATCCGCATAATATCTTGTTGAATGAGGCGGGGTTAGATATGACCTTACCAGAGTCCTATGATCCAATTTTACGTCGAATGGATTCGTTAATGGATCGNATAGAAGCCCTCTTATAACGGACTATAATGAAAGGTCTAGTTTAAGGGCTTTATTTGAATTTTCCTAAACTGCGTGGGATGACTCTCAGCCTGAATCGCTATGTAACCTTCCGATAATTGGAGGCTTGCACCAGCCTCTAGGAGACGNCTTGCATCGNCATCGTCTTCATCAAGTTGCATATCATTCAATATAAATACCGACTCTCCGTTTATCCTATGCATCAATTCATCACTCCCTTGGACTTCAATTTCGGCGGTTACCCACTGATCGCCATGGAAAGTATTAGAAGTTGAATTAGTGCAGTGCTGTGTTATCAATTTGTTATTCATAACCATATTGGTTCCCGGAGTGCATACATTTAATGTAGTTCTGTCATCTATCCCATTGCCACCTAAGAATTGAGATTCAATACTNACTGGAAATTCTTGGTTTATCGTCATAGTTGCGGGATCTTGACTGTGGAGCATCACTCCATTGTTGCGATATGCCCATCCGGGACCATTTTCAACTTGCTCTCCAACAAATCGATATTCAACTCTTAACACATAATGAGAGAATTTATCCTCGAAGAATAGGTGTCCAAATTCGCCATTGAATCCATCCCAGTTTTCGTATGAAACTGTCAATAGGTTATCCTCAACACGGAANGTATTTCTATAATTTACTCCTANTGGTTGGCCAGTGAATTTAACTTTCCAGTTGGATAAATCTTCACCATTAAACAGATCTATCCATCCGGCATTAGGCTGTCCGTTAGAATTTGAATATGCGACGCAGATCATCGCCGCAAATATATAAGCTAAAACTTTTTTATATTTTTGGATGATCATATAACCATTCTACAACCTGTGAGCTGAACGATTCTGAAACTCGAGGCACATGGGATCCCTCTGAGATAGTCCAAAGCTCGCTAGAGCCACCTTCTTGACAACCGTTATTATAGAGAAGTACTGATGATTCATGTCCCTCGAGACTTGATTCTAGGTCTCTTAATTCCCTTTCTACTCCTTCATCAGTGCATTGATTGTATTCTGCCCATTGAATTACGCTTTCCTTTGCGCCAGGGTAATNATTACCCTGGATATCACCACCTTCATAACGAATGGTAGAGTCATCNGTNCCATGAATTTGCAGGACATGCACTGGATTTTTCGGGGCTGCCCTTTCATCTGCATGACTTGCACCTGCCAGACTAACAATTGCTGCGATGCTTTCTGAATTGTTGTAAGCAAGCTGGTAAGACATAAACCCTCCGTTGGAATGCCCAACTAAGTACACTCGATTAGAATCGATATTGTATTCTTCTTTCATTCTTTCAATGATGCCCATGATATAAGCATTATCATCGATACTTGGCTCTTGAAAATTGCAACAGGCGCTGGTTGCATTCCAGAAAGTGGCCTGCCTGCCACTTGATTCTCTTGTACCGGTTGGTGCTACTAGNAAGAAATTATATTTATCAGCGATACGACTGAATCCTAAGTAAGAATCCTGGCGCTCACCATTGCTGCCATAGCCATGCAAGAGAATGATAAGAGGTGTTTTTTCCGCGCTGCTATAGCTTGAAGGAACAGTTACTGTAACTTCCCCTCGTCCAAAATCAATACCNTGAGATAAGGAGTTTGCAGAGAGAAGGGTGCAGAGTAAAAAGGTAGTCAGGTATTGTTTTTTCATTATTATAATCCCAAAATTACTTCATAAAGTCTTATCTAATTATCTTAAGTTGTGTTGTCGCNCTCGATAATTAGGGGGTGAGTATTATTTTTCCAGTGGTCTTCCTCGCCTCGAGATCCCGGTGTGCTTCTTGTGCATCAGACAGTGAGTAAAAGTGTTCAATACGCAACTTTAACTCATNNTTTGCTATCCAATCAAAAACATCGCCACTTCTCCATTCTAGAGACGCCCTGTCTGCTGTGTAGTCAAATAGAGTTGGACGCGTTAAGAATAGAGAGCCTTTTGGACCTAGCGTTGCCGGGTTAAATTCAGTTACTGGTCCACTAGCATTTCCGTAAAGGACCATATAACCGAGTCTACTCAGGCAGTTAATGCTTTTCTCAAATGTTGATTTCCCAACAGAGTCATAGACTACNTTAACGCCGTCGCCAGCAGTAATTCGGCTAACCTCAGCTTCAAAATCATCTTTAGAGTACAGAATCACTTCGTCTGCGCCGGCNTCTTTTGCCAATTCCGCCTTTTCTTCGGTTGAAACCGTGCCTATTACATAACCTCCNGCGTTCTTAACCATTTGGATGAGTAGGAGACCAACGCCACCGGCTGCGGCATGAATGAGACAGCTATCTCCTTGTTTAACGTGATAAGTTGATTTACACAGATAATGGGCAGTGCAACCCTGAAGCATCGCGGCGGCACCTTCATTGAAAGAAACACCATCTGACAGGCTGACGAGTTTTTCTTCAGGAACTGATGCATACTCCGCATAGGCTCCAGNTACGCTTGTGTAGGCAACTCTGTCTCCTATTCGATATTTAGAGACGCTNTCTCCTATTTCCTCCACAGTTCCAGCGGCCTCCAGACCAAGTGTTGTCGGCAGCGGGACTTGGTAAAGCCCCGAACGCTGGTATGTATCGATATAATTTACACCCGCCGCAGCGACTTTNANTAAAACTTCATTGCTACCTGGGGTTGGNATTTCAACCTCTTCGTAGCAAAGTGCCTCTGGTCCGCCGTACTCGTTAACTCTGACTGCCTTCATNTGTATTCCTCAGAATATTTCGCTTCCCTTATTTATCTCAAATTTAAGATCCTTAAACAATTTAATTGTGGTGAATCAAATGATAAATAGGCTAGACGCCGACNACACTGAGGTTTATTCTCTGGAATCATTNAAAATGGTAACTCCGGAGGGTCGAATACATGTTTCCCTTAAAACAGTTGTTAATCATAGTCTTATTTTTCTCCACACTCTCGGTGAGCGCACAAGAGTCACGAATAGATCTCACTCAGAGGATGGTCGACGCAACCAATGCCTTTGTGTCCAGTTTGAGCGCTCAACAGCGTAACAACGGAATCTATGCTTTTGATGATGAGGAGCGTTTTAATTGGCATTTTATACCTCGAGACCGAAAAGGAGTTCCTTTTCGATCAATGAATGAGTCACAAAGAAGTGCGGCTCAAGATTTGTTGAAGACTTTTTTTAGTGCAAAAGGTTATCAGCGAGCAGAAGCGGTCCGCTCGTTAGAATCTGTGCTTGCTGAAATAGAGGTGAATGGGCGCTTTGACAGAGATCCTGATCTTTACTTTCTCACCGTATTTGGTGACCCAAGCTTGGACAGTAACTGGGCTCTCAGGTATGAGGGGCATCACTTGGCCTATAATTGGACTTTTGTTAGTGGAGTTGGAATTGCGAGTTCACCACAATTTTTTGGTTCTAATCCAGCTGAAGTGAGAGCTGGGAATAAAGCGGGCACTCGAGTTCTCGCTGCCGAGGAAGATCTTGGACGAGATCTTGTTAGTTCTCTATCTGGTGACCAAAAGAGCGCAGCTATTTTGGATATTGAAGTGCCAGGTGACATATTTACAGCTGCAGAAAAAGAAATTTCGCCTCTAGAAAATTCTGGCGTAAGGTACCGAGATCTGGATTCTCGGCAAAAAAGAATGTTAATTGCACTGATTGATGAACTAGCGTCAATGCAACCAGAAATCATTGCCGATGCAAGAATGGAGACTATTCGTTCTGAGGGATTGGATGATATTAAATTTGTTTGGATAGGCGGAACTGAGAGAGGCGACCCGCATTATTTTAGAGTGCAAGGGGCAAGCTTTTTGATTGAATACGATAATACTCAAAATAACGCAAACCACATTCATTTAGTTTGGCGTGATTTTGCAGGAGATTTTGGAAGAGACTTGATAAGAATGCATTATCAGGCAGCGGCGAGTGTTTATGGTTCTATCCACAATCACAAATGATAAACCTCTATTATTCTAAGGCGGCGAGATGACTAAANCACTGCGTTTAAAATTATTACTCCTCTTGAACATTACCTGCATAGGAAATGGGATTGTTTATGGACAACAGTCTACTGATATTCAGCATTCTTATAATGCGGGTGAGCCGTTCTTAGTTAATACCTTTGATGTTGATCAAGTGAGAGTCGTGCCCATCAAGGGTATGGAGAATCCGTTCTCAATGGCTTTTAGAGATAACGGCGATATCTTGGTGACTGAACGTTATACGGGAAAGCTTAGGCTTATTCGAGACGGGAAACTGATTGAAGAGGATATAAGCGGAGTTCCTGAGATTTATACAGGAGAATTTCGCTCTGGATTGATGGATGTTGCTTTTCATCCGGACGACGATCGTACGATTTATCTTACTCATCACAAACGAATTGTGGTGGATGGAGAAGAAGAGAGGGTGGTGGTTTTGATTCGCGCTCGACTCATGGAGGATCGACTTGCGGATGTCACAGANATTTTTCAGGCGNAGGGTCTCGANCGTGGNATTGCTGCTTCTAAACTGATGTTTACGCCTGATAAAAAGCTCTTAATGTCGCTAGGTGGTGCATATNTGTATGCAGGGTATGGCGAATATGCCCAAGACCCCTCGGTGCATCTGGGTAAGTTNCTANGGTTAAATGACGACGGCACGCCGGTTGAAGATAATCCGTTTATTGACACAGGCGAGTATCTACCTGAAGTTTTTACAGTTGGTCATCGAAATATAATTGGGCTTGACTACCATCCTATAACTGGGGAGCTGTGGGCGACCGAGAATGGACCTCAGGGAGGCGATGAGGCAAATATAATTACAAAAGGAAGCAACTATGGCTGGCCTCTCGTCTCATACAGCAGACAATACCGTGGTGATTGGGTAAG
Source organism: Gammaproteobacteria bacterium (assembly GCA_002727755.1). Classification (GTDB taxonomy): domain Bacteria; phylum Pseudomonadota; class Gammaproteobacteria; order Pseudomonadales; family Pseudohongiellaceae; genus UBA9145. Next base: position 42,469 of record PBXX01000007.1, on the reverse strand, counting down.
TGACTCTCAATGGTCGGATGATTATGAGCAGCCTNACGTCATCTGGTGGCCATCTATTGCTCCGTCTGGCATCACTTTTTATTCAGGCGACAAGTTTCCAGAGTGGCAGAACAATCTATTCGTCGGTTCCATGATGGAGGGGCGAATACCAGGTACTGGTCATGTTGAGCGAGTCGTTTTTAACAGTAGGGGTGAAGAAATCCGCCGAGAAGGAATATTAAGAGAGCTCAAGTCTAGGATCACAGATATTCAACAAGGCCCAGATGGTAAGCTTTATGTTCTGGTTGACGAAGAAGATGGAGCATTGCTCATACTTGAACCTGTGCTCTAATTAATCCTTAGTTGTTTTGATTTTTATTAGAAAGTGAAGGAGGCAGATATGTTTCGCCTGAAGAGAGTGTGGTTGATCCATATAGTGGCCCTGACAATATCAAACTTGGCATTTGGCCAATTATCTGAAGTGGCTACCGATAGCGGCACCTATAGAGGTCATATTTCTCCAATTGATGAGAGGGTAACGGTTTTTCAGGGCATTGGTTATGCAGCGCCGCCTGTGGGAGATTTACGATGGAAGCCTCCATCACCAGCCATTCCTTTCGCCGGTGTTAGAGAAGCGGATCGTGTGAGCGCGGCTTGCTGGCAGGCGCGAAATTCAGATGCATCGGTATACGCTCGGGGGAATTTAAATAGGTCTGAAGATTGCCTCTATCTGAATGTGTTCACTGGTGCTGATGGGTCTGATGCAGACTTGCCGGTNATGGTTTGGTTTCATGGCGGTGGAAACACGGCTGGACATGGTGGGCCTCTAATTTTTGATGGTTCCAATCTGGCCAAGAGAGGCGCTGTTGTAATCACGGCTAACTATCGTTTGGGNGCCTTTGGTTTCCTTGCACATCCNGCTCTTACTAGTGAGTCAGAAAATAACTCCAGCGGTATGTATGGGATTCTCGATCAGATCGAAGTTCTTAGGTGGGTNCAAANCAACATTGAAGGCTTCGGGGGCGATCCAGATAAGGTCACAATTTTTGGTCAGTCAGCAGGTGGNACCGATGTTTGCTTGATTATGTCTTCGCCTCTGGCTGAGGGATTGGTTGATGGGGTAATTGGNCAATCGCCTGGTTGCATAAAAACGTCAAGAACATTGTCGGGGGGAGGTCATGAAAGTGGCCAAAACTTTGCGAGTGCCCTTGGTATTAGGGGCTTAGGTGCGAATGCTTTGGAGGAGATGCGAGACGTTCCGCCAGATCAAATTGTTGCTGCGATGGGAACTGCCGGCTCAGGAGGAGGACCTCTGGTTGATGGTTGGGTTATCCCGGAGAGACCCTATGATTTGCTGCAAGACGGACAACAGAATCAAATTAACGTTATGGTGGGTGGGTTAGCAGACGAGTACTTTGGTCTCTCACATTTGGCTTCAGAGATTTCCAAAACGGAGCTTGAAAACTATCTGGACCGTGTGTTCGGGAAACAGTCATCTCAAGTTCAAGAGGCCTATAAAGATGAGATTTCAGATTCTCCTCTGAGTGCGCGAAAGATTATTAATGGTGATAACGGCTTCATCCTATCCTCTCGAATGTGGGGGAGGTTGGTAGAGTCTCGCGGAAACGATGCTTATGTCTATTACTTTACCCGACCTGCACCGGTATTTAGACTCTACGTCCCAGAGGAAAAAGATTTAAATGGTGATGGAGGGCAGCGAACTCTTGGTGCTTATCATTCTGGTGAGCTGGCGTATGTTTTTAACAATCTAGATATCGTCGGTTTGGGCTGGGATGACATAGATCATAAATTATCAGACACAATAGCTGAATATTGGGTAAATTTTGCAAGAAATGGAAATCCTAACGGACCAGGTCTCCCAGAATGGCCTACCTATGACTCTTCTGCTGACGTCGTTCAAATTTTTGATGAAGATGTGAGGGCTTCAGTTCATCCTCGCAAGGAGCAACTAGATCGAATGGAGAAGATTTTTTTGGACAATCGATAAAGGTAAAGGGTATTTTTTAAGGACGAGGGGTTCGAGACTTCGGTCCCAGCTGGGTTGGCAAAATCTCATAAGCAAGACTTACCCAGTCGCATAGGATTGGTCTCGTATCGCGGGGATCAATTATCTCCTCAATTCCAAAAGCTTCAGCTGTGCGCAAAGGGGACCTAAATTCCTCAAGCATNTCTTCGAGCTCTCTTCGGCGCGCTTTTGGATCATCAGCTGCTTCGATATCGCGTCGGTAAGCAGCTTGTACGCCGCCCTCAATAGGTAGTGAGCCCCAATCGGCAGAGGGCCATGCATACCGGAGATTTAATCCGTCCCTACCATGGCCGCCTCCAGCAACTCCATAGCAGCGCCGAATGATAATAGAGACCCAGGGTATAGTCGNTTGGTAAACGGCCATCAGNGCGCGACTTCCCAAACGCACGGTTCCTTCTTCTTCAGCTTTAACGCCAATTAAGAATCCTGGATTATCAACCAAGTTGATCATTGGTAAATGGAAAGTATCGCAGAGATCTACAAAACGCATCATCTTNTCTGACGCTGTNGCCGTAACGGCTCCACCATCNAAGCAGGTATCATTTGCCATCAAGCCCACTGCATGACCTTTTATTCTTGCCAGNCCTACGACAAGGGATTTTCCGTAACCCGGGTTTATTTCAAAGAATGATTCCTTGTCGCATATCGAGTCGATTACCTCTCGTATCTCGTACATCTGNCGGCGTTCTCTNGGTATAACTGAGAGAAGCGATTCGTCTCGTCTGTCAGAGGGGTCATCGTTTGGAACGATGGGAGGCATTTGCCAAACGTTTTGAGGTAAGTAGGAAAGGAAATCTTTTATAACTTTGAACGCGTCGTCTTCGGAATCGACTTCGTTATCCACGGCTCCGCTTAAACTAGTGTGAATATGGGATCCACCGAGTTCATTTTTTTCAACAGATTTCCCAAATCCCCTTTCAACTACTGGAGGTCCCGCTACAAACAGTTGACTAGATCCTTTTATCATCAAAGAGAAGTGAGAAATCGTAACTCTGACAGCGCCTAAGCCTGCTACAGAGCCCATGCAGGCGCATACAACCGGAACCACGCCCATCAGCTGCATCGTAGTTTCGAGTCCTTTAAGCGCGGGAACATAAGAATGACCCGCCATCTCCAGTGTTTTTACGCTGCCACCGCCACCACTGCCATCGACTAGACGAATTAAAGGTAATCGCATTTCTAGAGCATATCGTTCTCCGTAGCCCGACTTATCGCCTACCTTGGCGTCTGCAGCGCCTCCGCGAACTGTAAAATCATCACCTCCGACAACCACTCGTCGGCCGTTTATATTAGCGGTCCCGAGAACAAAATTTGAGGGGACGAAATTCAGAAGTTCACCATCTTCACCATAGTTAGCTTTTCCTGCTAGAGCACCGATTTCATGAAAGCTATCCTTGTCGACTAATTTTTCTACTCGTTCGCGAACGGTCAGTCGTCCATTTTCATGCTGTCTCTGGATTCTCTCTTCGCCACCCATACTTTTGGCTAGCGACTCTCGATGTTTTATTTCATTGATTTCTTTTTGCCAAGACATCTATTTCCACCGCGTGATTTATTTTAGGAATTAATTTTTTGGGTGCAGTTAAAAGTGAGTAGGAAATCCACGAGCTTCTTCAACGTGAAAGTGAAGTCTATCTGGATAGAGAACCACTATTCTTGTTAAGAATACTCTCATAGATTACTTCGATTAAAGTGATGGGGCGGCGCAGTAGAAATTTTCCGCTTCATCTGTGCTCCCTCGGCCAGAGTATGTGGCAACTTCTGGGTAAACGCAGAGAGGCCTGGTGCGGGTCACTTCTCCGTTTACTACCTTAGAAGCTTTGAGAGAATCAGGCGCAATACCATTCTCTACCCAGTTCTCAAGTGCAGANAGCGCATCAAATCGATCTGGACCCGGTCCGCCAGAGCAGTGACCCATTCCAGGGACCATGAATAAGCGAAAGAAGTTTTGTGTCCTATTGAGCGCGGTCGAATAGCTTGAAGCCCGCATATCATCTGCAATTGTGTCAACGACACTCTCGTAATAATTAATTGAGGCAACTGGGGATATATCTGGATCGCTCCAACCATGATAAACAATTAGCTTTGAGCCATTATCCCTCAGGCGTCTCAAATCGGGATTGTTTGAATCCACGGAGTTTCCTACTTTTTGGAGGGCATATTCTAGATCTTCATCAAAATCAAAGCTCGTGAAGTCCCAATCAGGATCGTTAAATACAAACCATCTGAAAAAGCCTTCCCCACCTAGCCAGTGAAGTGAAGTAAAAGGTTCAGCTCCAGTCACCCACCGCCCCCAGCCACCAGGATCAGCTTCGCCTCCGGGAACCAGGCCTGGATAGATCAAGTCGCCATCAGAAGTTTTAACTCCAGACCAAATTTTTTCGACGGCTGAAACTTGTTTTTCTGTTAGGCAAGAGCTGTTATCTGTCCCTACTGGGCACTGTATGGAGGAAGGCTCAAAATTACATGCGAGTGGATTTTGTAAGATTCCATCCTCGATGCCATCAAGTGCATCGCAAGCTTCATTTACCGCCTCACCAAAAGCAGGTAACTTCGATCTTGGAATCCAAGACTCTTGATCTTCCAGCATCGCTAATGAATACCAGAGGTGCGCNCCAGCGTAGAATCGAGTCCAGTCATTCGCGGGATTCCCAGCAACGATACCATCGAAATCATCAGGGTAGCGTTGTGCCTCCATGAGGCCCATCTGACCGCCTTTTGAGCAGCCTGTATAGTAGGAATACTTTGGCGGCTCTGTGTAAAACGCTTGAGTAATAGATTTGGCGTTAATGGTGGTAAGGTGCAGTGCCCGATGGCCGAAATCTTCAATTAGATCTTNTCGACCAGACGCCCACGAAGCATCGAAAAGACCGGCGCTCTGATCATGACCTGTGTCAGTGCTTGCGGNTGCGTAACCCCTATTCAGAGCACTCGCAAGCGCAGAGTAACTTATAACTCCCGCCATTCCGCCATTTCCGACGCCATTATATTTACCGTTCCAGTTATCTANTGGTAACCAGACCTCGAAGTTAATTGCAGGNTCCGTAACGCCAACAACTCTGCAAAAAGCTGGGGTCATCAAATTGCTATCGCGCCCGGGTTGTCTAAAACTATTTGCTTCGACAATTTCTGCTGAGGAAATAGTGGTGTTCTCCAAATCTAAANTATTATTAGTAAGTAGTGGACAGGCGCTTCNTAAATTTGNCGTATCTTGCGCCCTGGCAATAGACAAAAGGCTTGATGAAATTGCAAAGGCTAGAATGAATTTTGTCATCTTTAGGTGAATTCGCATGGTGAGTAATTCTCTTTTATTAATTTTTTTTTTGGAGGGNTGTTATGATTACTTTTTTCAGTTCAAGTCATCGCGTCTAGGCATCGGGAACAATACGGAAGTGTTAGCNANATATGTTTGATAGGTGGGATCTGAGCCCCAGCGTTTTTGCCCACTTTCTTCAAGAAGCTTGACTCCACTNACTTTGACTAACAAGAATGTNACGAAAATTGGCGAGATAAGAGCCGCATATTGCCAACCGACGAGGGTGGGAAAGGCAATGATGGCGATACCAAGCCAAAGGACAATCTCTCCAAAGTAATTAGGATGTCGGGAGTATCTCCAGAGNCCAGTAGTGATAAACTTTTCGGCATTGTCAGCTTCGCTTCTAAATTGCGNCTTTTGTCGATCAGCCATAACTTCAATTGAAAACCCAACTAGCCACAATAGCAATCCAATGCCGACCCAAATATCTAAGGGACGTTGCGTCATTGAGGTGATTGAGGCTAATGCTGCTGCCATGGTGATAAACACCCATGCACCGCCAAGTGTCCATGTAAATAGGTAACGCCAAAATCGTTTTTTGAGCTCNGTAAATCTTCTGTCTTGCCCCGCTTTTTTAACGCGCAAAAACAGAAAGCTCCCCAACCGAATGGCCCAAATGGCAACCAAAACTGCAATCAGCAGTCCTCGCAAATCGAGTAAAGGATGCATAAAAACTGCAACTGTGACTGCGCTGATATAGGAAAGGGAACCGGTTAGATCAAAATAATGCTCTGTTTGATAGTAATAGCTTGGAATAAACACCAACCAATGAAGAATGAAACCAATTCCTGCGCATATAGCAAANAGTGGCACTCGAGGAACGTATACACTTCCCTGACTTCCAGCAACTACAAGTGCTGAACTTATTAGCAGNATGGCAATTATTCCAACGAGTGGTTTGATCATAAATCAGGCCTTAAAAATTAACGCGAGCTAAGGCTATGCCGCTCTCTCCAGCTACAGCGTACAGCAAATAAACTTGNTCACCCTCTACGTAAAGNGCTGGGTCACGNANCTGGTTAACTTGTCCATACGCTGTGCTTCGCACAGATGGTTCAACGGGCGCGTTCGCNCCCTCCCAGTCAAACTCTGGTTTTAATACCATGACTTCTTTTGACTCGTTCCAAGCCATCCAGTCTGAACGAAGGTCAATCGTGCTNAAAAGTATACTCTCTGGCGCGTCCCCCACTCGAGTCCAAAACACGTATAAGTGATCATCGCGGACGATAACAGCTGAATGTCTCATGTTTGGNCCAAAGAGGCGCGGTCCTTCTTCGAAGTTTGTAAAGCCATCCTCTGACCGGTAAAACTGCCCGGGCATCGCTAAAGCATAAGTCATNTNATTGTAGTTAAATACTCGAAAATAACTGCGGCCTAAATTTTCCTCGCGCGCAGTAAAATCAATNCCNTTCTTTGAAGTTGCCACTCTNGAGTGCTGGAAAGCAGGTCCNTCAAGCCCGTGGTAGTACATTATGATATTTTGTGTTTCGTTATCCACATGCACGTCTGGAGACGCAATGTGAGGCATCGTGAATTCAAGCGCTAGATCGTGTGAGACCGGTGAACCTAATCCTGAAACTCCGCTACGCGCAGCAGTTAANTCGGCAAGTTGCTCATCTGTGATTGGAGGGGGAGTCGCCGCGAAATAAGACTGCTCAATGGGTAGAGAGCCTGCCTCATGAATTTTCCATGGGCCAGTAAGCTCATCCGAATATGCCAGCCTAATATACCGTCCCTTGTGATCAGCGAAGTATAGATAATACTTGCCCAAAGGATCCGCTACCCAGTCCGGTACGCGTATTAAGGAGGGNCCCTGGATATTTTGTCCAATNCTGGGGTGTAAGTCAGGTCTAATGATAGGTTGATCCATTAGACGAGTTACTGTGATTGAACTTAAATCGGTATCCTGAGCAAAGATTCCAGAGGTAATAAGGAGCATTGCTGTCGCAATACTTATTACTGAAATAATGGAAAAAAATCGCGATGTCATGAGGAAACTCTATTTTTGTAGTTTTATAACGTAAGAGTAAGAGCGCGAGCTCAAAATGTCCACACCTCGCGTTCTTTGTTTTTATTCCGTCAAACCAGGACCCATTTGTTTTCTCTTTGACGGTAAATCGACAAAATCTGCTTCTCTCCCTTCTCTATTGGCATTCATCGCTTCAATGATTTCGTCTTGTTGGAGCATGCTTGCGTTCCATATTCCGATGTAATCAAGAGTGTCGGATGTACTGTGGTCTCTTGCAAAATTTATGATTCGTTTGCTACCGTAAATGGCAAGCGGTGCCTTATTTGCGATTTCTTTTGCAATTTCCATTACAGCTCGCAGCATTGAATCTTTATCGGGAAATATTTGGTTCACAAGTCCAAGTGATTTGGCCTCTTTTGCAGACATTCTTCTGCCAGTGTAAGCAAGCTCTTTGGCTATGCCCTCCGGAAGTAACTTGGCTATCCGCGGGAAGGTGCCCACGTCAGCCGTCATTCCAATATTGATCTCAAAGATGCTAAGAAAAGCATCTTCCGTCATGTAGCGCATGTCGCAGGCTGTAATAAGATCAACTCCACCGCCAATAGCGCCACCTTGAATTGCAGCCAAAACAGGAACACGACTCTCTTCCAAACAGGAAAAGGTTTGTTGTAGGTACTTCACGGTGTCATAGAGTTTGGCTCCCTTTACTCGATCGAGTTTTTTCTGCTTCATCGAATTGTCCGATACTTTCTCAGAGTTACCAAAAACAGAGGTATCGATTCCTGAGGTGAAATGAGGGCCTGTGGATGAGATAACGATTACTCTTGCCAATGAATCTTCGTTAATTTTATGAATGATTTTGGGTAATTCGTCCCAGAATTCCGGCACCATACTATTTCGCTTTTCAGGTCTATTAAGCACCAGATGCGCAATGTTATTCTCGATACTGACATTAAAACAGGTACTATTCATCTCGTTCCTCACTTGTCTCTATTCACTCGGCAATGAAAATTAACAGCATCACGACCACTCTTTATATTTTCAACAACAGAGCCCCAAGACCTTGTTCCAGAGGTGGCCATCCGTCGCCGACGGTCATTCATATAGGCATTAAACTTTTCTTGTTCAGATGGATGCAACAGCGATTCGATGTCAAATAATACTAGCCGATAGTATTTTGCAATAAAATTTTTCGTAAACTGATCACGAGTCTTATACGCGTCAATCGCTTCTTGTGTTCTCTTATCATCGCTAAAATTTGAGCTGTTCCAAGCATTGCACATTGCTCTAACGTTAGCCATCTCATTATTGTTAATGAAACTTTTGGCATTGGATATTGTGATAAAAATATCGTCAATTTGTTCTGAAGAGACTCCTAATCTCTCTTCGGTAATTTTTGGGTTATCAGCTATTTCTTGCATGAGCTTGTTTAAAACGGCACGATCAATTTCTTCAGGTGCAATGGTTGGCGCCAAGATCTTTAAGTCTCTGACTTCCCCATGATACTCCTTAACCTCCTCCACTCGGCTCGAGAGATCTAACTCGCCAATTATATTGGGTTGCAGCGGCTCTTGAGCAAATACACCTCCAGTAATCAGCACTATAGATAAAATAAAAAGTTTCATCTTCACATTAGAGCACTCAGCAATTTATCGACTAGTTACGTCGAATTTCTGTTGGAGTAAGCTGTGGGTAGTCGATCCCTAGTTGGTCTAGGTATGTCTCAAACCGGTCAGGGTCGTAATAAAGCTCTTCCAACATTGGTTTGAATTTAGCCATGATGTCCTGATTTTTATCAATCGCAGGTGGGTCATCGGGGCTTATAAAAGGGCGATATTGTTCCTCAGCCGTTTGAACGTCGTCAAAATAGTTTTGTGCTTCTTCGACAAGGGTATCGTTTGATATCAGGTCCAGCATAGTTGATGCTATTACCTTTGCACCAGCGATGGCCCCCTTGTGTGCAATAGGGGTTGCCATAGCCATTGCACTTGACCAGTGATGTCCTTGCAGCCCGCGAACGTTTGAAGGATATCTAAGAGTTACAGTTGGCACATTCCAAGAAATATCTCCAATATCATCTGATCCGCCGGATATTGGTTGTTCGAGGTCTGGTGTTATGCCGGCCAATTCGGTTGCGAGTCCTTCTGGTTGTTCTGCTCCCATGAGCGTTTGCAGTGCTTTAGCAAATTGTTGATCGTTCTCAGACCAAGAGGGTAGTCCGATTTTCTTTATATTCTCATCCATCGCCAGAGCAATTGGTCTATTGAAATGCCGCGGGTAAGCGGCGCCAACAATTTTTCTGGACATTGAGGTGTCAGTCATCAATGATGCGCCCTCAGCGATTTGGTGCAGTGTTGAGAAGTTATTACGTATCCCATCGGCACTAACTTCACGGATGAAGTACCAAACACTCGCCGAGGAAGGAACAACATTCGGCTGATCGCCACCATTACTAATTACATAGTGGGATCGTTGAAGTGGATGAAGATGTTCTCGCCGATAATTCCAAGCAATGTTCATTAGTTCGACCGCATCGAGAGCGCTTCGTCCTTTCCAGGGGTCGCCAGCGCCATGTGCGGCAACTCCGTCAAAGAGATACTCAACGGATACCAAACCGGTACCTCGTGCTCGTCCCCAACTGACTGAGAGATTGTTAGATACGTGGGTGAATAAAACCGCATCTACTCCCTCAAAAAGTCCGTCTCTGGCATACCAAGCTTTAGTCCCTAATAATTCCTCAGCTATTCCAGGCCAGATCACTATTGTTCCTGGTAGTCCCTTGCTCTCCATTATTTCTTTAACTGCTAATGCAGCAACGATGTTAACCGCCTGGCCTGAGTTGTGCCCCTCGCCGTGACCTGGTGCTCCCTCTATCATCGGCTGACGGAAAGCAACCCCTGGCATCTGTGAGGCTCGAGGGATTCCATCCACATCAGACCCTAACGCAATCACTGGCTCTCCGCTTCCCCAGCTTGCCCACCAAGCGGAAGGTATGCCAGCAATGCCAAGCTCAACTTCAAAATCGTTTTGTTCGAGGATTTCTGTTAAGTAACGCTGTGTTTCAAATTCTTGGAAGCCGAGTTCAGCGAAAGAAAATAAACTATCAATGATCTCTTGATTGAGTTTCGCCAGCGAATCTATGGAGGAAACAGCCTCAGCCTTTAAGCTATCTAAGTCATTGCTTTGTGCTAAGCTGAACCTAAAGGGCATCATGAGAACGAATAGGAACGCCAAAAAAATCATACGGTTAGTCATTTCACACCTCAAGCTGTCGATATTGCCGGTTAGATTACGATTTTTTGATGTTGTATGCCACACCGGCAGGCAGATAAGCGTATAAAATTTTACTGGTCGACTGTTAAGAGAATTGGGTTGAAGCCGCTTAACTCTATTGAATAAAGTTTATAAAGGAGTAAACCAGTGGAAGCGCTTGTTACGAACGTCAATTGGTTGGCTGTAGGTTTGAGTACTATTATAAGCTATCTGTTCGCCTCGTTCTGGTATTCTCCAACGGCTTTTGGAGGTAAATGGGCAGCTGGATTAGGGTTGAAGGATGGGGCGCAAGGAGGTTTTTCAATGATCGCTCTGGTTTGTCAGTTCTTCTCCACCCTCCTTCTCGCCTGGATCATTAGTTTGGCTGTGGCAAATGATTCGGTTGCCTTTATTTTTCTGATAAGCCTCACAATTTTCTTCTTCGTGCTTACCGCAAACTTAATGTCGAAGGCCAGTAATTACTCTTCCCTAGTTGAAGCAACTTTCGTACTTACAATGTCTTTGATTATGACAGCTTGCAATTTTCTTCTCTGATACATCTGGGTATTACATGATCTCGCCAAGACACTGATTTAAATTCGCGTGCTGTAATTCGATTTGTAGCTCAGAGATTCTTTCGGAAGTTACACTTGCGCCTACCAGTAACGCAGCGTCAGCCACTTCCCCAAACATCATCCTTACAATGCCCGCTGGAATTTTCGGTAGAGCAGGGCGCTTGATTGAATCACTTAGAGCTTTTGCAAAATCTAGACTGCTTGCGGGAGTGCCAGATACCAGATTAATTGCTCCGCTAAAATTTTTATCGTTTAGTAATTTATTCATGATACTTACAGTATCCGGCAAGCTAACCCAGCTCAACATTTGATGGCCGCTTCCAATGGGTCCGACGCAAGCGAGGCGAAATGGTAAGAGCAGGTTTTTGATCATGCCACCAGCGGGGCTTAAAACAAGGCCAAATCTAAGAAGGCATGTTCGTATTTCTGCAGCTTGAGCCGGCTTAGTGGCTCTTTCCCAGTCCACCGCCAGTTGGGCAAGAAAATCTTTTCCGGCCGGGCTGGATTCTGAAAGAATTGAACTTGAGTTGGTGCCGTAATAGCCGATTGCAGAGGCTGATAAATAGACATCTGGTTTTTCCTTTAGATTAGCGATTGCATCCGAAAGGATCTCGGTGGTTCGTACTCTGCTTTGAACTATGTGTTCCTTGACTTTCGGGTTCCACCTACGCTCTGAGATGTTTACTCCAGCTAGATTAATGACTGCGCCCAAGTGAATTGATTGATCTAAAAAAATTTCATCTGTGTCTTGCATATAAAAAAAAGGACCCTCGCGTCTATTTCTAACTAGCGGGTAGACAGTGTTGCCTTGTTTTGTTAGTTCAGAGTTGATAGCTCTCCCAATCAAGCCCGAAGCACCTGTTAACAATATGTTCATTCAAAATCCTGATTACGTATGAGTTAAGTGAACTCGTGGGAAAAAGGCGCAGACAAAACTCGACAGAGTTAGTCAGCGTCTACTCCGTATAAGTCATATTCATCAGATGCTACGATTTTAACGGTGATTAGATCACCAGGTTTATGATTTCTTGATGACTCTACATAAACCTGACCATCAATTTCCGGCGCATCACCCGTTGATCGAGCCACAATACTTTCTGTATCAGCCTTGTCGACGATAGCTTCAATCTCGGTTCCAATTTTTGCCGCTAGCTTTTTTTTGCTTATGCTTTGTTGTAGCTCCATAAATCTTTCCCATCGTTCTTGTTTTACTTCTTCTGATAAAGGAGCATCCAACTTATTAGCATCAGCGCCGTCAACCGCTGAATATTTGAAACAGCCAACACGATCTAGTTGGGCATTATTTAAAAAGTTGAGAAGTTCTTCAAAATCCCCCTCAGTTTCTCCGGGAAAGCCAACTATAAACGTGCTTCTAATTGTGATATCCGGTACTAATTTTCTCCATTGTAGGAGTCGCTTTAATGTGTTTTCTGTAGCAGCAGGACGGCGCATGGCCTTGAGTATTTTTGGGCTTGCGTGTTGAAAAGGTATGTCTAGGTAGGGTAATACTTTTCCCTCTGCCATGAGTGGAATGATCTCATCGACATGAGGGTATGGATAGACATAGTGTAATCTAATCCATACGTCAAATTTTGCCAGTGCTTCGCAAAGGCCCTTCATGTTCGTCTTAACTGGGAGACCTTGCCAAAAACCTGTCGAGTATTTTTGATCAACGCCGTATGCACTCGTATCTTGCGAGATCACAAGTAATTCTTTTGTGCCGGAGGTTACTAGTCTTTGAGCTTCATCCAATATATCCGCGACAGGTCTACTGACAAGTTTGCCGCGCATAGAAGGAATAATGCAGAAACTGCACTTATGGTTACAACCCTCAGAAATTTTTAGGTATGAGTAATGCTTGGGCGTGAGTTTGACCCCTTGAGCGGGCAGCAGGTCTATGAAGGGGTTATGCTCCGATTTTGAGAGTGGCAGATGTTCACGAACTTGTCCGACAACATGTTCATAAGCATGAGGACCAGTTACTGCCAGCACCTTAGGGTGTTTTTCAGTAATTAGGTCGCTCTGAGCCCCGAGGCATCCGGTGACAATCACCTTGCCATTTTTTTCAANTGCCTCTTCAATAGCGGATAAAGACTCATCTTTTGCGCTATCTATGAAACCACAAGTATTTACTACCACTATGTTTGCGTCATCATAGCTCGGCGTTATTGCGTAACCATCCCGCTGAAGCTGGGTTAATATACGCTCAGAATCCACCAGTGCCTTTGGACATCCCANAGAAATGAAACCTACTTTATTTTCGTTNTGCATTACAACTGCAACAGTTCTTGCATCACTTTTTGATGTGACTGAAACTTAAACATTCATTGACCAATTTTCGATCTTTCCTGTTCGACGAGTACACGCCTGAGTATTTTTCCGGAAGCAGATTTTGGAATTTCGTCAACTATTTCAATTTTTCTTATCTTTTTATGAGGAGCAACCTGCTCTGCTACAAAATCCATTATTTCTTGAGGATCCATGTCCTGATTTAGGACGACGAAACCTTTAGGGATTTCGCCAGCTTCTTCGTCGGGGCTTGGGATGACGGCTGCATCCACGATCGCCTCATGGCTTACAAGAATAGCCTCGAGTTCAGCAGGTGCGACTTGATAGGCTTTATACTTTATGAGTTCTTTTACGCGGTCAACAATGAAGAAGTAACCATCCTCGTCCGCGTAGCCGATATCGCCCGTGTGAAACCACCCATCCTGGTCAATGCAGTGATTTGTAGCCTCTTCGTTATTCAAATAACCCTTCATTACGTGAGGTCCCTTTATAAGAACTTCACCTCGTTCATTAAAGCCGAGTTCTTTTCCTGATTCGGTGTCTATGATTTTTGAATAGGTATTTGGCACCACACGACCCACAGCACCTACCTTATCGGTGGGAACTGGTATCGTGTTTATGTGTGATGCACCCGCAACCTCTGTCAGCCCATAACCTTGGTAAATTTCACAACCCAGTCGGTTTGCGCAGGCCTGCTCTAGCTCTTGGCCTAAGGGAGCCGCCCCGGAACTTATTAATCGAATGCTGGAAACGTCATATTTTTCAACAAGAGGATGTTTGGATAAAGCCAACACAAGAGGAGGCACAAGATTTAGGCATGTTATTTTGTATTTTTCAACGATTTGCAAGAATTGTTCTAGATCAAATCGTGGCATGGTAACAAGGCTAACCCCTTTGAAGATCGCCAAGTTGAGAATTAAGACCATCCCATAGATATGGAAGAAAGGAAGCACACCAATCAACACATCATCGTCGGTTAGGGTATTTATTGAAGTTGTCAGAACCATATCAGATACGAGATTCTCATGCGTTAGCATGACCCCTTTGGATAATCCGGTCGTACCACTAGAGTATGGGAGTGCTACTAAATCATTCTTTGGATCTATAGCAACCTCGGGAGGATTGCCGTCGTTACTCAGGAGTTCGCTAAATGGTGTCGCGCCTTCCGCTTCGCCAAGAACAAAAATTTCCTCAATACCACATTTTTTTGCCGCTGGGAGTGCTCTGTCCATAAAATCTGGAATGGTTATCAAAAACTTGGCGTTTGAATCGTTGAATTGATGGACTAGATCATTAATAGAGTATAAAGAATTAACGGTAGTATTTATTCCACCTATTGATGCTACTCCGAGAAATATAGTTGCGTATTCGGGCATATTTGGGCAGAAAACTGCACAAACGTCGCCTTTCTTGAATCCTCTTTGATGGAGTCCGCTAGCTAGGTGATTGATTTGCTTTTTTAATTCTGTATAAGAAAGAGTGCGGCCTGATACTCCATCTATCAGGGCAGGTTTTTCTCCAAGTTCATTAGCTCTTTGTAATACAACTGAAGTTAAATCTTTATGGGGTACTGCTACCTTTGGGTCGTTGTTTTCGAAAATCAAAATAGTGTCCTTTAGCTTATTTATTCTTACGCAATAACTTTGAAGTCATAACGCATAAAATATTTTTCAATATTTCCTCTACTTATAGTTTGTTATGAAATTCTTAGGCAGACATTCCCCGGGCAGATATTTGCCACACGGCCTCGACTTTATCATTTCGTATTGCATACATCTGATTGTATAAATTAACCACTGGATCACAGTGAGATACGATTAATTCAACTGTGTCTCCGACTTTATAGGTTCGAGATGCGTCAGATTCATAACGTATAGTTCCAAATTCATCTGAACCAGAACTGTAAGAAATACCGGTTTCGCCTTTGATTCGAGACCATGGCCTATTTATGGTGCAAGCCTTTGCTCCAGCATCTGTAGTGGCTCGTCCTTCATATTGATCATTGAGAACGGTAGTTAAAATTGTTAATGCGGGTTGGAAATCTGAATAAATCTCATTGTTTGATTCACCCCCAATATCGATGTATTGGGCATCCATAAATACATAGCTTCCAACCTGAATATCTGTGAGTCCTCGGGTTTCATGATCAATGTTGTAGGTGCCAGTCCCACCGCCACTGAAAATTTCTGTGGTTAGTCCGCTGTTGTTGAATAAATCATAAGTCTCAGATGCAGCGTTTAGTCTGCTCAGAGTTTGTGATCGCCTTTGATCAAAACCTTTAACATGTTGTGATCCACCGTCATAGCAAAGTAGGCCGCGAAGCCTTAATCCAGGTAGCTGGTCTACTAATTGGGCAAGTTGTAAAGCTGGCTGCCCTGGGGTAATTCCAGTGCGATTACCACCTGGGTCAACATCAACAACTACATCCGCAATGATATTCATGGAAATAGCCGCCTCCGATAATAATCTTGCGTTGTCGGGAGAATCGGTGGCCTGAATAAAGTCACCACATACTTCCCGAAGTTTCATAGCTCGTCGAATTTTAGTTGCAGTAACGTTAGTCGTTGTCAGTAATATTTTGTCGATGCCGTTCTGAAACATAGCTTCAGCTTCGCTTACTTTGGCAACGCATATACCGACAGATCCAGTATCCATTTGCATTTGCGCAATAACCGGCGTCTTGTGAGTTTTCGCATGAGGGCGGCTTGCGATTCCATTTAGGGCGGTTGTGTTTTGCATCTTGGCGATATTTCCTTCAAGAGCATCCAAATCTACACATAGCGCTGGTGTGTCGAGTTCCCACTTCGAAATATCTTGCTGCATTTCTCCGTCGACGAAGAGCGCTTGTACTTCATTTGCGCTGTATCCTCTCACCGAGGTCGGCAGCCAAACTGCAGCTGCGCTCGTAGTTTGCAGGAAACGACGCCTGGACATTGATGTATGATGCATATGATCACCCTTGAGTTTTTATTTATTTTTAAATTACAAACACACCTTTGGAGAATAAAGCATACTCCCTTATGATCCCATTCTCTATAGAACTTAGCTTTAAGGAATTATCTGGTTTGCAAATGTTCAGGAATATTAACTCCCTGCTCTACATAGTAACGATATGCGCCAGGGTGGAGAGGGACTGTTACCCCTGCCAAGGCGCTGTCGATTGACATGGAGTCAGTGGCACTGTGTATTTCTTGCAGAGTAGCCAAATTCTCCCAAAGCATTTTGGTCATATCGTATACAATTTTCTCCGGAACATCCTCTCTTACGATGAGTATGTTTGGGCTTGCTACCGTGTTTATTGTCTCTACTTGAGTCGGATAGGTTCCCGGTTCAAGTTCGTATGATTCCCAGAGCGGGAATTCATAGTTTAAACTCTTGATTTCCTCTTCGGTGAAGTCAAGTATTGTCATCTCCTCCCCTAGGAGGGCATAGGCTCTTGTAATGGCAGTGACAGGAGGGCCAGCCGGAACGTTCATGCCCACGATATTGCCATCTTGCAACGCGCTAGCAGAGGGGCCATATCCCATGTAAGCAACGGATAGCTCTTCCGACCAGTTAATGCCCAAAGCGTCGAAAATATAGAAGCCTGTGAACTCAGCCCCAGAGTTGCGCATGCCGATTGAGTAGCGAGCACCGTTAAGATTTTTAAGGTCCTGTATCGTGCCTGTTGTCGTGAGATCTGACTTTAAAACAAAATGCTCAACGTTCGGCCACATTGCACTTACTGACCTTAAATTTTCCTGAGGATTGACTATTGGTCCGGATCCGCCATAAGCCCAGGCACCAAAGATGCCCAATATCAGGGCGAATTGAGCCTGATTGTCACGCAAGAGTTTTATGTTTTCCATTGACCCGGCTGAGCTTATTGCTGTTAATGAAAAATCAATATCCTGTGATGCTGAAACCAGGGTTGATAGCGCAACTCCTACGGGATAGAAGGTGCCTCCCGTTGTGCCCGTAGATAAGACGTAAGTGCGCTGCGAATCTGCCTGCTCATTACAACAGGCTAGCAATAGGCAGATGAGAGTTAAAAAAGTTAGGCGGAACAACGGCTGCACCTTATTTATNGTTCAGTACAGTCTACATTGGGTTTAGTAGAAGTTCTATTGTCCTTATGGGCATGAACCAGGCATTTTAGAGATCCATTCTCGAATTATCTCAATTCCTCCTTGGTGAACAAGGGAACGTCCTAATTCAGGCATCATTTCATCAGGTTGATCAGATAGCATACGATACATCAGGATGGACTCTTCCGGTGACCCAGGGACTATGCTGTATTTCTTGTTTCCAGCCCCCCCGCCTGCGGCAACCGGGGTCTTGCACACGCCCATGTTAATCATTAAATCGTGGGAACCATCTAGTAATAGTGCTGAGGTATCTGCGGCACCATTTTTGTTGTGGCAATGACCGCAGTGCATGTTGAGATAGGCTGCNGCCCGTTGCTCAACGCTGATGTCCGCATCTTTCCAAGAATAGTTAGGTTCTGTCACAGGGATTGAGTCTAGCCAACCTTTGGAGACCAGTGTTTCTAGTTGGCTGCCGAAGTTACTGTTGCTAATCCTTGCAGATAGTTGATTCGAAACTGCTCCTAATGGATGCATTTNACCATCAGGATGATCGGTCACGTGACATGCTGAGCACTGGTTTTGATTAGGGACAAAATAAGTAAATTCTGTATGTTTTTCCTCGTGAGAAAGGACAATCGCTTTGGTGGATCCGGCGACTCTTAGGAAGGCTTCTGTTTGGTTCTCGTTCCATACATAGGGCAGCGCCTCCCAGCCTATATCTCTTTTCACCAACAAACGTGTTTCGACTAAACTGTTCTTTGTCAAATCTAAAGAAGCTAAATTTCCATCATCCACTTGCACAAAGTTTCCTTTTGAGTCGGTCGGGTAATAAAAAGTTTTGCTTAGAATTGTGCCCACGGGATAGATGAGTTGTTCGTCCATCAGAGCGATCTTTGTGCCATTTGGAATCCACATCGTCCTGAGCTTGTGGGCATAATCTGAAAATAGAGGATTATTAGGCGCAAAAACCAGACTGCTGTCCGCCGGGGTTAGACTTATAGAGTCAAGTGTAAACAGATCCCAGTCTGANAGTCTAATGGGGTCTTCAACGGCATGAAAAAAAGGTGATCGCTCTGAGCAGTTTTGGAGTGCCCCTAAACAGAGAAAGCCTGCACAAAGAAGTTTGAGCTGATGAAACTTCATTCTGTATCGAAACTTAATGAAATCTGAGACAGCTTTGGCAAGGTGCAGTCGTGACTTGCAGGATCAAATGTTGGCATTGAAAATCCATTTGAAGCGTCAAGATTAACATATGTCAGGGCATTATTATTTTGCATACACAGAACTTGATTAAATTTTGAATCCTGCTTNATTGTTCCGTCCCAAACGACATGAGGAATGGGTTTGCCAGTTGCGGATTGAAGCGCCTCAAGNGGCTCCGAGTCAGGGGATGNGCCNCCTCCATTGAACTGATTTTCATGGATATGGATGTATTCAGGGAACGGATCATAGTTTGGATCGTCAAANGGCCTTTCCGTGATGTAATAGCTGACGACTAGGATGTTCGCACTATTGTTTTCATTGAAAGTGTTGCCAAAAATTTCTATGTTATCGTTNGCTAAAACCATGAGCCCAGTGCCAGAAGGCACTGTTCCAACAATGTTTCCTGCTGGTGCAAAGTTGCTTGTATTGTTGGTGCTAATNTCATTGTTGAAGACACGAGTGTTAGCTCCCCCTTGAACCGGGAGATTGGGCAAATCAAAGACCAATATGCCGCCAGTGTTATTCACAGCAACGTTGTTATAAACATCTGCATACGTTGAGTTTTCAATTTCTATTCCAGCGACATTGGACTCAGC
Source organism: Gammaproteobacteria bacterium (assembly GCA_002727755.1). Lineage (GTDB taxonomy): Bacteria > Pseudomonadota > Gammaproteobacteria > Pseudomonadales > Pseudohongiellaceae > UBA9145. The sequence goes on along the minus strand of PBXX01000007.1, from coordinate 23,176 downwards.
ATGCGAATTACGGACTATGATCTGTGAGGATTGTCCGACATAGATACCAGCATCGGAGGCACCGATCGCGACAGCGCCGTCAATAAGTATATTTGTGGACTGGACTGGATAAATGCCATAAGCGCCATTGGTTGTGGCCGGTCCGTTTGTCCACTCGGTCCTCACATTTCTGATAACAACATTGNTGCTCTCATTAACCTTTAAAGCATCGCCAGTGGTATCCTCGATAGCCAGGTCTTGTATGNTGAAGTTGTCTGCGCTAACCAACAACCCCTCCGCACCCTGTTGTTGATNCTTGAAGGATAAAATCGATGAATTTATCCCTGCTCCTTTTATTGTGACACCGGATACGTTCAGGGATAAGCTTCTTGTGAGACGGTGNACTCCTGATGGTATTTCTATGACATCTCCGGATTCGGCCTCTATTAGTTGCTGCTGAAGATTCTCTTCAAAACTTATCGGTGGGATGTCTGCTTGTTTTTGTTCACAAGAGGTAATGGATATCACAAAAACCATAATGGTTGGAACACGGCAAAAACACACCTGCATAGGTTAAAATCTCCCTCTCATGCGAAAGTTAAGTACTGTGGATTTTATAGCTAAGTCTTAAAAAATGAGCTGCATCCTTGCAACTGGCCTTGTCAAAAAAAATAACCGTAAAGAAATCTCTTTTTCTTTACGGTTATTTGCAAAAATTTCTAGTTATTAGTCGGAAGACCTTGATTGCGGTCTCACTCTCAATCCAGAGTATTGTGCATCTGTAACCGGATCGAGCCATTCAACGTTCCCTTCATAAATGGTCAATTGAAGGGCATCGTGATCGGGATGAGCTCCATGCCAGTGCTCCACATCAGCGGGCGTCCAGTAAGGTTCACCTGGATAGAACTCCTCGATTGTCCTTCCTCGAATTTGATGAAGACCAACACCTTCCTCAATCATAAGCAGCTGACCCCAAGTGTGCGTGTGCCAAGAGGAACGAACTCCAGCTGGGAAGAGAATCCTTACATTTCGCATATCAGGTGTCTGGCTGACTTCTGGCTGGCCGCCCTGGAAGTTGCTGGACTGAGCCGAAATCACATCAGTCTGGGTTACAAGCACAGCCAAACCTAAAAATGCCGCTGTAAGTACAGACGTGATTAATTCGATCTTTCTTTTTGGATTATGAGCCATTTGTTACTCCAATATTTTTTAGAGAAGTGAAGCTGAGAAACTTCCTTTGACAATGAATAGCCTAATGAATCTTTTATGTCAACTTCGGGACCCAGAATAACCTATTCTGGGTCCGTTCTCGCCTCATCAGTCCTATGTTATGATCCTTAAACGATTCACACAATGGGATTTAAAAATAAAGTGGCAATTTCGAAACATGCTCTGAGATTGGCCTTCACAGATAAGTTGAGCTGGCTGCTGTTTGCCTGGTTACTCGGCGCTCAATGGACTTATGGCCAAGAAGTAAACCCATTAGAGGGTGATCCGCGAGCTGCGCGGGTTGGTGGATCTATTTTTCGGGCTCAATGTGCAACTTGCCATGGTGCTGATGCAAAAGGAATTGATTCAATAGATGCCCCAGATCTGACTTTGGTTTACGCAGGCNCCGGAACATCTGATGAATCTGTCTTTGACAAAATTCGAAATGGTGTGCCAGGCAGCATTATGCCGGCGCATACTTTTCCTGATACAGAAATTTGGATGTTAGTATCGTACCTGCGAAGCATTGGAGTTTCCGGTATTTCCTCTGCTGTAGATGGAAATCCTGATTTGGGTAGAACACTCTTTTCAAACAATTGCGCAGCTTGTCATCGCAAAGGGAATGAGGGAGGTGCTTTGGGTCCTAATTTGTCGAAAATAACAGAGGTCAGATCACTAGAGGCGCTAATTAGTTCGATAAGAAACCCGAGTTTCTCCATATCACGTGGTTATAAACCTGTATCAATTACAACTTCGGATAGTCAGCAGATTCAAGGAGTTATTAAACGAGAGGATGCATTCTCTATTCAGATAATGGATGCGAATCAATCTCTTAGAGCTTTTTCAAAAATGTCTCTTAAGGGACTCGAATATGAGGAGCAGTCTTTGATGCCTGTTTTTTCTGAGTCCTTGCTAAGCGACACAGAACTCAGAAATATCATTAGTTTCCTGCAATCAAGTTTGTAGTCTAAATATAATTGAGAGTAATCGAAGATGAGAAATACAGTTAAATATTCAAAATTGATAGCTACTTCATGGCTGGTTATTTCTTGCGCAACTTTTGGTCAGTCTAGTGTCGGCCCAAATTACGAAGACATTTTAAACGGTTTTTCTGACCCAACCCGCTGGTTGACCTACTCGGGCGATTACAGTGGGAGACGCCATAGTCCGCTTACTCAGATTACTCCGGATAATATTGGAGACCTTCGCTCAATTTGGACTTTTCAGTCTGGAACCACTACTCGTGGCCGTGGTTGGGAGGGCACTCCTTTGTTGGATGATGGCGTTCTCTATGTAACCGGATCAAACAATTATGCTTGGGCCTTGGATGCACGGACTGGCAGGCCTTTTTGGGAGTATCGGAGAAATCTGCCGGATGATCTGACATACGGAGCCAGCGCACCGGTTAATCGGGGTTTTGGTATGTTGGGTAATCAGCTCTTCATGGTGACTTTGGATGCTCATTTAATGTCATTCGATAGGAGAACTGGAGAGGTTCTCTGGGAGCGAGAATTAGCTGATTATCAGATTGGATATTCGGCGACACTGGCGCCTTTGATACTGGACAACAAAGTAATCGTGGGAATCTCGGGCGGAGAATACCAGACGAGGGGGTTCATTGATGCTTTTGATCCAGTTTCTGGCGAAAGAATTTGGCGCTTCAATACGATTCCTGGTCCTGGTGAGCCCGGCAGCGAAACCTGGCCCAACGATCCAACCATTCTTGCGCAGGGCGGCGGCGGAACCTGGATGAACGGGTCGTTTGATCCTGATTTAAACTTGATTTACTGGGGGGTTGGTAATCCTAATCCGGACTATTACGATGAGAATAGACCTGGCGATAACCTCTATACCGATTCTATTGTTGCTCTGGATGCTGACAGCGGAGAACTTCGTTGGCACTACCAGTTCACACCACATGATGTAAATGACTGGGATTCGAACCATATGCCAGTGCTTGCAAACATCGAGTGGGAAGGTCAGCCAAGGCGGGTGGTCATGGTCGGCAATAGGAACGGATTCTTTTATGTTCTAGATCGCGTTACAGGAGAATTTTTACTTGGCGAACCCTTCACAGCAACCACATGGGCAAGAGAAATAGGAGAGGATGGAAGGCCGGTGGTTCTAAATGATGGTAGTTTGGGTTGTTTGCCGGATCCTTGGGGCTCTACTAATTTTTATCCGCCTACGTTCTTTCCCGGGTTGGATCTTTTCATTCTTACTGCAAGAGAAACTTGCGCGACTTACGTGCCTGAGGAACCTGCAGATACTCGAGGTCAATCCAATTTTGGCGGCACAGTTTTTATTGATGCTGAAGCGGGTTATGGAGCACTGCGAGCGCTAGACGTTCACACAGGTCAATTGGAGTGGGAATTTAGGTATCCGTCGCCTACCTTTGGGGGAGTCATGTCTACCGCATCAGGCTTAGTTTTTGCTGGCGATCACGAAGGTAATTTTATGGCTTTTAATGCTGAGTCTGGAGAAAATTTGTGGCACTACCAAACAGGCTCAAGAATTTGGGGAGCTGCCGCGATCACCTATATGCTAGATGGGTTACAGTACGTAATGATCCCATCAGGTACGACCTTAACTGCTTTTGCGCTTAAAAGCCCAAATTAGCAATAATTTTGAGGGCTTGGCTTAGTAAAATAAGCTCAAGTTTAGTAGACAAAACGATACTGGGATTTTATGCTTTCAGTCTTTAGTATCGAGGTTGTAGTGATTGCAACTTATTGTGACCTAGCTAGTATTAAGCTCTTGCTTTGCGATAGTCTTATAGCTTTGAAATAAAAGAAGTTTTCGTCAAATCGATACCGATAAAATACAGAAAACCACAACGGGAGAAAGCTGAAATGATTGTCAGAAAAATTCTCACTCTACTAGCTCTTACGACACTTGCCATTGCGAACCAGACTATCGCGCAGTCCTACGATAGCAATCCGTCCGCTCAAAAAATGCACTATTACGATATTGCTGACTTTGAGATGCAAGCGTCTGACATAAACTATGCTGATCACATAGCCCCTATTTTGCAGCGGAGCTGTCTGCAGTGTCATAGACCTGGCGGCGGCGGGCCAATGTCTTTCTTATCGTATGATGAGGTCAGGCCATGGGCTCCAGTGATTATGTACAGAACGGCAATTCGCGACAGGATGGGTGCGATGCCACCATGGTATATCGAAAAAGATATTGGTATCTCTGACGGTTTCGAGAGCGACTATTCTCTGTCTGATCTCGATTTAGCGATGATCCAGGCATGGGCTCAAAATGGAGCTCCTCGAGGAAATCCAGCAAACGAACCGCCTCCGTACGTTGTGACAGAGGGTGAAGACTGGACGTTAGGTGAGCCTGATTTGGTTTTGACTGGTCCAGAAATGACTAGACCCGCGGTTGCACCGGATTGGTGGGGTGATATTGGTATAGTGCCAACTGGACTGACTGAAGACAGATATGTTCAGTCTATCGAAGTTAAGGAAGTTAATGATATTCCAGACGATATTGGCAGCAATACCGTTGGGGGTCGCTACATTTGGCATCATATGACATACAGCAGTGGTGTTTTGAGTGAGGACGGTTCTTTTATCTTACCTGAAACACGGGTAGGTTGGCCCATACATGAAGTTGGTCGAAACGCAGACAAGTTCCCTGATAGTGCTGGTCGACTTCTTCAGGCAAACTCTGCGTTACATCTTAATGCTGCGCATATGCATTCAAACGGGCGTGAGACGAAGGGTCACTTGGAATTTGGTATAAAATTCTTTCCAAAAGGTTACAAACCTAAATATACCGAGAGAGGTCCCAGAACAGGTAATGGCGTAGACCTCGACGTTTTGCCCGGGCTCCCTAACCAAGAGTTAAGAAACTCAGTTGTACTTCAGGAACACACAAAGATTATGGCGTTTGAGCCTCATCTTCACGCTCCGGGCGTGAGAATGTGTCTAGAAGCTATTTTTGGGCATAACAAATTCACTATTAACTGTGTTGGATACGACCACAATTGGGTGAAGCAGTACATCTATAAAGAGGATAGCGCGCCGTTATTACCTAAAGGCACGATCCTTCAAACAATCGCTTACATGGACACCTCTTCAAACAACCCTAATCTGGCTGATTCCAGAAACTGGTCTGGAGGTGGCCGACGTTCCGTGTCTAACATGTTCATAGATTTGGGCTACTCAGTAACAATGACAGAAGAGCAATTCCAGGAAGAAATGGCGGCTCGACGTGAAATCTTGGGTAACAAGAATAACTATGATGTCGGTTGTCCGCTGTGCTGGGCGCCTGTGCCAGAATATGATGAGGCTGGCGGAGGATCAGACTAAAATGCGAGCACGAAGCAGTTATTCTTTTGTGATCGCGGCGCTTCTCTTGGTGGTTGCTTTTTCAGCAACCGCCCAAGAGAGGAGAATGATTTTGTCTGGTGATATTCTCTCGCCAGCATACGAAGGTTGGTGGCCAAATGATGATGGAACATTCAAACTTTTTTTTGGCTATATGAACTCAAACTGGGAAGAAGAGTTCGACGTTGATGTTGGACAGCGGAATTATTTTAGCGTTGTTGAACCCGGTCAATTGGATGATATTACAGTTGATGGTTATGACTTTTCGCAAGCAGATCGCGGTCAGCCCACGCACTTCTACCCTCGAAGGAATCCATTCCTGTTTACAGTAGATGTCCCCGCTGATTTTGGAGAAAAAGAGTTAGTATGGACTCTTCAGGGAAGATCAAGTCATACAGGCCGGGCTTATGGAACCCTTAAGCCTGACTATCGAATCGACCCTCAGGTGATTTCAACTGAGGTCGGTGGTGCGTTTGGTAGTCTCGATGATCGTTTAAGAACTAACATTCCACCTGAACTAACCCTAGAGGGCGAGGCTTTCAGGACAGTCCGAGTTGGGCAGCCTTTAGATCTAGCGGTTATAGTCAAGGATCCTGATAATCTTCCAGCTAGATCTCAGCGGCCAGTTCCAAGAACGCCAGAGCAGATTTATCGGCCACCTCAATCGATAGTAGTTTCCTCAGGGCCCGGAGAGAGATTTTCTTGGACGGTATATAGAGGACCTGCTGATCGAGCTACTTTTGAGCCAACGCAGATGAAGACTTACATGGATTCTCGGGTCTACGCTAATTCTCCTTGGTCACCACCTTTTACAATACCCCTTCCACCGGAGGGAAATCGTTGGAGTTCACAGGTGACGTTCGATACGCCCGGCGAATATGTGTTGCGTGGGATAGCTAGCGACGGATCCATGTTTACCTATCAAAATGTTACGGTAACTGTAACCAGATAAATATTTCAAAGATGAAAAACACCCAAACACTTTGTTCGGGTGTTTTTTTTTGGTTAATTAATTGATCCTCATAGTAAAGAGTAGATAGCTAAGATATTCTTGGGACCGATAATAATAACGGTGTCCCAAATGAATCTCTTGCAAACCTTTCTGTGCTCTGGAATTTTACTAAATCGCCAAACTGTGTTCTGTAGAATATTCAGTCTAGTGATTTGCATGCTATCAATCATGCCAGTGCAAGGATTGTTCGCCGCAGAAAAAAATATCCAATTTCCAAAGACAATTGCATGGTCCGCATATCCCACGGGTACCGGGGGGTATAGTCAGGCTGTAGCNATTGGTAANATCTTNCAAAGGCAATATGGGGTTAACCTTCGNGTTATCCCTGGTCGAAATGATGTATCTCGTTTAGCTACTTTGAGGGCCGGTAGGGTGCACTTCTCNGCTGGAGGCTCNGAATCTGTNTATGCGCAGGAGGGTATATTAAATTTTGCATCAAAAATTTGGGGTCCTCAGCCCATAAGGGCTTTGATGTCTAATTTTTCTGATAGTTGCTCCTTTACCTTCGCAATGGCATCTGATGCAGGAGTTGCAAAAATATCTGATATTAGAGGGAAACGGGTAACCTGGGTTCAGGGNGCACCATCTTTGAATAACGCGACTGCGGCTCTCTTGTCGTACGCAAATCTGACATGGGATGATGTGGTGGCTGTTGAGGTTGGCGGATATAACGCTTCTATTGATGCAGTGCTTAATAATCGAGCTGATATGGCTGGTGGCGCTTGCAATTCACCACCGTTTCTGAGGATTGAAGCCTCTCCCAGAGGGCTGACTTTCGCGCAATTTTCCCATGCAGATCTGGAAGCAGTNCAGCGTGTNCGGGAGCGTCTTCCATGGTATGTGCCGCATATAGCTTTCGAGGGACCTACTATTCCCGAAGAGGGAATTGAGGTTTTTACATCAGCTTATCCTTTTTTAGTTGCCCTCGAAAAATCAGATGAGGCCATGGTCTACAGTATGGTGAAGATCATGCATACCCATTTNGATGAATATAAAGACAACGCTCCNGGAGCTGGTGGNTGGACTTTAGATAGACAGAAGTTTGAACAGGCGTTCGTCCCTTTTCATGAGGGCGCTATACGCTATTATAAAGAGATCGGTGCTTGGACAGATAAGGCCGATGAAAATAATCAGANAAATCTCTATCGGCAATCTATCCTCAGAGAAGCGTGGAACGAGTTCTTGCCTTCAGCACCCGATGGTTATCAGGAATTTGAGGAAGCTTGGACTAAGTATAGAGAGCAGGCGCTTGCTAAAGTTAATCTTATTACCTTAGGGCAGGGACTCTAAAACTCATTCTTATGACTGAACCAAATTTAGAAGTTACCAGTGAATTAGAAGATGCTCCTGCTAATTCTTCGAAAGAGCCGAAACAAACCCGCTATAGAAACATCCCTAAAAAATGGCAGTTGGCTATGGCTGTTATGACTGCTTGCTCAATATTTCTAGCCATTAACCAGATTTTTAATTTGGGATTTTTTATCGGATATGTGATGCTCGATAGTCGTTACATGTACCTAATTACTGGAATCATGCTTTGCATGGTCTTTGTAACATTCCCAGCTAATAAGCATAGTCTCGATTATATACCTTGGTACGACTGCGCAATCATGATTGCATTAGCAGTTGTATTCTCTTATTTCGCATTCAATGCTGAGAGAATCGTCTTAGAGGCATGGGAATATGCTGCCCCTGATATCGGAGTTTTTCTCGCGGCGATTACCTGGATAATTGTTTTAGAGGCTGGTCGCAGGGCGGGTGGGTGGCCTGTCTTTTCCATAGTTCTTATTTTCTCTTTGTATCCAACATTTGCAGCTTCATTGCCCAATGTTATCGCAGCGTTGTCAATACCGCTTGGCGATGTGGCGATCTTTCATGTTTTAGGTGAAGAGAGCTTATTCGGTATTCCTATGCGAGTATTTGTGCAACTTGTTTTTGGATTTTTAATCTTTGGTGTGTCATTACAATTTACTGGTGGAGGACCATTCTTTATAAATTTGGCTTTCGCTCTTCTTGGACATTTGCGTGGGGGTCCGGCAAAAGTTTCAATCTTTTCTAGTGGTCTGATGGGGTCGATGAGTGGTGGGCCGATAAGTAATGTTCTTACCACTGGACCATTATCCATTCCTGCGATGCGTCGCATTGGATTCACAAAAGAATATGCGTCTGGAGTAGAGGCCTGCGCATCGACCGGTGGTGTTTTTATGCCACCTATTATGGGCGCAACGGCATTCGTTATGGCCAGTTTCCTAAATATAAGTTATGTATCGGTAGCTATCGCAGCAATAGTGCCATCGGTTCTCTATTTTTTTGGTCTCTTTATGCAAATTGATGCTTATGCAGCCAAGAACGACTTGAAAGGCTTACCGAAAGAAGAACTTCCTAAGTTAGGAAGTGTCTTTAAGGATGGTTGGTATTTTATTGCAGTGTTTGTCTCATTAATTTGGATGTTAGTCTATTTACAGAGAGAAGCAGTTGCACCTTTTTATGCTACAGCTTTACTGTTGATTATTAACCAATTCACAAAACATCGACTATCGTTTGATAAGGTAATGCAGTTGATTGCACAAATGGGAAGATTGCTTGCAGAATTAGCTGGAATTCTTGCCGCTATCGGATTGATTATTGGCGGTTTAGCCGTTACTGGTATTGCGGGAACAATAGCAAACGATCTTGTGTATCTTGCTGGTGAGAACGTCGTCGTTTTGCTTATTATGGGTGCCTTAACCAGCTTTATTCTTGGTATTGGCATGACTGTCACCGCAGCTTATATTTTTCTTGCTATTGTTTTNGTNCCAGCTCTCACTAATTCTGGTATTAATCCACTAGCNAGTCATATGTTTGTTATGTACTGGGGTATGTTGAGTTTTATTACTCCCCCAGTGGCCTTAGCTGCATTTGCAGCCGCATCCGTTGCCAATGTTGCACCTATGCGAGCTGGGTTTGAAGCAATGCGGCTTGGTGCAATTATTTATTTTGTTCCATTTTTCTTTGTATTTAATCCAGCGCTTTTACTTCAAGGCTCAATAATTGAAAACTTACAAGCGTTTACTACAGCAATTTTTGGAGTCGCGATAGTGTCTGGTGCATTGCAAGGTTACATGATCGGAGTAGGGGATCTCGGTTCTGGTATAAAAGGACTTGTGGTAAAAATTTTAGTGGGTATGTCAGGNCTNATNNTAGCCTTACCNGCAGGTGGACTNTTCGGNTTTAGTCAAATCGCGTTACTCGCAGTGGCAGTGGGCCTATTGGTGTCCGGAATTGTCGCTCGGAAGGTTTTGATTAGTTCTTAGTAAGAAATTAGTTTCATGGGTTCATAAGTAATGTTAAAAATAAAGAAAGGCATTAAACAGCTTGTCGAAGAAGCTGAAGCTNNAGTTGAGTCTCTAACACCNNCCGAGGTGGAGGANAAATTANNNNAAGANGGTGTAACTTTAATNGATCTNNGAGATATTCGAGAGTTGAAGAGNGATGGGACAATCGCTGGCTCNATGCACATACCTCGGGGAATGTTAGAGTTTTGGTTAGANCCAGAAAGCCCTTATTACAAAAGTGAATTGAACGANACTGAAGAAGTGATACTNTTTTGTAATGGAGGTTGGCGGTCAGCTCTAGCAGCGGCCTCANTGAAGGCAATGGGTATAGAGAATGTAGCTCACATGACCGGCGGTTTTGGTGGATGGCAGAAGGAAATTGGTAAGACAACAGAACTATCCACGTCGAAGAAATAATTCAGTTTTTTAGGGTAGCGTCATAGCATATTGGCTATCTAAGGCTATAAGGGAAAGTTACATGGAATACAGATACATTGGTAATAGTGGCTTGAGAGTTTCACCAATCTGTATGGGGACGATGGGATTTGGCACTTGGAGTGACAAATCTGAGGCTTTCAGAATATTAGATGCATCTTACGAGCGTGGGATAAATTTCTTCGATACAGCAGAGGTTTACCCCGTTCCCCCAACGGCCGAGCTTGCGGGTCTAACTGAGGAAATATTTGGGGAGTGGGTGCAAACTAAACCAAGAGATTCGATAATAATAGCTACTAAAGTGGCTGGGGCCGCCTCCGGCTGGATAGTCCCTCCAATTAGATATGGTCTTACCGCGATTGATAGGCATCACGTTGAAAAAGCTATCGAAGGCAGTTTAAGACGGTTAAATATTGAGTACGTTGATCTTTATCAAGTTCATTGGCCAGATAATGTTGTGCCAATCGAAGAGTCTATGGAGGCACTTGATCGCTTGGTGGAGTCNGGNAAGGTCCGCTATCTTGGCACCTCGAATGAAAATGCTTATGGNCTAACCAAAGCTAACACAGTTGCAAAATATGAAGGGNTGANCAGGTTTCAATCNATNCAGAACAATTTTTCACTATTAAANCGNCGNTTTTTTGATGAATTAGCAAATGTTTGTCGCCAAGAANATGTTTCGTTGCTTCCTTACTCGCCAATAGGCGGCGGGGTCTTGAGTGGCAAATATCAGCGAGGAGAAATGCCTAGCGAGACTCGCTTTGGAGATTACATGAGAGAGGGCGATTCACGCCAAAAATTAATGGCTCAAAGGTTTGTTAATCAGGAGACACTGTCTTCGACAGAAAAATACTTGGAGATATCTAAAAAAGCAGGCTTAAGTCCTGTTACTATGGCTACGGCTTGGAGTATGCACTGGGATTTCGTAGCTTCCACGATTGTTGGTGTTCGTAACGTTGGTCAGCTGGATGAAATTTTTTCAGCTTTTGATGTTGTGCTCACTGATGAGCTTTTAAAGGAGTGTGATGAGGTTCATCAGCAATACAAATATCCGATGGGTTAGCGCGCTATCATTTTTCTTATTCAGCTCCTTTTCCAATGGACAGAGTATTCATATCTCTCATTGTTTTTCTGCATGCCCGCTAGTTGACGCTGAGAATCAGGTTGTAGTTAGACACCTTTATGCCTCAGAAATAAACCGGCAGACTGGAGTCGCTGATTGGGTAGCTTATCGAATTTTACCTGGCACTATAGGAATAGCATCATTGCTGCCAAGGTATTGGAGGGAGGATGAACTCCTGCCAGACAGTGGTCGTTTTGAGGTCGGATCAAGCGCGTTAGCAATTGAGCAACCGGACTTGAGCGAAGCTCAGGACAGAGATTATCGCGTTAATGAGTTTGTTCTAAATTCTGATGATCGGGGCAGGCTGGCGCCAATGACAAGTTTTGCTGATACTCCATATTGGGATGACCTAAACTATACAAGCAACATGGCATCTCTTCCCAGTGACCTGCGCCTCGGTGCATGGTCGCGTCTAGATCAGGCCATTAATGAACTCTCATCAAGTGAAAGTACTATTTATGTAGTCAGTGGTCCAATATACAGAACTGAGTCATTTAACTCTGAAAAGTTATTTGAAGAAGCGCCTGAACGCTATTTCAAAATTATAGCAACGCCAGAGTCTTATGCATCATTTGCGTTTGACGCAAAACTCCCAATTCATGCTACTTACTGTTCTCAACGAGAGACTATCGGATCTATTCAGGAATTGACTGGGTTCGAAATATTTCCAAATTTAGCAACAACTTTAACACCAGACTTGTTTGCATCTTTAGGGTGTGGGCAACAGTACAGAAACTTTAAAAATGAGGATGAGTAATGTCTTACGTGGTCTCTCCAGCACCGGTGAGCTCTGTTCCAGTAAAGGATAGTGATCACCTGTATGCAGTAAATCGAATATATTGTGTGGGTCAAAACTATGGTGATCATGTGCGAGAGATGGGTGGTGATCCCAAAAAGAATCCGCCGGTGTTTTTCAGTAAACCAGCTAACGCTATCGTGATTAACAACAAAGGTGTGAACTATCCTCCAGCAACAAGAGAGCTTCACCATGAAGTAGAGCTTGTGGTTGCGCTATCAGGTGGCGGTTTGAGAATTCCTGAACAGTCGGCTATGAGTTGCGTGTATGGTTATGCTGTTGGAATTGATCTCACGTGTCGTGACTTACAGCAATCAGCTAAAAAAACTGGAAGGCCTTGGGATACTGCGAAGGGTTTTGACCAGTCGGCCCCAATTTCGCCGATAAAGCCATTTCCGTTGAACAAAGATTTGGGTGATGCCATGATTACTTTATCACTGAATAACGAAGTTCGGCAGGAAGCAAAATTATCTGACATGATTTGGTCCGTTAGCGAAATCATCAGTGCACTTTCAAATTTCTATGAACTCAAAGCGGGCGATTTAATTTATACGGGTACGCCGTCGGGAGTTTCGTCAGTGGCTCCAGGGGATCACATAACAGCAAATATTGTTGGTGTAGGCGATTTGAAATTCGATATCTGTGAAGCGTTGTAAGTTACTGGTATCCAGTCTTGGTAGATTCTGAATAGAGGCTAGTGGTTGAGACTTGAAGGTCAGCTTATTCAACTCGCTCTATAGTTAATGTCTGATCAACATTAAAAATCGTCGTACTCCATGGATATTCTTTTTGTATCTAGTCGCTCCTCTATCCTTCGGCGAAGATCAGTAAATCGGGANTTCCGACTTTTTTCGACGACTCTTATTTCATGCTCCTCTTCTTCATGAGCCAGAGACGCACTAAAAATATCCTGACCATTTTCTACAGCTGCTTCCCATTTATGTTCCTTCATAACCAACCCCCTGGACTTAATAAGAATCAAAAAGGTTTTGCAACATACCAAGATGCATGCATATCTTGGTTATCGTTACTTTTTCAAGAAATCTTCAACTAAAAAAGTAAGAATTTCCGATTTTTTAGAGGTACAGTCGATGAATTATCGGGGGGGGTAATATCTGAAAATTAGCTTTCATGGCTAATCAGACTCTATTTTGAGTATTACTTCATTCCTTAGTTTTTTCTTAGCAATCTTGCCAGAGGCAATTCTTGGCAGCTGTTCAAATTGGAATTTATACTGGAGGGGTATCTTGAAAGCAGCAATTCTGGGTTTGAGAAATTGAATCATTTCTTGGTCACTCAGTTCCGAGTTACTTTTCAACATCACTACAGCATATGGGACTTCGCCCAACCTTTCATCGGGCACACCAAACACGGAAACCTCGTTTACAGCAGGGTGCTCCGAAATAGCGTACTCGACTTCGGCGCAACCGATATTTTCACCTCCTCGAATAACGATATCTTTGGCGCGATCCATAATTACCAAAAACCCCAGTTCGTCCTGAAGTCCAATGTCACCAGTAAAAAACCAACCGTCTTTCAGGACCTCGGCTGTTTCCTTTGGTTTGTTCCAATAACCCTTCATCACTGTAGGCCCTTTTATGCATATTTCCCCCACTTCATTTGATCCAAGAGTTTTGCCATCAATATCAACTATCTTTACTTCCGAGACTGGTGGCGTTGGTCTTCCAGTACTATGAGGTTTGGCTTCATAAAATTTGCCTGAGATAATCGCTCCAATGGCGTTGGTTTCGGTAAGCCCATATCCAAGGCCAGGAATTGCTTTTGGAGGAAATTTTTCGAGCATCATTTTGAGGTGCTCTGGAGGACGAGCGGCGCCGCCACTATTAACCCCGCGCAAACTGCTCAGGTCAGTGCTTTTAAATTTTTCAGATTGCATGATTTCCCATGTCATGGTTGGTACACCGTGGAAAATCGAGATCTTCTCTTTTTCTATCAAACTCAGCGCGTCAAGCACATCCCATTTATACATCATTACAAATTTTCTTAGATATACGAAACTTGCTAGAAATTGAGCATGACTTCCCGTGACGTGGAACAATGGCACGTTAGCGAGCAGCGCGGGTTGATTCTCCGGATTTTTTTCAACTAATTCAGGGCGCAGAATATCATTTATTTCCTTGACGAATCGCCAGGTATAAAGAGCATTTATAATATTCCTATGGGTCGATAAAACTCCTTTGGGATGCCCTGTTGAGCCAGAGGTATACATAATCGAAGCATGGTCCTCTGGGGTTACTTCTATTGCCTGTATTTCTTTATCAGAAAGCGGAGCGGCTTGTTCAAGCAGGGAGTGGAATTCCGGGTAGCCGACACTTTTCTCAGGCTTGATGATTATGATATTTAAATCGAGAGATTTTATAAAAGGTTCTATTTCCTCGAATCGTGCATGATCAACGAATGCTAATTTGCTACCGCTGTCTTTTAACCCATATTCCAACTCTGAGCCTTTCCACCAAGAGTTCATAGGCACAATAGTAGCACCTACCATTGTGGCAGCCATGTAAGTGACGCACCACTCAGGGGAATTTCTTGCGCAAATTGCGACTCGATCGCCCGGTTTGACCTGATATTCCTGAATCAGGGCTCTCCCTACGCGCGCTGCCATGTCTAGTGTCTCAGCGAATGTATAACGCTCTTCCAGGTAGACTAAGAAGGTATCATCGGAACACTGAAGACCAAGTTTATATAGTTCATAAAGGTTNCGAGGTGCCTTAGAGAAAACCTCGTANTGAATTCCATCAATTTCCTCTTGATGGGTTGCTAAATCAGCTTCAGGCGCTTTGTGGGTTTTAACAATCTCTTTTAATTTCGCGAGGTCACAGCGAATTTGGTCATCATTTAACATCTTATTCTTGCTTGAGCTCCAGAGTTACCTTGCCCATAGCTTTGCGCTGGTTGAATATGTTAAAGGCATCCACAAAGTCTTCTAAAGCAAACGATTTAGTCACAATGGGATTTAGTTTTCCTTCTCGATACATGTCGAGTAACTCCCTGAAATTCTGCTCATACGCTTGTGGCTCCTCTTTTCGGAATCNCCCAAGGAAAACTCCCACCATGGCAGAGCCTTTTAGAAGGGCAAGATTTGCCTTATAGCTTGGTATTCTTCCGCTAGTGAAGCCGATCACAAGAAGGCGTCCATTCCAATTGANACATCGACAACATTGATCGAATAAATCGCCACCAACAGGATCGTAAATGACGTCTGCACCTCTTCCTTCTGTNAGATCTTTAACTGCTTCCTTAAGGTCGCANTCGTTATAGTTTAGCAAATAGTCAGGTTTGAGTTGTTTNACGAATTCCAGCTTTTCATCTGAGCTTGCTGCAGCAATNACTTTNGCTCCAANCAATTTGCCTANCTCAACTGCTGTGAGACCAACTCCACCACTTGANCCGAGAACTAAAAGAGTCTCACCAGATTTCAAGTTTGCCCTTTGCTTGAGCGCNTAGTAGGAGGTGGTATAAACCATTGCGAAACTAGCGGCGGTCTTAAAATTCATGTTGTCGGGTATTTTTCTTAACCCATCGGATTTNACTGCGACTAATTCGGCCAAGCCACCTATGCCAGGAGTCGCCATTACTCGATCTCCAACATTGTAACCTTGTAATTTAGCACCTGTTTTTTTGATTTTTCCCGCTACCTCAGAGCCTGGAGTGAATGGCATTGGCGGTTGAAATTGATATTTTCCTTGAATTTGCAATCCGTCGGGAAAATTTAAAGCAGAGGCATAGACCTCAACTAGCGCCTCATCATTCCCATACTCAGGGTCATCTATTTCTTCTAATTTTAGATTTTCCGGAGGCCCATAAGAGCTACATACNACTGCTTTCATATTCTACTTTTCCTCATATNCAAACGCGGATTCAATCACGTTTGACTTTCAACTTCAATTGAGCATTAAGCAATTGGCTGAAATTTATTGTTGGATTTTAATTTAACAGTTATATTTAAAATTATTTGAGATGGTCGGCTAAAATTGAACGAAAATCAGAGAAGAGAGTATCTCTCCGCTATGGGTATTGAACTTTTTTACCCAACCGATGATGCTCAGGCTGAAAAGGAGAAGCAAGAAACTTTNTTCAGTGAGAATGATCCTAAATCTCAGACGATAGATTACCCAAAGCANGGGTTGGTGGCAGGAANNACGTCTCGAGCAATCCATGGAGATTCCTCATCTTATAAGAAAAATTCNAATCAAGTTATTGATAAAAACAACAGTTCAAAAANAAATCAATCAGAACTCATTAAGGAGGACAGATTCNATGAAAATGAATCGACTCTGAGTTTCTCTTTNAATTATTATTTTTTGAGCGANAAGTTGGCTGTTTTAGAAGAGACCACAAAAAATGGCTCAGTGTTTCACCGGAAGGAATATTTGAATTTGCTGCGCAAAATTGTCTCGGCTCTGGGTGTTGATGTCGAAAATCAAAGCTATAACACCGAAAGTATCTCTTGGCCAGTTGCAGGGGTTTCTTCCCTACCTATTGATCAAAAATCTGCAGCCCGACAAATGTTGAATGGCTATATCAGGCGGAAGTCTCAGGAAGCACAATTTGCAAATCTGTTAATTTTTGCCGACACCATTCCTGATTTGTTTACTAGTAAGAAAAAACCAGGCGGTGAAAAAGATTTTTTTNACGACGAGGAAGGTTTTCATCTNACAATTTGTGAGGCGCTTAGTGAAATGCTGGCCCGTCCCGAGCTCAAGAGAAATGTATGGAACTCATTGCAGCCACTTAGAAAAAGAATTNTGTCAAGCTGAAATTACTCTGCAATGTCATCGATAATTAATCCCNAGGACCAGTTTTTCGCCAGGAATATGCGTTACAGTGATGTCGATCTGGTGGTATCAAATGAGACGTTAGCCTACAAGTATCCTTGGACCAAACAAAATTTTATTGATTGTCTGCAATCAGGTTACCAATGTTGGGTGTTAGCTGATAAGCAGCAGATAATCGCGCACGGCGTAATATCAATAGCGATATGTGATGCTCATTTATTGACTCTTTGCGTGCACCCTCAATTTCAGCGGTTGGGCTTTGGCCGCAGAATACTGATTCTGTTGCTGGATCGGGCAGCGAAATTAAACTCTTCAGAATGTTTTCTCGAGGTTCGAACCAGCAATGAAACAGCCATTTCTTTATACAGATCTATGGGGTTTGAGGCAGTGGGGCGACGAAAAGGATATTACCCAGCAGCTGAAGGGCGTGAGGATGCGATTATAATGTCGAGAATGTTACCTCTACCGTAATCTTGCTTTCTCATTTAGTTTAGTTGCGTCTAAGCTTTTTTAAGATCCTAAAAACAAGTTTGAAAATTGTAATTAGCAAGAGGGAACTTAGTATTATCGCAACGAGTAATATTACTGTAGACAATAGAATATGTGACATTTCACTTAATGAAATTTTTTGCCACATTGAGATCCCCCAGAGACAGAGAATTGCAATTGCGATTCCAGCGATCGCTGCAGCTGTTTTTTTTCTAACTTGCAAAAGAGAGAAGATCAATTTGTTCTCGGATTCAAGTATGGTCAATAACGACAGCAGTTAAATAAAAAGTTAAAAGTAGTCTGTTAAACCTTGAGTATGTTTATGAGGGATGAGATCAAACGCTTATTTTCACTCTCTGACCCTATTGTAATTCGTATCTTGTCGTTAAGGTTATCAACATCAAAATGTCTGACAAGTATATTGTCTATTTTTAGTTTTTTATATACATATTCAGCACCGGGNTNATCAGGNATTTGGACTAATANAAAATTAGTTTGNCTGGGCCAANATTTAAGNCCTAATTGCTCTAACTTANTGGACAAAGATTTGCGAGATTTGCGAATTTTTTCCCAAGTTGACATAGCATATTCTCTAGAGCTTAATGCGGCACAGGCGAGTTTTTGAGAGATGTAGTCGGTATTATAACTATCCCGAGTTTTATATTTTATGGGTGAGATTAATTCAGAATCCCCAAGACCGTAACCAAAGCGCAAACCCGCTAAGGAATACCCCTTAGATAGAGTTCTAAGTAGTAACAGGTTTTTGTGTTTATTTATTAGAGGTATACAGTCATAACCGAGAGCCGGGTCGACGAAATCCGAGTATGCTTCATCGACTACTAAAATTCCCTTGAATTTGCTTGCTAAGNTATCTATAAATTTTACGGGTAGCAGCCCACCAGTTGGCGCATGAGGATTGACAAGAAAACAGATTTTTGCAGATGAATTTACCAATAACTCNGCCAGCTCATTGGGATAATTTAAATCTTTGTCCAGTGGAATCTCCGTTAAGGAGCACCCTTGTATATTTGCTAGAACGGGGTACAGTGAGTAACTCGGACTTGTAATGGCTAAAGTATCATTTTCGCCAGCAAAAGTTGTCAAAATGAGTCGAAGTAATTCGTCGCCCCCATTAGTTGGAATTATGTTTTCGGGATTAACATTATGAACTCTCGATGCAATACCACAAAATTCATCAGCCAAAGCCGAGGGGTAACGCCTCAGTTCATCAACTTCAATTTTAGATAAGACTTCAGCAACAAGTGGACTTGCAGGATAGGGGTTTTCATTAGTATTCAGCTTAATAACGTCTGAACTGGATGGTTGTTCTCCGGGGAGGTATCCTAGGATCTGGGCGATATTTTCTCTCTCAAAAGACATAAGATTTACCAAAAATTTTACAAAAGATTAATCAAACATGCCCGCTCAGACTACATGCTGGTGCATTCTAACGCACTACCTGTAACCGGTGGTAAATAAGTTTGAAGTCTCTTGCTCCATCCGGCTAACCATTGCCGTTCATTGCGCTCGATTGGAGCATTCTTGACTCTCCTGAGCAAGACATTTTCTGCAGACTCGACAAAACTAGGGAGTGTTACTGGTTTTTTGAGCATTTCGTTTAGCACTTGTCTCAAGCCCCATCCATGGCCTANNTATCGCTCTTTNTGGNTTAGTCCGGTNCCTTTGAAGTGAACATAGTCNATAAGCGCATACAAACCNAATGNATCTTNNCTTGAGATTATAGTNCTTATTATATCTTCNATCTCGGGTCTTACCGATTCAGGAAAATCAAGGACGATCTGACTTAANGTCTGATTAAACCTNAAAACGATAAATTCGACTTGGAGAGCTTTTTGTTGTGCCAGAAAGTTTCTTAGCTCTTTCATTTTANGACTATCAAAGTTTGCGTAAAAATTCTCCCGAGATGTCCATGGAGAATTTGGATTCGATTCCTCACTTAACCAAGCGGGCACGGGAGCGTTTTTGGTATTCATAAATTCAATCAGTTGAGGAAATGTCTCCTCGAAGGTCGATTGTTGGTCGGCGCGAAACCAAATAAAATGGCCGATACCAAGTGAAGGAAAATCCTCCCCCGAATTCCATGAGGTGAGACACTCAAAATTAGCATTGCACTCGTTAGAGTAAATCTGTTCACCCAGCCATTTAATTTCGTGGGAGGTTAATTGAAACTTATAGTCAATTTCAGCCGCGACCACACCGCACCATAGTAATCCGGCAAGTACAATTGATGAAATAAGTATATTTAGTTTCACAGCACTAAAACCTTAGATTTAAATTTGGCTTTTCCATAATTTATGCTCGCATAAATTTAGGGACTGTTGTTTAGTTATGCTAATTAATCGGCAGAATTTGCCTATTTGCAAGTAGCCATAGTGGGTTTATCCAAATTGTCAATTTGTTCAAAAATTATCTTTAAGAACGACCGGTATTAAAGTAAAAAAAACTTCAATAAAAACAGTAGTAAACAGCACCTTGATATTTAGAAAGTCTTTTTGACTCGGTAATTTATGCACAAAAATCTCAACATCAAAAAAAAACCCTTAAAAATAGGGGTTTTATTTTTGTTCGAGCCTTCTAAAACCTTTAAACATATGATTTTATTGACAATTATATTTTGGTTAAAAATTAATCAGTTTAAGTTAGCTGCACGGTTTTACCTGCCTAGCGCGCTTGATTATCTAGTTTTACACTGAGTTATCCACAGAAACTGTGGACAAAATTGATTCACTTTAAGTTCTAATATGAGTAGAGACCTCACATAGTTGATGAAACTAACTATTCGTGAAATTTGTTAGTGGTGCTGTATTGGCTTCAGCGACATAAAATTCCCTTTCTAACCTAACCATGCTCTATTAATCTCATGCTGGGTTCTTGATCAAGCTCAGACATGATAATATGGCGGACAACAGTTTTTTAGATTAATTTGATGATTAAAGTTTCAAGTGAAATTCCATTCCTTTGGCGTCTTAGTCCAGAGAGTGGCGACGGATATTGTTCCGTAGCTCTGGTGGTCTCGTCTACTTCTTCAGACGCAAAATTCAAAGACCTGACTATAGAGACGGACATATTGAGTTTATCTTCAGGAGATTCCTGTTCGGCAAACGAAGAAGTTCTGGAGTGGAACCAGGACGATATATCACTTTTTATGGCATTAATCAGTCGTAATGAAGTTTATGATCTGCAAGGTCAGTCGGGGACTTTAAAGATTGACCTAACAGACCCCGAGGTCATCGAAATTATTCACATTGTAGCCGCCGCCGGATTTGGAACTGCGTATACTTCGAAGGGTTTATTAGAGGAGAACTCTGGGTTTACCCTTCTTGGTAATTGTGAAATTGGTGCAATCGCGTCGTTGCATACTGTGAGTGGATTTGTATGTTGTGTGGTTGTTGATCTTGAAGATGAGGACGTTATTTGCGTCTTGTTAAACGATATTTTCAAGAGTAAACCTGGTTATTTTGAGCAAGTCCATCGGCATGACTTATTATTGGTAAATCGCGGGGATCTTTTAAAACCCGAATTTGCTGATGATTACAAAAGACCTCAAGACTTGGCTTTACATTAGAATTTTGGGTATCGGGTGAGCCGCTTATCTCCTCCTCAGTGCCTCGGTTAAAGTCAGTTGATAGTGTTTTATTTTTATTAACGCTGATTAAAGCGTCGACCGATTAGAGCAGAGGTGATATTAATTTTCTGAATATCTATTGCGCCGCCTGCTATTCCCCAACCCCAAGCATCTCTCATTTTCTGTTCAAGAGGAAATTCTTTTGAATAACCATAACCCCCCATCAACTGCATTGCTTTCCCGGTAACTTCCCGTGTAATTTCGTTTGCAAAACATTTAGCAATTGAGCTGTCTGCTATTGATGGCAGTCCATTTTCGGCATTCACTACAGCTCGATATAGCAATAAACGAGCTGCGTCCAATTTTAATTTCATTTCTGCAATTTGAATTTGCACTGCTTGAAAATCTACTAAAGATTTTCCAAATTGTTTGCGCTCTTGTGTGTAATTCAAAACAAAGTCAAAAGCAGATTGGGCGACAGCTAGGGACATTGTTGTGTTACCGCACCTTTCCAGATCAAACGCTTCCATTAATTTTCCGAAGCCGCCAGCCGGCACAACTACGTTGTTAATTGGTACTTTGACATTATCAAAGTGCATGTCAGCACTTGCAATACCTCTAAATCCCATGTGATTTTCTTTTTTGCCGAAAGAAAATCCCGTAGCTCCTTTCTCAACAACAACAGCGCCTATTCCTTTGGCACCTTTTTCGTCAGACATCCGACAGTAAACAACATAGGCTTCTGCGTGGCCGGCTCCAGAGCACCATCTTTTTGTTCCATTCAGAATAACAAAATTTTCTTCAATTACTCCTTTTGTGGTGAGATCGGTTAAAGCAGAGCCAGCATCGGGCTCCGACATGGAAACAGCGAGAATTAAATTTCCCGAACAAATTTCAGGTAATAGCCAAGACTTTAAGTTTTCATTGGCGAAGTGGGCAATTGCAAGGCTTGGGCCAAAACACGATTCGAACACTGGAAAGGCGACAGCAATGGATACCTTTGCTAACTCCTCAAGCACGATTACTGCGTCTAAGTGAGAACCACCTGAACCGCCATACTGTTCACTTATGTTGATGCCTAGATAACCCAACTCTGAATATCTTTTGCGAAGTTCAATGCCCGGCGGTTGATTAGTTTCCTCTACTTTTTTAGCAACTTCTGGAAGCTCGTTTTGTGCAAATTTTCGGACAGAAGCCTGAAGAGCTCGTTGCTCTTCAGATAAATCAAAGTTCATATTGTTCTCCTTAACTATCGTGGTTCTATCATAAATAGCTTCGGGCATCGCTGTAAATAGTGTCGCAATTATACAACAATTAATCAGCCGCGAAGTGTCGCGAATCCTGCTATAATCCCACATCTGTTGCAAACGATCAGAACATAATTAAATTAGCTAATGAACAGAGATCTACTTCGCGAGGAAATTGAGCGCAGACGAGTGCTTGCTATTATTTCCCACCCAGACGCTGGAAAGACAACTATCACTGAGAAATTATTACTGTTTGGTAACCTAATAAAAATTGCAGGAACGATTAAAAGTAAGAAATCTGATCGACATGCTACTTCTGACTGGATGACGATGGAACAAGAAAGGGGAATATCTGTTACGTCGTCTGTTATGCAATTTCCTTACAAGGATCGGGTGGTGAATCTTCTCGATACTCCGGGGCATGAAGACTTTTCGGAAGACACATATCGGGTTCTGACAGCTGTTGACTCTGCCTTGATGGTGGTAGATGGCGCAAAGGGTGTCGAAGACCGTACGATAAAGCTTATGGATGTCTGTCGTTTACGGGATACGCCGATTTTCACTTTTGTGAACAAATTGGATCGCGATATTTTGGACCCGATCGAAATCTTGGATGAAATAGAATCGGTACTTGGTATCAAATGTGCTCCAATCAATTGGCCACTTGGTATGGGTAAAGAGTTTAAAGGCGTTTACAATTTCTATTCGGGAAAAATTCACGTTTATCAACAAGGACAAGGTCATAAAATTCCCGAAGATGTCCAAATTGATGGTCTTGAAAATCAGGAAGCCGAAGATCTTTTGGGTGATTACCTCGAAGATTTCAAAGAACAGATAGATTTAGTGT
>PBXX01000006.1 GCA_002727755.1 Gammaproteobacteria bacterium | reverse complement strand
TGGCATTTATAATTTCTTTCAGACAGGTATCAATTACTTCGACCGCTTTAACTGCTGCAGTAAAATTACCAGTGTGACCAACCATATCCCCGTTTGCATAATTACAAATTATCGCATCATATCTGTTCGATACTATTGCTTCGACTAACTTGCTGGTGACTTCCGGAGCAGACATCTCGGGCTTTAAATCATAGGTAGCCACATCGGGAGAAGGCACCAAAATGCGATGTTCATTTTCGAAGGGCTCCTCACGCCCCCCATTGAAAAAAAAGGTAACATGAGCGTATTTTTCGGTTTCTGCAATTCGAAGCTGCGTCTTTCCAGCATTCGCTAAATGTGCTCCTAAAACGTTTTCTAATTCCAGTGGCGGATAAGCACAAGCCGCAGAAATGTCTGAGGAATATTCGGTTAACATAACGAATTTGGACAACTTCGGAACTCGAGAGCGCTCAAATTCGATGAAGCTTTCATCAACAAAAACTCGGGTAAGTTGCCTTGCTCGGTCGGCTCGAAAATTCATGAAAATAACGACATCGTTATCAGAGATTGGAGGATATTCTCCAGCCCCAACAAGTGTGGGTTTCACAAACTCATCGTCTTCCCCTCTCTCGTATGCTGCGTTTAATGCAGTATCAACATTCTTGAACGAAAATTCGCTTTTGGACTCCGTCAATAATTCGTAAGCTGGTTTTATTCGATCCCAACGATTATCTCGGTCCATAGCGTAAAAGCGACCGCAGATAGAAGCGATTCCCCCTAAGCCAGATGTCTTTAATTCCTTATCCGCTTTTATTAGGGAATTCATCGCACTGCGCGGTGGAGTATCCCTTCCATCCAGAAACGCATGTAGTAAAACTTTTTGACAGCCTCGATTACTTGCTAGGCGTATCGCTTCAAACATGTGGTTTTCATGGCAATGGATTCCCCCAGGCGACAGAAGGCCGAGTAAGTGGACCGTTGAGTTTTTAGAAACCGCTATATCTAAAGCTTCTTTTAGAATTGCGTTCTCCGCAAATGTTCCCTCTGCTATATCTTGGTCTATGCGAGTTAAGCTTTGGTAAACGACGCGCCCTGCCCCCATATTCATATGACCCACCTCTGAATTACCCATTTGGTCTTCAGGAAGACCTACTGAGTTCCCTGATGTTGCAATGAGAGTTGCTGGTTGCACATTCCAAATGCTATCCCATGTGGGACTCTCCGCAGCAGCAATTGCATTATGGTCTGTTTTCGTCGAGTGACCCCAGCCATCCAAGATTAGTAAGAGTGTGGTTTTCGCTGATTTACTCATTATTTCTAGGTCCTGCAATTAGAAAAGGTTTTACGTTGTGATACTTTTACATTTGGATTATCTCGTGGATTCTACCCGATAGTCTATTTGTGTTAAAAGTTGATAAATTCGCTAGTGGTTTTAGTTCTTCTGTAGTTGTCTCTGGGAGTGTATACTGCTTCACTTTTCAGGGCATCCTTGTGAAAAGGCATCAAAGTAAACAAGTATGAGAGCAGACCCCACACAGCATCTTTTATAAGCGTTTTATAACAATTATGGTTCAATTTTTGGAATTTATAAGTAATCACTTAGTTCTTGCGTCAATGTGGATAGTGACATTAGTAGCGATATTTTTTTACCATAAAAGAACATCAGCCAGCAGTGTGGGCCCGCAGGAAGCAGTAATGCTAATAAATCGGAATAACGCTGTTGTGGTTGATGTTAGGGACAGAAAGGAGTTTGATTCCGGGCACATCGTCGACTCCCTCAACGTACCTCTAAGCAAGTTAAAACAAAGGCTCAATGAGTTAACAAAGCATAAACAGAAACCTCTGATTGTTGTTTGCAAAATAGGACAACATTCTGGAGAAGCAGCTAAGGTATTGCAAGAAGCTGGACATGATCAGGTAGTACGCCTTTCAGGTGGTTTATCGGAGTGGAAGGCTCAATCTCTGCCATTAGTTCAGGGCTAAAAGTTAAAGATTAGTTTAATACTAGATAGGAATAGGAATAATTATGGCTGATGAAGAAAATTTACAACCAGAAGCAGGTGGGTCAGATCAAGATCAACCTACGGGCCCTCAATTCGCATTGCAGAGGATCTACTTAAAAGACTCTTCATTTGAGTCGCCTGGGAGTCCCGGAGTTTTTCAGGGACAGTGGACCCCTAAAATAAATTTCGATATAAAAAGCAAGCATGAAAAATTGCAAGATGATTTCTTTGAAGTAGTGTTGGTTCTTACAGTCGAGGCGCAAGTAGATGAAAAAGTGGCGTTTATAGTGGAGGTTCATCAAGCAGGTCTATTTGCGGCAAAGGGTTTTGATGCAAGTCAATTGGAAAACATGCTGGCAACTGTTTGTCCTACAATACTTTTCCCCTATGCTCGAGAAGCCATAGATTCTCTGGTTTTGAAAGGTAGCTATCCTGCCCTCGCCCTGGCTCCAATAAATTTCGATGCAATTTACGCGCAGCAAAAGCAAGCTCAGGCGGCAGAGGCGTCGGAGGGTACAGAGGCCAGCTCAAACTAAAAAGTAGATTTATAGAAGAATAATTTATTGATTTAGGTGCCACCTGAAAAATGGTCTTGTTGCCAGGCCTGATAAATTATAATTGCCACTGCGTTAGATAGATTTAGACTTCGACTGTCTGGTTTCATAGGAATTCGATAGGTATTTTCTTGTCCGATATCTTTGCGAATATGGTTAGGCAAGCCTCTGGTCTCTGAACCAAAGACTATGAGATCATTAGCCTTAAAGTTGATTGCAGAGTAGAGCTTGGATCCTTTAGTACTAAACCCAAGCAGATTGCGATTTCCCTCTATATTTTCCTTGAAATTTTGCCATCCAGTATGAACCGTTATCGCAGCGAATTCATGATAATCGAGGCCGGCTCGCCTCATTTTCTTATCTTCGAGTTGGAACCCTAAAGGTTGGATTAAGTGCAGGGTTGAACCAGTATTTGCAGCCAAACGAATTATGTTCCCAGTGTTTTGAGGAATTTCTGGCTCAACTAGAACTATATCTACCATTTTTACAAATCAATATTCGGACAAATAATTTATTTGGTTGTAGTTTCAGCCACCATTTTCGGTGATTGAAGGCAAATTAGAATTTTCGAACTCCTTAATTTTCCGAGTCAATGTGTTCCTACCCCATCCCAAAAGCTCCGCCGCATCCCTTCTTCGTCCTGCTGTATGCTTCAATGCTATGTCTATAAGTGTTCGTTCTAGAAGAGGGGTAGCTTCATCTAGGATGCCTGTATTCCCCAGACTCAGCTGTTGATCTGCCCAGGCGTGAAGTGCATCTGTCCAGTTTGTATTTTCATCACGAGTAGATTTGCTGCTAGATAATTCAGGAGGAAGATCCGTGAGGTAAACTTCTCGTCCAGATGCCATAACTGTAATCCATCGGCAGAAATTTTCCAGTTGACGAACGTTTCCTGGCCATTCCAACCNAACCAAATATTTNTCTGTCTCGGGCCTTANAATTTTAGGTTCCACCTCTAACTCTTTAGCNGCAATCTTTAAAAAGTATTCCATCAGTTGAGAAATATCTTCGCGNCTTTCGCATAATCTTGGTATATGAATACGAATAACATTAAGTCTATGAAATAAATCCTCCCGAAAAGAATTTTTAGTAACCAAATCCTCAAGNTTTTGATGTGTTGCAGCTATTATTCGAACGTCGACTTTTATAGACGTATGTCCTCCNACACGATAAAACTCNCCATCAGANAGTACTCGNAATAANCTCGTTTGNGTATCTGGNGGCATATCACCNATTTCNTCNAGNAAAAGNGTNCCNCCATTGGCNTGCTCAAAACGACCNGTTCGTTGTTGAGTAGCACCAGTNAAGGCNCCTTTNTCATGACCAAATAATTCCGATTCAATNAGNTCTTTTGGGATAGCAGCTACATTTAGAGGCACAAATTGCATGNCCTTTCTTGGGCTATGCNTGTGAAGTGCNTGCGCAACNAATTCTTTNCCNGTGCCTGATTCTCCATTTATNAGNACAGAAATGTTNCTATTAGANAGNCGACCNATNGCNCTAAACACNTCTTGCATGGCAGGTGCCTCACCAATTATTTCAGGGTGACTTTNACTAACAGACNTGGTTNAGTCTCTGTNGGTATCGCNGTTGTGNTCAAGAGCTCTTTNNGTGATNGCAATAGCATCTTCNATNTCNAAAGGTTTNGGGAGNTATTCGAANGCNCCNCGGCTGTAGGATGCTACGGCACTATCTAGATCCGAATGAGCNGTCATTATTATAACGGGTAGACTAGGNTGAGNTTCCTGTATNGTNGAGAGTAAATCNAGTCCATTCATGCCCGGCATCCTTATGTCGCTTATTATAGCATCCGGGGACTCGTGTGTNAGGCGANTTAGGAGGTCATCTCCATTTTCGAAAGTTTGAGTGNTTAAACCTTTTTTNCTCAGAGATTTATCTAGTACCCATCTAATCGAACGATCGTCATCAACTATCCAGACTGAATTATTTGAGTTCATTTACTTGCTGNACCTTCGAAGTTGAAAATTTAGAATTANGTTTTATTGGCATAGTGANNGTAAANTTTGTCTCGCCAGGCTTACTATCACATTCAATCATCCCCCCATGCTGAGTAACTATACCGTGAGATATNGGTAGTCCNANACCTGAGCCATCCGGTCGACCGCTGATCATAGGATAAAAAATAGTNTCAGAAATTTCNTGAGGGATACCCGGTCCGTTNTCNATTATTTCTATTGCCACNGCTAGTTTNTAAAACTTGGAAGCTATAGTAATGTTNCTGCTAATTCGCGTCCGAAGAATAATCTCTCCGAGTTGATGATCNATCTNTGGGCTNGTTAACGCCTGCAAAGANTTTCTTAAAAGGTTAAGCAGGGCTTGAATCATTTTTTCAGAGTCTGCTAGGACNGCCGGNAGNCTGGGGTCATAGTCACAGNATANTTTAATTCCTTTACCCAAAGTTTCAGCGGNAATTAAGTTNCTAACTCTCTCTAGTACNTCATGTATATTTATTTCCTTGAGCTCCGGTGGNTTCCNAGAGCCTACAAGTCTNTCAACTAGATTACGTAAGCGATCTGCTTCCTCGATAATNACTTTTGTATAGTCTATTAGATCGTTGTCAGAAATTTCTTGAGCAAGGAGCTGCGCTGCTCCTCGAATCCCGCCGAGGGGATTTTTTATCTCGTGAGCTAAGCCACGCACCAATTCTCGAGTTGTTGTGTAAGCAGAATTCAAAGATACTTCTCGAGTAATTTTCTGTGATTGTTCAATGGAATTTAGCTCCAGCAANGCATTTGTTTCACCATTTTTNTCAAAAGGATTTATCGTGTAATCGACAATTAGTTTTTTGGAGTGAATCGTATGTAATTCAGCTCGTAATTTAGTTAGGCTACTATTTTTAGCGATTGCTGTTTGCATCTCACCAATATCTTCTTCTGCGTTTTTTAATACGTCACCGATAAAAAGAGAATGCGCTTTGTGGTCACTGATTTCTAAAAGTGCCTCAGCTGACGCATTGACATATAAAAAGCGTAAGTCTCTATCTAGCAAAACAATGCCAGTTGTGACGTTATCCAAGAGTAATTTATGGTCGGTATTTAGATTCACGAAAACTTATCTTTCAGCTAAATGGATTATTTAAGCGAGACTCCTTCTACCGCCCGGCTATTTTCACTTATGCAATTACCAAACCAAAAATTTTAAGGCTGATGTGAGCCAANAAAATAAGACTTTATGCCATAAGTTCAGCGCGCCGACGGNCGGCCTGTCAGCCAATATGCACCAAATTAGTGCATGTATCAATAGTTTCTGGTTAGCTATAAAAAAGCCCGGATCGAATCCGGGCTTTTTAGATGGGCAAGAACTAAGACAGGCCTTCTTTTGTTGTCTTAATAATAGCTGCTGCAACCTTATAGGGGTCCGCATTGGAAGCTGTTCTTCTATCTTCAAGCCGGCCCTTCCAACCATCTTCCACGGTTCCTACGGGAATCCTGATTGAGGCTCCCCTGTCTGATACACCGTAGCTGAAAGTATCTATGGACTGCGTTTCGTGTTCACCAGTGAGTCTTTGGTCATTGTTTGCACCATAGACACTAATGTGTCGCTCGACATTTTTTCCAAACTCTTCGCAAATCTTGGTGAATACTTCTTTATCCCCAGAATCACGCATCACTGCGTTTGAAAAATTTGCATGCATTCCAGATCCGTTCCAATCAAGCTCCTTACCTAAGGGTTTTGGCTCCCAGTTGATAGCGAAACCATATCTTTCTGCCGTCCGCTCCAAAAGGTATCGAGCCACCCAAGTCTCATCCCCAGCTTTTTTTGCTCCCTTAGCAAAGACCTGAAATTCCCATTGCCCAGCTGCCACTTCAGCATTTATTCCTTCTACGTTTATTCCAGCTTCCAAGCAGAGATCAAGATGGTCTTCAATGCAATCCCTGCCGTGGGCATTATTTGCACCTACAGAGCAGTAATAAGGTCCTTGTGGTCCAGGATATCCTCCAGCAGGGAAGCCGGGAGGCAGGTTAGTTTTGGTGTCCCAGAGGAAATATTCTTGCTCGAAACCGAACCAGAAGTCTTCATCATCATCGTCGATCGTGGCTCTTCCGTTAGATTCATGAGGTGTGCCATCTGCATTTAGCACCTCAGTCATTACCAAATACGCATTGGCTCGATCCGGATCTGGGTAAATAGCAACAGGTTTTAATAAACAATCTGAGTCGTCACCAGTAGCTTGTAAGGTTGATGAGCCGTCAAATGACCACATTGGACACTCTTCAAGTGTTCCTCCAAAGTCTGACCTGACTTGCGTCTTGCTGCGAAGGCTCTGAGTGGGTTTGTAACCGTCAAGCCAGATGTATTCCAGTTTTGATTTCATTTTCTAACTATCTCCTAAACGATATTCGACTACACGTTATAATTTTGCTTATCCACAATTCAAGGCGCGCTGAAAAGGTAGGTCAGCAGACATTAAACTAAGGCAAACCCATTAATCCGAATCGCGACATGATCCATGAGATGAAACTCATCCCGCTACATTGCTATTTATGCATCTGCCTCAAACATTTTAGAGGGAGCAAGATATATGCCAGCGAAGATGCGCCCTCTTTGCCTGAAATTACATAACTTTATGATAAAATTCAACCAATAAGCGCACTTAAAAAGAGCGAGGTTGTTATGAATGCACCATACAAGTGCATTATTTTGGTGCAAAAATGGACCCTTCTCTGAGTAGTGAGTGTTACAGAACTCAGTATTATAATAATGTTTCTCAGAAATAGGTTTGATAGAGACTAAATGTTGTACCTAATAAAACTTTCACCAGAAATTACGATCAAGAGCCGAGTTGTTCGAAGGCGATTTACTCGGCAGCTCAGAAAAAATCTATTTAGGGTGTTAAAAGAATTCGATCAAAAAATTGAGGTTCTTGCCAAATGGGACTCTATTGAGGTAAAGACTTTTGTTTCTGACGATAGCCGTAAGTCGCGTCTTCTAGATCGGTTGAAGAGTACCCCCGGTATTGGTCAGATTTGTTTAGTACAAAAACACAAGCTTCCATCCATGGATCATATGTTGGAGTTAACACGGAATGCATACAGTGACTCATTGAAGGAAAAGAGTTTTGCCGTGCGATGCAAAAGGACTGGGGATCATTCGTTCAGCTCGGTAGACATTGAACGTTTTGTTGGACATGGATTGCTTCAGTCATGCTCGCCAAAAGGCGTCAACCTGAAAAACCCAGATGTTACGGTGGGCCTTGAGGTCCGGGAAGATGATTTTTATATTGTAAAGACCAAGTTTAAGGGTTTAGGTGGTTTTCCCCTGGGGTGTCAGGATTCGACTCTATCACTAATCTCTGGAGGTTTTGACTCGTCAGTTTCAACCTACCTGAGCATCAAACGTGGCTTACAGACCCATTATTGTTTTTTCAGTCTTGGGGGTAGTTCTCACGAGNTGGCNGTCAAGGAAATTGCTTTGTTCCTNTGGATGAAGTTTCACAGTTCCCATAGAGTCAAATTTGTTTCNGTACCGTTTGAACGCGTAGNNGAAGAAATCCTTAAAAANGTCGAAGACTCTCAGATGGGNGTAGTTTTGAAGAGAATGATGATTCGNGCCGGAGNTTTAATTGCNAAGAAGCTCGGATTNAATGCATTAGTTACTGGAGAGAGTATCGCNCAAGTCTCAAGCCAGACTCTGGCNAATCTCTCGGTNATNGATGATGTTTCANATAGTTTGATACTCCGACCNNTATGCACTAGTGATAAACANGAGATAATTAATATNGCGCGGGNAATAGGTACNGAAGATTTCTCTANAGANATTCCCGAGTATTGTGCTGTTATCTCCAAGAATCCTACTACCAANGCNAAAAGAGTCAGAATTGAACGAGAAGAAGCACGAATTAAGGAAAAAGTTTTAGAGGAAGCAGTAGAAAATGCTAAATTTCAAATAATCTCAGAATTACATCACGACTTAAGTTTAAAAAAAGCTGATGTAGAAATTGTCCGAAATGTCAAAAAGGGCAGTATTGTTATAGATATAAGGCACCCCAATGAGCAAGAGGTTAATCCGCTTGCATTAAACTGTAACGCAACAATTATTAATATTCCGTTTTACAGTTTATCGTCCAAGTTTGAAAGGCTTACTCAAAACCAAAATTATTTACTCTATTGTGATAAAGGAATGATGAGCCGCTTGCATGCGGCAAACTTAATAGAGCAGGGTTTTAGTAATGTTTCGGTTTTAGATTTAAAAGCCGCAGAATAATTCAGAGCTTCGTTCAACTTATGATTATATTTCCCTAGGTGCTCGTGTATACTCGCGCCTTTTCCGGCAGTTCAGTAAAAATATTTTAAGACTCAGCCTACACTGTTAATTGAAGTTCAGCGATTATGGAAGAAAGCATAAGAAATATAGCCATTATTGCTCATGTCGATCATGGCAAGACGACTCTTGTTGACAAACTACTTGAGCAATCTGGGACATTGAAGGCTAGAGGTAAGCAGATCGATAGGGTTCTGGATTCAAACGATCAAGAGCGAGAGCGAGGAATAACCATACTCGCAAAGAATACAGCAATCTATTGGAAGAACTACCATATTAATATTGTTGATACACCAGGTCACGCCGATTTTGGAGGAGAAGTAGAACGTGTTCTATCGATGGTAGACAGTGTCTTATTATTAGTGGATGCAGTAGAAGGACCGATGCCACAAACGCGTTTCGTAACTCAAAAAGCGTTTGCGCAAGGACTTAACCCTATTGTTGTNGTAAATAAANTTGATAGACAAGGNGCTAGNCCTAATTGGGTAATAGATGAGGTCTTTGANCTTTTTGACAACTTAGGGGCNAATGACANTCAACTTGATTTTCCGGTCATNTANNCTTCAGCNNTGAGGGGCACATCAGGATTAGATCCTGACAAGCAACAAAACGGTATGGATGCGATTTTCTCAATGATCGTAGAGCAAGTCCCGCCACCGAATGTAACAACAAATAAACCGCTACAGATGCAGATCAGCGCACTTGACTATGACAGTTACGTTGGCGTTATCGGAGTTGGCAGGATATCTCATGGAGAGGCAACTCGGAATCAACAGGTTGCTGTTGTTGATCGGANGGGAAAGGTANCCAAGGCAAAAATACTNCAGGTAAAAAGTCATCTAGGGNTAGANCGAGTNGANGTNGAGTCNGCATCTGCTGGCGAAATAATTTGTGTTACTGGAATTGAGGGGCTNCAAATTTCGGATACCATTTGTGATCCGACGTCCGTTGAGGCAATGCCGCCCTTGACCGTNGACGAGCCGACNATCACNATGACATTTCAAGTTAATGATTCCCCNTTTGCCGGTTTGGATGGNAAGTACATTACGACTCGCCAAATAAAAGAGCGGTTGGAGCGNGAGCTTCTTCANAATGTTGCTCTNCGGGTTGAAGAGGGAGAAACACCNGANAAATTTGTTGTNTCAGGTCGNGGCGAACTNCATNTNGCGGTCCTCATAGAGACTATGAGAAGGGAAGGCTATGAGCTCGCTGTTTCAAAGCCNGAAGTGATAGTTATTGAANAGAANGGCAGNAAACAGGAACCCTACGAATCTNTACTTATCGANTGTGATGNTCAGCATCAAGGCTCGGTCATTGAGGAGTTGGGTGCNAGGAGAGCGGAACTCCAAGATCTAATTCCAGATGGNAAAGGTCGTGTAAGAATCGAATTTAAGGTTCCAACTCGTGGACTTATCGGTTTTCGGTCACAATTTTTATCCCTCACTTCGGGGTCAGGCCTTATGACNCATAATTTTGATTGCTATGGTGATTATAAGGAGGCAAATCTTGGAGGCAGGGTCAATGGTGTGCTCGTTTCAATGGTAACCGGTAAGACACTTGGGTATGCGCTCTTTAACTTGCAAGAAAGAGGAAGGTTATTTGTTGAGCCGAATGTAGAGGTTTACGAAGGTATGATAGTGGGAGTAAATAGTCGTGGTAATGACTTAGTAGTAAATCCAACCAAGGCTAAACAGTTAACTAATATTAGAGCATCNGGTAGTGATGAAAATATNTTACTGACNCCTCCCATCAGCCATAGTTTGGAGCGCGCAATGGAGTTTATCTCTGACGATGAATTGGTGGAAATAACGCCAAATCACATTCGACTGCGTAAAAAATATCTTACCGAAAATGAGCGAAAACGCAGCGCACGCCAGCAAGAGATATCAAAGTGATCGCCTTAATACAAAGGGTCAGTTATGCGAAATTGCTTGTCGATGATAAACCTTTTAGCCAAATCGATGGAGGAATTCTAGCGCTAATAGGTATTGAGAAGGCGGATGTAAAATCAGATTCCGAAAAATTATTGAGCAAGATACTAGACTACAGAATATTTAATGATGAAGATGGAAAGATGAATCTAAGTGTTAGAGATATTGGTGGTTGTCTGATGCTGGTTTCACAATTTACCCTGGCTGCCCAAACCACGAATGGCCTGAGGCCTAGTTTTTCGTCAGCAAAGCCACCAAAGGAAGCAGAGGAAATATATAATTATTTGGTTGAGATAACTAAGAAGACCTACGAAAAAGCGGCGTTTGGTAAATTTGGCGCTAACATGAGGATCACTCTTGAAAATGATGGTCCTGTAACTTTTTGCTTACGCATATAGGGAAGAGTGAATTACTCTGCGACACTACTCTCTTGTTTTTTTTGCATTAATCGGCCGGCCAAGATGCCTAATTCAAACAGAGCCCACATGGGTAAAGCAAGCATTGATTGAGTAAATGGGTCCGGTGGCGTCAGAAGCATCGCGATTACGAAGCATCCAACAACTACGTATGGTCTTTTTTCNGACAGCGAATCGGGTTCCGCTAATCCAGCCCAAATACAAAGAAAGACAGCAATCGGAATCTCAAAAGCGATTCCAAAAGCGAAGAAAATTGTTAGGGCAAAACTCAAAAAGCTACTAATATCAGGTGCTACTTGAATGCCCTCTGGTGCGACAGAAATAAAGAAGCCAAAAACAATTCCAAAGAGCACGTAACGGGCAAAGGCTATTCCAGTGTAGAATAAAATGACGCTAGAGATGAAGAGAGGAATTGCGACAGCCTTCTCATTTTTGTATAGTCCTGGCGCTATAAATGACCAAAGCTGATAAAGGACATATGGCGCCGCCAGCAGAAAAGAGACATAAAAAGTCAACTTAAAGGGAGCAAAAAAAGGAGAGGTTGGGTCTATTGCAATCATAGTAGACCCCTCAGGCAATGCTTGGACTAAAGGAAGTGCTATATAGTTGTATATATCATTGGCCCAATAAAATAGACCAAGAAAAAACAAGACAATTGCAATTACGCATTTTAGGATTCGATCACGCAATTCTACTAAGTGATCGATAAGCGTCAGTTCTTTTTCTTCCTCAGCCAACACCATTTTTTTCTACTACCTTTCCTGTCTTTTCAGCTTGCGCAAGTTTGGGGTTTTTGGCTGGGGTGTAAGTTTCTCTAACGGCTTCTGTGGGAGTATTTGAGTTTTGTTTATGGTCAGTTCTTGAAATACTCTCAGAAGGATTTTGATCCGCGGTAGAGGCGGATGCTCCGGGGTCAAAATCTTCGGTATTGACTAGCGAGTTAACGGAGGTTTCCGTATCTTTTGCAACCTTATTAACTTTTGTCTTTGCGTCTTCAATCTGAGCCATTACCGATTCATTGTGTAATTGCCTTCTTATTTCATCAGTATTAAGCTCTCTTTCAACCTCCGCCTTCACTTTGTAAAACGAACGTCTGAACCGTCCGATCCATAAGCTAGCGGTCCTGATTGCTGATGGTAATTTATCAGGACCAATAACGATCAAAGCGACAATTAGTATCAGCAATATTTCAGTTGAGTGAATGTTAAACATATACTGAGGGCGCTCGGATGACGAAGGACTTTATGAAAATGATGTTTGGCTACAAAATTGTTATTTCGTCTCTACTTTTTCAGCGGTTGTTTCGATAGTCTCACCTTCTGAGTTCTCAGTTTCGTCCGATTCTTCCTCAGACTCGTCTTTTTCATCCTCTTTCATGGCAGTCTTGAAACCTTTTAATGCTCCACCAAGGTCAGACCCCAAGTTGCGGAGTTTTTTTGTACCGAATAGCATTACCACGATAAGCAAAATAATNAGTAGTTGCCAAATTCCTATTCCACCTATACCCATTGTTCACCTCCTATTCAAACTGCTGCAAATTTGATTATGAATTAATTTTGACGAGCGGCTTTTTCCTCTAGNCCNGAGATATTAAANCGTTTCTCAAGTTCCTCCAAAACTTTTCTAGGCTCCAGATCGAGATGGCTCAACATAACCATNGTATGAAACCAAAGGTCTGCCGTCTCATGGATCACTGCTTCTNTNCTTTGGTCAATNGNCTTATCATGATCCTTGGCAGCAATTATGGTCTCAATCGCTTCTTCACCAACCTTTTCAAGTATTTTATTAATACCTTGCGCATGCAGGTGTGCGACGTACGACTCCTTAGTTGAGGCAGTTTTCCTCTGTTCTAGAATTTCTGTTAACTCGTCAATTATGTTACTCATTCTATCATTCAACTCGTAATCTAAATACTTTCTAAAGAGTTATTGTTTATCATAAATGGAAGACGGGTCTTTGAGTACCGGATCATTAACCAACCACTTACCGTCCTTATATTTTTGATAAAAGCAGCTCTCTCTGCCAGTGTGACATGCGATACCGCCTTTTTGTTCTACTTCATACAATAAACTGTCATTGTCACAATCTAGATATACGTCTACTATTCTCTGNGTGTTNCCNGANTGTTCCCCTTTTTTCCATAATTTGCNCCTTGATCGAGACCAATAAACAGCNGATCCTCCTGAAACCGTNATTTCNAGNGCTTCACTATTAACCCAGGCCTGCATNAGAACCCGNCGAGAGTTAGCGTCAACTGTCACCACTGGCAAAAGGCCATCCTGGTTCCACTTAATTTGATCTATGAAAGAAGACATTATCTAAGTATGAGCCTTCATCGATCAAAATACAAAAAATAGATACCAAACCCACCGAGAATAAGGGAGACACTTGGGACACTTGCCAGAACGTTCAATGGAGTGCCGAGTAAAGCGAGTATCGCCAGTGAAACACACGTTACGCCAAGGAAATTTTTTTGCCGAATTTTAGTCTTAATTGCCCTTTCTTTTTTATGTTGTTCTTTTAACACGNCGGATTGTCGTGACTTAACCGTTGGGTTTTGAGTTAGACTGTCTATTACTAGCTGGGGCAAGTCTGGCAGTTGATCAATCCACCCCGGAATGCTTTCTTGGATTTTAGCAAGGAAAACAAAAGGGNNTATGCGACGAGAATGCCAATTTTCNANGTATGGAAGAGCTGTTTTCCAGAGATCAAGGTCGGGGTAGAGCTGTCGACCAAGACCTTCCACGTTTAATAAGGTTTTTTGCAAGAGAACGAGCGATGGTTGTACCTCCATTTCAAACCTACTCGCCGTTTGAAAGAGCTGAACTAACAACTTACCAAANGAAATTTCTCCTAGTGGTTTTTCAAAGATAGGTTCGCATACGGTTCTTATTGCGGTCTCAAATTCCTGTACCTTGGTGTCTTTTCGTATCCAGCCACATTCAATGTGTAACTCTGCTACTTTTCGATAATCCCTCTTGAAAATTGCGAGTAGATTCCTAGCTAAGTACTCTTGATCTTGTTTTGACAGGGTGCCCATGATTGCGCAGTCTATTGCAATATATTGGGGCNTCTGTTGCGATGAAGTAGAGACGAAGATGTTTCCAGGATGCATGTCAGCATGGAAGAAGTTATGCTCGAAAACTTGTGTGAAAAAGATATTTACGCCTGTCTCCGCTAAAATTTTTAGATCAATTTTTTGTCTTTTGAGCTCCTCGATATTTGACACTTGAATGCCATGAATTTTTTCGGTGACTAAAATATTCTTTCGNGTAAAGTCCCAGTAAACTTTTGGTATATATAATTCCTGAGAAGAATCGAAATTTCGAGCGAGTTGAGAAGTATTTGCGGCTTCAGATCGCAAGTCGAGTTCATGAAAGATTACTTTCTCATAGTCGTCGACAATTTCAATAAGGCGCAGACGACGACCGGTGGGAGAGAGAATTTGTATTAGACTTGCTATGCCTCGTAATAACTTTAGATCCTTCTGTATCGTTTTCTCGATATCCGGACGAATAACTTTGATAACGACTTGGTCACCATTTTTAAGAGTTGCGTTGTGAACTTGTGCTACGGAAGCAGAGGCAAATGGCTTAGATTCAACCTTAGTAAATATTTGCTGGGTTTCCTCGTCTAACTCTTCTGAAAGAATTTTCTCGATAGAAGGGGATTCAAATGGGGGAACATTGTCCTGGAGAGTTTGAAGCTCACCTGCCAAGTCATCTGGAAGGAAATCTCTTCTTGTAGAAAGTAGTTGACCGAACTTGACATATATTGGACCGAGCTCTTCCATGGTTTTGCGCAGACGAACGGAACGAGGTTCTTTAAGGTAACGCCGATTGCCAATAAAAAAAGGTGAGAGCACACAGCGCAGAAGCAAAGTACCTTTGTGACCCCGCAGAAATGTATCAAGGCGATAGCGACCAAGCACCCTAAGCAGATAAAATAACCGCGCTAAATAAACCAATTAAATTTCCGAGTTTCTTAACTGAGTGAATGTAAACAGGCAAATAAACAAGGGTAAAGTTGTTTTTAAAAAAATCATCCCTCTGTACGGCTTTCTATTTTTTGGGATAGGCGCTGCACTCTTGCCATAACTCGATCGACTCGCAGCTTGAGTAAATCCAGGTCATGTTTAAAACGGTCTACTGTCCTGATTGGGGGAAAGAGTTCTGTCTCCTCTTCCATGTAGTCATGTAAGTTACGATTAACGGATTCTCTGAGTCGATTGCTCCAATCGATTGCTTTTCGTCCATTTTTAGCTACNTCATTGGCCGCGATATGCCCAAGCCATGGACTAAGTGNCCTNGGCCAATCTATGTCAATTGTCAAGAGAGCTTCTTGGAGTTCTTGGGCAAGGATAGCATCACCAGCAAGATTAATTTTTGGGTTGAAAGAAANACCTTCCCCACGATTGGACANTATCTTTAACAGTTGNTCACAATCCCCTGAGACTTTAAGATCCGCATGCGCCTCAANCTGGTTTTCATCNGCCTCTATGAGGCGTATCTGTCTGTAATCGAACTGCACGATTAAACGCATGTTGGGCGATGAAGTGTTAATTTCNAGAGATTTTCCAGCTAAGTTGGAAAATTTTCTCTCCACATGGGAATCGTTTNGGATTAGANGNTTGATAAATTTTTCNGCCGGCCAGAGGATGGATGTTGACAACGGAAAGTTCATTGCTTTTTTAATCCTATGTGGACAGCACAAATACCATTCATGATGTTTTTGTAACTGCATTTTTCTAAACCGGCTTCTAACAGCATTTCGAGAAGAGAGTCTTGGTCTGGATGCATCTTTATTGACTCTACAAGATAACGGTAGCTATTTGAGTCGCCTGTCAATAGTTTGCCTGCTACNGGCCAGAGTGATGAGTAGGCATCGTAGGCTTTGCCGATAATTGAGTTTTCAGGCTTAGAAAATTCCAATATCACCAGTCTTCCCCCTGGTTTAAGGACTCTTTCCATAGATCTAAGGGCAGCCTCTTTGTTAGTTACGTTTCTGAGTCCATACGCAATACAAATACAATGAAAGGTATTATCCGCAAAGGGCAGTCTCTCCGCGTTAAGTTGAGCAATGCTAACATTCGAATCTCTTCCAGAATCTATAAGGCGGTCTCGTCCAACTTGCAGCATGGCCTCATTAATGTCTGCGAGAACCACTTGCCCTGATGCTCCGACTAAACTTGAAAACTGTTTGCTTAAATCTCCGGTCCCGCCAGCTAGATCAAGAACTCGTTGGCCCTGGCGTAAAGCGCTTAGCTGTATTGTAAATCTTTTGATAAGTCGGTGAGTTCCAAGAGACATAACGTCATTCATTAGGTCGTAGCGATTCGCCACGGAGCGGAACACCTCCGCGACTCGTTCTTGTTTATCAGCCTTTGAAATTTTCTCATACCCGAAGTGAGTCGTTTCTTGGTCATCTAGGTTTTTCATATGCTAATTTTTAAGAGGCTTAATTTCTATAATTTGTGAATCATGGGGGGCAGGCTCACGAGTTTTACCAGCCTTTTCTAATTTTAGCAGATAGTCATCCCAAAGTGTCTTTTTGTCCTGGCCAAGAGACGCTAAGTAGTCCCAGCTAAAAATTCCTGTGTTATGTCCATCATCAAATTCCAATTTCAGGGCATAGTTTCCTACCGGCGCTACTGTTTTTAATTTAACATTTCGCTTTCCGGCCTGGAGTACCTCTTGACCTTTTCCATGGCCCCTGACCTCAGCAGAGGGGGAGTGCACTCTTAAAAACTCTGAAGAGAATTCGAGAAGGCTACCATCACTGTAGATCAACTCAAGTGTGTTTGATCGTTTTCGTAATTTGACTTCGATTGGCGTTTTATTTTGCATTTAAGGTTAATGGTCTAAAGAATATAGCGACTCAGATCTTCGTCTTCGGCAAGGTCATTAAGTTGTTTTTCTACAAAAGATTTGTCAATAATTAATGATTCTTTCACACTAAGGGCGAGATCTGAGGCTGAATAAGAAACCTCCTCCAACAACCTTTCCATTACCGTATGTAGCCTTCGCGCACCNATATTTTCTGTTGCCTCNTTAACTTGCCAAGCGATCTCTGCGATTTTCTCGANACCATCACTGCTAAAACTGATTTCTAAATCTTCTGTTCCTAGCAAAGCTCGA
This sequence comes from Gammaproteobacteria bacterium, assembly GCA_002727755.1. Classification (GTDB taxonomy): domain Bacteria; phylum Pseudomonadota; class Gammaproteobacteria; order Pseudomonadales; family Pseudohongiellaceae; genus UBA9145. The sequence continues at coordinate 434 of PBXX01000006.1, read as the reverse complement.
TATTGATCCGTTAGAGATGCATCCGGCTCGGTTAGTATTCTTTGAAAATCACCCGCCGACAGAGCATCTAGCTCGACTCTTATCGGAAGTCGCCCCTGCAGTTCTGGTATCAGATCAGAAGGTTTTGATAGGTGAAATGCACCAGAGGCAATAAAAAGTATATGGTCTGTTTTCATGCTTCCATATTTTGTTGAAATCGTTGAACCTTCAATTAGTGGCAGTAAGTCTCGTTGAACTCCTTCTCTCGAGACGCCGCCGCTTCCATGTTCATTTTTATTCGTTACCTTGTCTATCTCATCAATAAAAACAATACCGGTTTGTTCTGCTGCTTCTATGGCTCGGTTTTTAATCTCTTCATCATTGATCAGTTTTCCAGCTTCCTCTTCTTTAATAATTTTGAGGGCTGCTTTTACAGACATTTTTCTCGACTTTTT
>PBXX01000095.1 GCA_002727755.1 Gammaproteobacteria bacterium | reverse complement strand
CCAAACTTCCCAGAAAAATCTTCATCGAAACATTCCCCGGGCATGAAACAAACGAGAAATGGATTGACCAACACATAAAGTCGAAAGAGGCTTATTCGGAGTTACTTGTAAACGTAAAGACGGAAATAGTCAGAACCCAGAAGAAAATCCGATTATTGCAAGAAGAGACAGGCCTCACAGTATCTGAAATAAAAGATATAAACCGCCAAATGTCGATCGGCGAGGCCAAGTCTCGGAGAGCCAAAAAAGAAATGGTCGAAGCAAACTTACGGCTAGTAATTTCGATCGCCAAGAAGTATACGAATCGGGGTTTGCAATTTCTTGATTTAATACAAGAAGGCAACATAGGTCTTATGAAAGCCGTCGACAAATTTGAATATCGTCGAGGTTACAAATTTTCTACTTATGCAACGTGGTGGATTAGACAAGCCATTACAAGGTCGATAGCAGACCAAGCGCGAACGATTAGGATACCAGTCCACATGATCGAAACGATCAATAAGCTCAACCGAATTTCGCGCCAAATGGTGCATGAAAAAGGTCGGGAGCCAACACCCGAAGAGCTTGGTGAACGAATGGAAATGTCCGAAGACAAAGTAAGGCGCGTTCTAAAAATAGCCAAAGAACCAATCTCTATGGAGACACCGATCGGAGACGATGAAGACTCTCATCTAGGCGATTTTATTGAAGATGGAAATGTAGATTCGCCTGTTGATTCGTCAATTGACGAGGGACTTCGCGAAGCTACTAAAGACGTTTTAGGTTCTTTAACAGCGCGCGAGGCAAAAGTGCTAAGAATGCGTTTTGGTATCGATATGAATACTGATCACACACTGGAAGAGGTCGGTAAACAATTCGACGTTACGCGCGAGCGAATAAGACAAATCGAGGCTAAAGCACTGAGAAAATTGCGACATCCAACTCGCTCGGACCACTTAAGATCATTTTTAGACGAGTAAGAGGCTAAAAAACTGGTAATTGAAAAGAAAAAGGGCCTATAGCTCAGTTGGTTAGAGCGCCGGACTCATAATCCGTCGGTCCGAGGTTCGAGTCCTCGTGGGCCCACCAATTAAATCAATATACTAAGGTGTTAACTGACTTAGATATGTTAAAGATAAATTCTCAGCACCTAATCTTCGGTTGGTTATTATTTTTTTTCCCTATGTCTATTATTGCGCAAGATAGGCCTCCGATAGATGTCCACTCACTTGGACCTCAGGTCGGCGACACTGTTCCCGAATTTTATCTTCCTGACCAAAGCGGCCAAATGCGCACCCTAGAATCTATTAAGGGTCCTAATGGCGCGATGTTATTATTTCACCGTTCGGCCGACTGGTGACCCTACTGTAAAGCGCAACTCGTGGAGTTGCAGGATCGGGTAGAGGAGCTCCAAAGTGCAGGCATAGGTGTTGCTGCAATAAGTTATGATTCGAAAGAAACCTTGGCTACATTTGCTGAACGACGCAATATTACCTTTCCTCTTTTGTCGGACGATGACTCAAGTACCATTAAAGAGTATGGGATTTTAAATACCGTTGTCGCAGAAGGCCTGGGACCTAATGGAAATGATCCTGAAGTGGTGGCAGACGTTCACAGATATGTTGCGGCAGCCGTATTTGACTCTCCAGGATTACGCCGAATGATTAACGGCACCCCCTTCCCAGGAACGTTCATGATTGATAAAGATAGTCGTGTTAAGAGTCGCTTCTTTGAAGAATTCTATCGAGAGAGAGTGACTACTTCTAATGTAATGCTCAAATCAGGAATAGGTTTATCGCCCATTGCCGCAGTCGAGGGTAATACAGCACAGCTTAAATTTACCGCATATCCCAGTGATACGGTTATTACTAATGGCTCTCGCTTTTCCTTGGCGGTGGATATTGAGCCTAATTCAAAAATGCACGTTTATGCCCCAGGTGCAGAAGAAAAGGGTTATAGGGTCGTTGAACTAAACATGGCGCCTTCTGACTATTTTCGCTTTGAGGCAGTGGAATTTCCAGAATCAGAAATTTATTATTTTGAGCCGTTGGATGAATATGTGCCGGTCTTTCAAAAGCCTTTCACTATACTGCAAGAAGCAATAGTAGAGGCCTCCGCAGAAATTGAAAAAGAGTTAGAAAATATTGATGTGCTGACATTGTCGGGGACGCTTGATTACCAAGCCTGTGATGATGCAATTTGTTACCTCCCTGTATCTGTCCCTGTTTCCTTTACCCTTGAATTTCAAACCTTGGATTACGAGCGTTCTATTTCACGTTGAAGCACCCAGGTATATAAATGCCTGCCAGTTCGATGTTGTATCAGTTTAACCAGAATAAAATTTCCGAGACTGTCAACCCTACAAAAGATCCGCTCATTGATCCTATTAGAGCCATGATTATGGCGACAGGAACTAGCTTGGAGTCGTAAGCGGCTCCGACAACAGCGGCAGAGGGAGCACTGCCTATATTTGCTATCGAAGCAATGCCCGCCAGAAGAATATTAATGCGAAGTAATCGNGCTATAACCAGCAGAATGGANCCATGAATTAGCAAAATCATAAATCCCGAGAGGATGTAAATGGGAGCCTGACTTATTGCTCCAAGACTAACTTCTGCCCCGACTAGCGCTACAATGACATACAACATAATTCCCGATACTTCATTACTTCCTGGAAGCCTACCCAAGACCGTTGGGGCTGCTAGCATTCCAAAAGCCGAAGAGATGATTATGACCCAAATCATTTCGTTGAAAATTCNTAATGTAGATATAGATGCCGCAAGATGGTTGCTAATGGNAGCCACTAAAAGAGATAANCCAATCATTAGAATTANTGAAGGCATATCAACTTTCTTCTCCGAGCTATAGTNATCTAATGAATGTAAAATTTTTTCTATTCCGCCTTCTTCAGCTCGCAGAAACTTATCAAATTTTGCTTTAAAAGGCTTTAAAGATAGGATAATTACCAGCCACACAGAGTAACAAAGTGCTCCCATNAGTAAGGTGTAGGTCATTGCGTCGTCGGTTACAGAAAGTGCCTCTTTTACAGCAACGAAATTTTGAGTGCCACCTGTCCAACCAGCAGACATAATTGCAAAAGTAAGAGGGGTTTCCTCGCCGAGAAAATTTCCCATGATTAGGTGAGTTACTATAAATCCGACCATGATCGTAAGGGTTGAAGCCAAACACAGCACGATGAGTCGGGCACCTAGCCTACGTATTAGGGCAAGATTAAATTTTAAGGACATGAGGAATAACATCGCTGGAATCAAGTTATCTCTCACTGTNTCCCTTGCGAGCCGAACCTCTTCTGTAAATTTCCAGAGGCCGAGCGTATANAGAGTCATCGATCCAAGCATCACTAAGACGATAGACGGAAACCACTGAAAGAAAGTTAGTTTAAATCGATTTTCTAGCGCTACTAATACACCACACAGCCCAAACATCACTGCGATAAAATCGAACCCTTGAGTTATCACCCTGAAGTTTCACCTGAGACAGAATTCATCTCTATCACTTTTAGCTTCAAATCGACCTAGTAGCTAGTCCAGCGTTTTAATTTCCACTCTGCTGATCATCATAAGGTGCGCCGATTCCCGATGAGCCCATGAAAAATTTTCTGCCGTCTTCAAAAGTAATATCGCGGCCATTGGCCCTCGCACTGCGATCTTTACTTTGATAGCCATCAACCACTATAAAAGTTCCAGGCAAAATAGTATCTCGTGACAGACCTCGTCTTAGCAAAGTGTTAGGAGTGCCGCCTTCTACCATCCAGACCGTCGTACTATCATCATCATTGGTTACTTCTAAATGGATCCAGGTATGAGGGTTAACCCATTCAACACGCACAATTGGTCCGCGCAGTAGCACCGGCCTGTTAGGATCAAACTCTGCACTAAAAGCGTGGTGAGCAACAACTTGTGTGCCAAAATTCATCCACAGGCCTAAAGCGCTTAGTCCTGCAGCACCAAGTTGTAAGAGTAGTTTGACTGATTTCATATTAGGTCTCCTCAAAACCCGTAACGGGATTAGTTAGTTGGGTTAGCTACACCACCAGGGTCCTCGCCGCGGTATTCCATTTCCAGAACGCGAGCACCTTTCATGATGCCTTCCAATGCATAATTTGCTTCATGGCATGCGTACTCAAAAACCTTGTTGTCGGTTTTTGGCCAGGAATATTCGCCGCTGAAAGGAGCCGTCCAGACACTTGGGTCTTCCACGGTAAAGCTATAGATAACTCGCTCTGGGCTTTCGTAGTCAAACCGCTCGGTCACTTTCATATTGGCTGAACCGCGGGAGAAGTTAGGTGTGTCACGAAAATTTGTCGTTTCCACAACAAGCGTATCGCCTTCCCACCAACCAATTGAGTCTCCTAGCCATTTTTGAATCTCTGCCGGGTCGTGCTCAGCATTCATACGCACGATGCGGGTTTCATGCACCATCTCAATTTGGATAACGATGGTGTCTTCAGTTTGTATGATCTTCTTATGGTTGTTGTACAGCGCCGGCAACATAGGTGGTCCAGCAGTCGAGCTGAATGACATCAGACAACGTTCTGCGAACGGTCTCTGTTCCGGATTGTCGTAGGGGCCAGGTGCGTCCAGACCAGCATCTAACCAATACGCAGTGCCATCATTGGCACCACCCTCCCGACGTGGTGCTTCTCCGGAACCCAATGCGGCACGGATTGCGCTGCGCGCTTCATCTGTCACCGGGGGATATCTGCCATCCAGAGGGTCAACAATAATTGAAGAGCGAAACTCGCCATTTACCCGCACAACATCAGTACCGTTATCAATCCAGAAAGTATTGTAACCACCAACATTACCAGCGGCACCTTGTGAGCCGTCACCACCTTGTGGTGGCGCAGTTCGATTGGGATCGCTACCTTGTTGATTAGCCTCCTTGCGCTCGAATTCAGAATTCGCGATCGCGAACGCTTCATCGTTAGTAATAATCAATCTATTACCAAACCGAGTGGGCCGCTGCAGTGGTGTTAGTGTAGAGACATCGTAAGTGCCGGAAAAATCAGGTTTGCCATCTCGAGTACGGGGGATATCACCGCTTTGGGCCATAGCGAGTTGCGTTACCATTACACTAATCATGCCTAGCAAGCTTAGTTTCAAAACTTTATGTTGTATTAACGTATTCATCTTCAATTACTCCTGAGTTAATTTCGAGGGAGTGGGTATCTTCGCGCTTCACCGTACATTAGCTCTTCCACAAACTCGACACAGCGAAAATCCATGATTCGTGCATTAGGTTCCATGCGCCTGTAGATCGGCATCTTAATAGTGAAGGGTTCGGTTAACACAAGAGGATCCTCTATCGTCGCCTCATAGTCGATATGATTAGGGCCCATCATTGTATAGCGCTCTGTTACTTTCATTTGATAGCTATGGTGACTGCCAGCACGATCAAGCCAGGTCGCATCATGTAAGCCTGTTACTTCTACTACTAATGTATCGCCATCCCAACTGCCAGCAGACCAACCCATCCATGAATCCAGGGGAGCGGGTCCTGGGTCTTCCATGTAGATATCACGTAAAGCGCCGGCAAATTGATAAGATATATAAAAATCCTTTTCACTCTGTACAATCTGAAAAGGGTGAGGCATGTAGGTAGCTCGAGGCACGCCAGGCATGTAACACTTAACTTCGGGGTCACGTGTAACCCAATTAGCTGCATTGGATTCTTTCACGCGGCGAGCTTGCTCGTTGTAGGGAATCTTGCCGCCACCCACTATCACACCCATACTGCCCGGAACAGACAAAACCGCACCAGCCTCCAAAGTCTCTGCAGCAGGTACTGGATTAATGGGCCCTTCCCGCATCATCACCGAGTGACGCGCAATGTGGGGTTCCAAATCCCAGTTTGCTTCATTTATTACTTGCCAGATGCCATTGAAGTTGGGACGCCCATCCGGCAGGCGGGGAATATCTTGAGCCAATGCAGGATCCAGCGCCACAAGATAGAAGCAGGTGAAAGCCAGAACTCTAGTTAACGCACTAAGAGGGAAACTGCTAAACAACTCGACCGATGCCTTCATTAATTACTCCCGTTCAGCCATTTTTGTGACCGTGTTTATTCTTAATTATTCGACCAACCAAGGTCCTAGTATAGCCCAAAAACCTCACGCTGGAGGACCGAATTTCCTCTCTTCACCGCCTTTTGGAATCAGTCGATCAGTTCGCGCTGCAGTCGAAGTTCTAGGTGTTGTTTCCACGAGATTTCCAGAAAACACGCTAATTTGCGCAGATAGTGCGCCAGTATGGGCAAAAAATTATTAAAAATCTGCGCAGAATAACTCATCTCNTGCTTTTTAAATGATTNCAGGCGATGGTANACTTTTATCAGNTATACTGNAAANTANCTTATTTTCAGGAATTAAGCGATTTAAAAGAAAAAGATCTAAGGTTTTTGTAANAAATAACTCCANGCGGCAGAGCCNGGTNTGCTGGATTTTGGAGCTGAAAANNTTGTTTGATGCCCTCCATAAATTTGCGGGGTTAATTGATCTAGAGTTTTACTCGAGGGGACTAAAATAATGAAAACTACTAATCCTTATAATTGCAACACAAAGAGATATGCTAAACCGCTTTCGCTTTCGCTTGCCCTTTTGCTGTCTCTAATATCACTGCCAGTTTGGGCTCAAAATAGTCCTCAAGGCATCACTTTNTCAAAAGATATTATGCCAATTNTGCAGGACAACTGTCAGGAATGTCATCGGCCACAGGGACAGGGTCCAATGTCCTTTATGACCTATGAAGAAGTCAGNCCTTGGGCGCCATTGATTCAATATAAAGTGGTTAACCGNCANATGCCCCCTTGGCATATAGACCGNACTATAGGTATTCAGCAATTTAAGAATGATCGATCTTTAAGTGATGAAGAAGTTAGNATTATTTCAGACTGGGTTAACGCAGGTGCTCCTGAAGGTAATAGTGCTGACCTGCCTCCCTCAAGGGAGTTCGCGGATTCTGGNGAGTGGAGCATTGGTGAACCTGATGTNGTCGTAACTTGGGAATATACTGTTCCTGCAGTCGGTGCTGATCTCTTCGGAGATATATACTCNACTGATCTCATCGGTAAGTTTAGTGAGGGCCGATATATTAAAGCAATCCAAACTAGGGCTGCTGATGATGCGTCNAGGAGGGTTGTCCATCATGCCTTGTCCTATGCTTCTAGCGACAACAACAGAAATAACCCAGAGGAAGATCAATTCCTAGTTGAGTATGCATCTGGCAAAAGTGCCGAAATTTATCCAGACAATTCTGGTGTATTACTTCCCCCGGATAGTGAAGTTCGACTCTCCTATCATATGCACCCTGTTGGTGTAGAGACTAATGCAAAAATAGAGTTGGGAATCGTATTTCATCCCGAAGGCTATGATCCTGAGTATCGTCGCTGGTCGAAGCAGTTGGCCCAGCGTCAGAGCTTGCTGGATATTCCAGGTGGCGAAATTGTTCGAACAGATGGGTATGTGTATTTCCATACAAACACTACAATTACCGCCTTTCAGCCACACATGCATGGCTTAGGCTCTTATCAATGTTTAGAACTAATCTATCCAACTCAAGGTCCGACTGCGAAGACGGAGACTATCAGTTGCGCGCATTGGGATTATAACTGGCATACGATTTACAACTACGCCGACGACGTTGCCCCTCTGGTTCCAGCAGGGACAGTAGCTCATTTGATTAGTTATTTTGACAACACAGCCAGCAATCCAGGTAACCATGATGCTCGCAATTGGACGGGCGATGGCGGTCGGACAATTGATGAAATGAGCTTTGCATGGCTTGGCTGGTATTCTATGACGGACGAACAATACATAGCAGAATTAGAACGTCGAAAGAATCTGCAAAATGAGTCAGATACTGAAATCGCCTCCATCGGCGAATAAGATATAAAAACGGCACCTAGAGTTAAACCCTGGGTGCCTAATGTTTCTGGTTTTATGCACTCAAATGTCTTTGGTCATTTTGTTATATTTTAGTTTCAACCCCTATTGTGATACCGCTACCGGTCCAAATAAAAAGGTATAAACGAAACTTTGAATTTAACCGTGCTACTAAAGATTCAGTAATGGAGAACAACATGTTAGCCCGTGCGATAAGTGTCTTTTTAAAATTTTTGACTCTGTTAGTCATGTTCACTTCGATTCAGATTGTAAATGCGCAAAGGTCACACCTCCCCTATCAGTTAAAATATGACGTTGGTCAAACTATTCAACCCATATTCCAGGGATGGTCGAGGAATGATGATGGCTCCAGAGAAATGCACTTTGGTTATTTAAATCGAAATTACTCCGATGAAATGCACATTCCTGTGGGTGAAAATAATTTTATTGACATGGCGGGCTTGGACAATATTCAGAATCAGCCAACTTACTTTCAAACGAGGAATAACAGAGATGTTTTCACAGTCACTGTGCCCGCAGATTTTGGTAATCGGGAGATAGTTTGGCGATTAACATCTCAAGGCCAAACATTAGAGGCTATCGGTTGGCTTCAAGCAGAGTGGGAAATAGACGAGTACGGAGGCTATACGCCAGATCCAGAAGTCTTAGCTAATCAGCCGCCTGAGCTTGAGGTTCAAAACGCAAACTCTGTCAGACTGCCCGGGACACTGGAGTTAACTGCTCGGGTAACTGATGACGGACTGCCTAAACCCGAACCTGAGAAGGGTGAAACTACCGTTAATGAGTGGAATAGAACACCATTGTTAACCCGACCCGCCGATGCTCTAGAAATACCTACAAACGTGCCGCACTTGCAAACAAACGTGCGAGGAACGAAGCAAAAACCACAGCCACCAAAAGATAAACTGACGGTGTCTTACAGCGTTTGGCGAGGGCCAGCAAATATTTCTTCAGAGCCAATGTTTGGTGAAGTTGTTGATGGACAGGCAACTACAAAGATAATATTTTCTGAGCCCGGAGAGTATCAGTTAAAGGTTCGTGCTTTTGACGGCGGAAAGTCCTCATATGAGTATATAAGCGTNAATGTTGAGTAGNTTAGAAAAGNTTTACCTTGCTTATCTTTTGATAAAAGGCTGGTGTCNTTTACGAACCTNCTGAGCGCATCAGTGCTTAAAAATTTGACAAGAAATCTCAATACCTAATACATTTGGTAGCCAGTTATTCGAACTAGCTTAGAATTAGAATTTTTGAGGATTCTTTGATTAAAAGGTCACAATTTAAAAATAACATATCGAGGTTACTCTGTGTTGTCTCGATAAATTCTCTACTGTGTATTTCTCACATCTGGGCAGCCGAACGTGCATTGGTAGTTGATCCCTTAGAAGCGGGTAATTTCCCTGTCGGTAGTTCAAATTTCACTATCAATAAGTCTGCGTTAGATCTATTGCTAAGCCAAGGTGGTGATGCCGGTCAGTTGCAACAAGGAACGAACCAGAATGGACAACTAAGATATATAGATGAGCTTCTCGCCTTTCCCGACGACGCTTTCAACTTTCAATTATTAGTACCCAATAATGCGGTATTGTATGGAAAGTCTGCCGGTAGTTTAGTCCCTTATGCTGGTTATGTTTTTTACCCAACCACAGAAGAGAATAACCGCCCTGATTATGATGTTTTTATACCTCCCTCTTTACCTCGAATGCAGGATGAAAATGAACTCCCTATATTTGCAAACCCCAATACAAAATACCCATTATTGATCTACTCTCACGGAGTCGGCGGCCACCCTACTGGGGAGCAGATAAATTTTCTTTCTAAGCTTGCAAGCCATGGCTATATTGTTTTAGCGCTTTACCACGGTGATGACCGATTCCAAGGGACTGAACCAAGGCGATTTTCTCTTCGTCCGCTCGCGATCAACAAGGCTATTGATAAGATTTTGGCAGACCCAGCTTTTTCGCAGAACATAGATCAAGATCGTATAGGTGGAGTGGGTGAAAACTTAGCCGGCGCGACCATGCTGGCGCTAATGGGTGC
>PBXX01000094.1 GCA_002727755.1 Gammaproteobacteria bacterium | reverse complement strand
CATTTCTCACGGCGAGAGGAATTGGGCTTTCCTATTGATCTGCTGGATGATTTGCTTTGATAAGAGGGATTATTTAATACCGCTTAGGCAAAGGGCGCCCACATAGCATTTATTCGACGACAGTTAAAATTACGAGTTCATTGAAATTTTCCCGCTTGCGGGGACTAGAAGTATTTTGCACCGCTAGTCATTAATCTGATAACCTTATTTGAGTCTAATTATCAAGAAATACGAGACATACTGATGTCCAAAAAACACACTNCCAAACTCAATGAAATTTATCGCAAAGATCCAATTGCGGCTGACAAANAACTCTGGGGACGCAAAACAAATAGAACGTCTCGCAGAGGTTTCTTGAAAAATTCCGGCCTTGTTTCATTATCCTCCGCACTGGGNATGAGTATTCCGNTCGCAAGGTTTATGCCTGCAGGTTTAATCCCAGCAGTCTTTGCTGGTGAAAATGCTCCCAGCNCAATAGAGGGTAAAGACGGCCTAATTATTCTTAACGACAGGCCTGTCAACGCAGAAACGCCAGCTCATTTGTTGGATGATGCAGTTACTCCAAACCGATACATGTTTATAAGAAACAACGGTATACCGCCAGAAGAGGTTAATCCAGAAAACTGGGAGTTGGAGATAGGTGGCGAGTCTTGCGTTACTCCTACGAAGTTCTCAATAAATGACCTTAGAGAGAGATTTGAAGAGGTTACTTTGCAGCTACAGCTAGAATGCGGAGGAAACGGTCGGAGTGAATTTGTGCCTGCNGCAAGTGGAAATCAGTGGACAACAGGAGCGATAGGCTGTCCTAAATTTACTGGTGTTAGGTTAAGGGACGTCCTTAATTANTGTGGTGTTGCCAGAGATGCAGTGTATGTTGGGTATTACGGTGCTGACACCCACANCAGTGGAAANCCAAATGCCGANCCTATTTCTCGAGGGGTTCCAATTAGCAAGGCCATGGAACGAGANTCTATGATNGCCTGGGCCATGAATGATGAAGACATACCNTTACAGAACGGATTTCCACTGCGTTTAGTGTGTGCGGGCTGGCCAGGCTCAGTTTCAGGAAAATGGTTGAATCGATTAGTGATCCGCAATAAGGTGCACGATGGCGAAAAAATGGCAGCACCATCTTACTCAGTCCCAAACAGGAATGTCGCGCCNGGAAGCAGAGTTCCAAACGAGGATATGCAAATCATCGAATCTATGCCTGTTAAATCGCTAGTAACCTATCCTCAATCAGGCATCGACCATGATTACCGTCAAAGAATGACAGTAAGAGGACATGCTTGGGCAGGAGATAATCAGATTAGCGGCGTTTTTCTGTCAATAGACTTTGGCGCGACATGGTTACCCACCGCAGTCGGCGCTGCCTCAAACCGACTTTCTTGGCAAAGCTTTGAATCCTGGGTCCAGTTTCCAGAGCCGGGATATTACGAAATTTGGGCCCGGGCAATGGACAACCTGGGACGCTCTCAACCAATGGTTGTTCCAGGCTGGAACCCTAGAGGTTATTTGAACAATGCCTGTCACAGAGTGGCAGTCCAAGCTACTTGACCAACATGACCAAGAACTCAATCTTTAATATCCTCACTATTGCGTTAGCCATTTTCCTTCAAAACAATGGTGCCCTNGCACAATTAGANGCACCAGAGTCCTCTCGACTGATCGTTGCAGAGGGCTGGCAGAACGTACAGGCAAATTGCACAGAGTGTCACTCCTCATTACTTATCACACAAAATTCAGGAAGCCGAGCAGTCTGGGAAAGCCGCATCCGATGGATGCAAAATACACAAGGACTTAAAGCTCTTGATCCAAAAGTAGAAGAATCAATTTTGAATTATCTTGCCACTAATTATGGCCAAAAGTCTTCCTCGCGAAGAGCGCCACTTAACATTCTATTGATGCCAAATAATCCATTTAAACCTGAGGACTAACAATCTCTTTGTTTATATTGTCACGATTGTTGAGAGGCTAGTTTATGCAAGAGCNAAAAATCCCAAGCTTCTTNCAGTCTTTGATATGCTTTGGCGGAGTCATATTAATCGTCATAGTCGGTTTACTGTGGTTCGGAATTAGCTTACANAGCCTGTTGGTNATNGCACTTGTTTGGGTCGCCTGTCATTCTTACTGGTTAGGATTTTCCTATCANAANATAAAATCATCTATGATTGCTGGCATTGAAAAGGGNCTTGGTGCCATTTTTATCTTCTTTTTNATAGGCATACTTGTNGCGGCCTTAATGGAAGCTGGCACTATCGGCGCACTTATCTATTACGGACTAGATANGCTCCACCCAAGCTTATTTTTGCCCGCAGGGCTTTTACTCTGCAGTTTAATGTCCTTGGCTACGGGGACTGCATGGGGCACGATTGCCACACTTGGCGTAGTCTTAATTGGCTTGGGTCAAACTCTGGGCATGTCACCCGCACTCGTAGCCGGAATGGTAGTCTCGGGGGCAAGCTTTGGAGATAAGATGTCCCCTGTTTCAGATACAACTAATCTGGCCGCCATGAGCGCTAACACAGATCTTTACTCACATATTAAATCAATGATGTATAGCACCGTTCCAACTTACTTAATCTGTGTCCTAATTTTTACAGTAATTGGATTTTACTTTACAACTAGCGCAATCTCAGATCAGGAGATGTTTCGACTCCGAGAACTTCTAGGAATTGAATTTTTAATTAGCCCACTCACTTTATTGCCGTTATTGGTTTTACTATTTTTAAGTATTAATCGAACCCCAGCAGAGGCGAGCATGCTTGCCAGTGTAGCGGCGGCCGTCGTGCTTGCAGTATTAATTCAAGAGCGATCTCTCGTGGATATTCTCAATAGTTTACACACTGGATATGCTTCAAACACTGGTGACCAACAGCTAGACTCTTTGCTTACAAGAGGCGGTATCACAAGCATGATGTGGACTATGTCCCTTGCTCTTATTGCTCTCTCGTTGGGAGGAATACTCGATCGCGCCGGTTTTGTGCAAGTACTTTTGAGAGGGATTTTGGAACGGATCCAGCGCGCTGCCAGTCTAATGACCGCGACAATAGCTGCCGGTATTGTTGGTAATATGAGCATGGGCGAAGGCTATTTATCTATTATATTCGGAGGTCAAATTTTTAAAGAGTCTTATGAGAAAAATAGTTTAGAAAATCACATGTTATCAAGATGTTTAGAGGAAGGAGCGACTCTCAGCACGTCACTTATCCCCTGGACCACCTCGGGGGCATTTATTACAGGGGTTCTCAGTATTTCACCTCTCGAATTCGCGCCTTGGACATTCTTTAATTATCTAAACCCTTTGTTATCGATTGGGCTCGCTTATTTGGGCTTTGGAATATTTCGAAAGGTCTCTAAAACTCATGAAGCAGCTCATCAGAAATCTTTCACATAGAATTTTGCCCAAGAATAGAAGTTAGAATAGAACATAATGGCTCCAGTATTGTTAAGCATTAGTAGCAAATGATTTAAATGTCGGGAATAAATTTATTTCATTTAAAGAGAGAATCTTGCGATTATGCGCAACAATTTCATAAAACGTTAAGAGACAGAATTTAATTACAAGCACCATAAATCAGATTGATGGCCATGCATCTGGGTTCATCCTTGTAAGACACTACAGTCAGCTCGAACATGAGGCCAAGCGATAATGACAAAATTTATATTAGCGATTGATCAAGGAACAACTAGCAGTCGGGCTTTGCTTTTTGATCTAGACGGCAAACCTGTGGCTATTAAACAGAAAGAATTTCAACAACACTTCCCGGCTGATGGTTGGGTTGAGCACGATGCTACTGAAATTTGGGAAACCACGCTGTGGAGCTGCAGAGCGGTAATGGCAGAGCACGATGCAAGTTGGACAGATATATCCTGCATAGGAATAACTAATCAGAGAGAAACGTCCGTAATATGGGATAAGGCTAGCGGCGCCCCCTTAAGCAAGGCCATCGTTTGGCAAGATAGGCGAACTGCAGAGTTTTGTAACTCATTGCGTGATGAATATGCTGACGAAATTCAACAAAAAACGGGCTTGTTACTCGACCCCTACTTTTCAGCCACTAAATTTAGGTGGCTCCTGNACAATGTCCCGGAAGCAAGACAAAAAGCAGAAGCAGGTCAACTAGCTATTGGNACCATAGATACCTATCTATTGTGGAAATTAACAGATGGCAAGAGCTATTTCACTGACGCAACAAATGCTTCCAGGACTATGTTATTTAACATNAAGGAGCANTCGTGGGANGAACGCCTACTCAAACTTTTTGAAATACCNCAACATATTCTTCCAGAAGTGAAAGATTGTGGGGCAGATTATGGTTTTACGGATAAATCAATTTTAGGAGGTGCAATACCAATAACAGGCGTCATGGGCGACCAACAAGCAGCGGCTTTNGGTCAGTGCTGCTTTGAAGCAGGNTCAGCCAAAAGCACTTATGGGACGGGTGGNTTCCTTTTNATCAATACAGGAAAGTCTCTTGTCTATTCTTCAAACCGCCTTTTATCGACAATCGCATACAGATTAAACGGTTCAACACATTACGCAATCGAAGGTAGTATATTCATGGCGGGTGCCACAATACAGTGGCTTCGCGACAAGCTNNAAATANTCCAANACGCCGGTGAATCAGAGATGCTTGCAAGACAGGTTCCTGATGATCTANGCGTATATTTGATCCCGGCATTTACCGGTTTAGGCGCTCCTTACTGGGATCCTGAAGCAAGAGGTGCACTATTAGGCATGACTCGTGATACTGGNATACCNGAAATTGTCGCGGCTGGCCTTATGTCAGTCGTTTATCAAACCAAAGACCTCGTTAACGCCATTTCTGCCGATGGCGCTGAACTATCTCAACTCCGAGTTGATGGTGGATTATCTGCCAACAACTTCGTGCTAGAAAAACTNGCAGATATCTTANACTGTGAGGTGCACAGGCCGAAAGTAACTGAGACNACAGCACAAGGGGCGGCTTATGTCGCCGGCCTTCAGTCAGGTGTATTTTCTTCCTTAGANCAAATTAAACAAAAATGGCAAATAGANAAGGCTTTCAANCCNANGAAAGATACAAACTGGCGNGAAAACCAATATCTTGGATGGAAACACGCCATACAAAAAGTNANAACTTAGGAGANGTNTGGTGGAATTACACTTAATTCGTCANGGTCAAACGAATTGGAATGAAGAACGACGAGCACAAGGACAAAGTGACTCAAAACTAACAAAAATCGGCAAAGAACAAGCAGTCGCTCTAGGCAAAAAAATTAAGCAGATAAAATTTGACAAAATCTTTTGCAGCTCATCTCTTCGAACTAGACAAACTGCGGANCTTGTATTNCCAAAAACNGAANTANANATCGAATATNTNGANTCTTTAAGNGAAATTTTCTTAGGCNCCTGGGAAGGCAAACTATACAAGGATATCGAAGTAGAAAATCCGGAATCACACAACCATTTTTGGAAAGAGCCTCATTTATTCAAACTAACCGGAGCAGAAAATTTCTATCAGCTTCAAAAGAGAGCNATAAAAGTTGTTGACTCAATTGTAGAAAAATTTGAATCAAAAAAGGTGGTGATAGTAAGTCATGGAGCGCTAATTAAAGCATTACTGTGCTTTGCAGAACGCAAACCTATTAAAGAATTATGGAGTCCACCTCATATGCATAATTGCGCTCATAGCATNATTTTGTATTNCGGTAAGAACCCCTCACAAATTCTTCAATATGCGGATGCACCCTATGAGCCTATTCGGCGATAGTCAATTAAGCTAACAGAATTTTAGATATGTTATTATTTATGAATCCGCAAAAAAACTGGATGGTTCGCCTTTGAAAAATACGAGGCATATGCTCCTATATGCACTAATAGTCATTATTGTTTTGCTGATGTGCCAAATCATCGGCTATTGGATCAANAATAACATNCCACAANACACTTCTATCGAGATCAACGATTTCCTTAGGTTTACACACATTCGAAATTTCGGCGGGATATTTGGCTTGGCCCAAAACATGGGCTGGCTATTTGCACTTATCAGCGTTTTGCTCTTAGTGGGCGTTTCCATATATTTGTGGATACATCCGTCAACGCAAAAATATGAATACATCTGCTTTGGCTTTATTGTCGGAGGTGGATTAAGTAATATCTTGGACAGAGTCATCTACGGCAGCGTTATCGACTTCATTGACGTTCAAAATATTCCNTTGTGGAACTATATTTTTAATACCGCNGANTTAATGATTCACGTCGGTATTTGGCCAATGTTGGTCCTGAGTTTGTATCTGCCAAAGANCTGAAACGCCCTAAGAACTNAAACTCTGCTTGGTTTCTTTGTAATGGCTTATCGTCAGCTCTTTTTGCAGAATTTAGAATTAAACGTATCAAATTTCATAAAATCTAGATTAAAACTAGATTGGGAGACCATGTGAGCATAGAGAGATTTAGCGGGATATTAGCTCCCGTTGTGACTCCATTCAAGGATGATCTTAGCCCAGATATAGGGAGGTTTCTGAAACACTGTCGGTGGGTTAAATCTCAGAATGCAAATCTCGCAATTTTTGGTACAAACAGCGAGGCAAATTCGCTGTCGGTTAAAGAAAAAATCGATCTGCTGGAGAAATTGATTTCTTCTGGAATTTCAGGTGATGCACTAATGCCTGGGACAGGCTGTTGTTCTATCAATGAAACTGTTGAGCTAACAAATACAGCCGTATCTCTCGGATGTCGTGGCGTTCTGATGCTCCCCCCTTTTTATTATAAAGGCGTCACTGACGATGGTCTCTTTGCTTATTTCTCAGAGGTAATTGAGCGGGTCAACAACGACAGGCTAGCAATATATTTATATCATATACCTCCGATATCTCAGATTCCGCTTTCCACTGACCTGGTTACAAGGCTGGTCACCGACTACCCCAAAGCGGTTGTTGGTATCAAAGATAGTTCCGGTGATTGGAAGCAAACCGAAGCCTTCAATAAGTTAAAACTACCAAACTTTCGTGTTTTTTGTGGTTCAGAGAGTTTCCTCCTCCAGAACATGGAGGCGGGTGGAGCAGGCTGCATTTCCGCGACAGCTAATGTCAATTCCTTGGCGATAAATGAGCTCTTCTTAAACTGGACCATGCCCGGCTCTGCGCAAAAACAGAAAGAGATTGACGAAATTAGAGATATTTTCCAGCGCTATCCTATGATCCCAGCCTTGAAAGAGGCGATAGCGTTAAACAACGAAGATGCAGAATGGTCTAGAGTTCGACCCCCGCTTGTTTCTCTTTCGCGAAGTCAATCTAATGCCCTGAAAAGGCAGCTTGAACAAGTTAGTTTCAAGATGAATAACCTGTTTTCTGGACAATAGTATTCAGAACTACCGGTGCAACATCTAGTAACTATTTGGGCATAGACATTATTCAATCCTTCGGGTAGCCTGATTCAAAGATGGTGTGGTACAGTCGGATTTACAAATCACGTAAGCGACTGATATTATTAAAGTTAGAATCAAGCTATTCGAATTAATGAGGCGAAAAATGATGGAGCAACTGAAAA
>PBXX01000093.1 GCA_002727755.1 Gammaproteobacteria bacterium | reverse complement strand
AAAAGGTAGAGGAGATGATCGCGTGAATAGTGAACGGATGTACAAAGTATTGATTGCTCCGCATGTTTCTGAGAAGTCCGCACTTATAGGAGAGATTGCAAATCAATATGCCTTTAAAGTCGCAAAAGACGCCACAAAATCTGAAATTAAGATTGCAGTTGAGCAGTTGTTCAACGTCAGTGTAGTAGAGCTTCAGGTTTTGAATGTTAAGGGGAAGGTCAAGCGAAACGCGCGTGGTCAAACGCGCCGTCGTCCAAATTGGAAGAAGGCTTATGTCAGGCTGGATCAGGGGCATGAGATCGATTTTTCTGACATGGGTCAATAGTGGTGGGAAATAATTATGCCAGTTGTCAAGTGTAAACCAACGTCTCCAGGAAGACGCTTTGTTGTCAAAGTTGTGCACCCCGATTTGCACAAGGGAGAGCCACATGCCCCTCTTACGTCCGCAAAGAACAAGTCTGGTGGCCGAAATAATAAGGGTAGGATTACAAGAAGGCATCAAGGTGGAGGACATAAACAAAAGTATAGACGTATAGACTTTCGCAGAGATAAGGATGGCATCCCGGCGAAAATCGAAAGACTTGAATATGACCCGAATCGCTCAGCTAATATAGCTCTGTTGCTCTACGCTGATGGTGAGCGTCGCTATATAGTAGCTCCAGCAAAAGTAGAAGCGGGCACAGTGATTCAGTCCGGCATCGATGCGCCTATAAAGCCAGGAAATTGTTTGCCGCTCAGAAATATCCCTTTGGGTAGCACAGTGCACTGTTTAGAAATGAAACCTGGGAAAGGAGCACAAATTGCTAGAAGTGCTGGAACCTCGCTCCAACTGGTCGCTCGTGAGGGAGATTATGCGACTCTTAGATTGCGGTCTGGAGAAATGAGAAAAGTCCTTAGCGACTGCAGAGCAACGCTTGGGGAAGTGTCGAATTCCGAGCATTCTCTTCGATCACTCGGAAAAGCGGGCGCCAAACGCTGGCGTGGAGTGAGACCTACGGTCCGAGGCGTCGCGATGAATCCTGTGGATCATCCACACGGTGGAGGAGAGGGAAGGACATCAGGTGGTCGGCATCCAGTTTCCCCTTGGGGAGTACCATCGAAGGGATACAAAACTCGAACTAATAAAAGAACAGACAGTATGATAGTTCGTCGTCGAAACGCTAGTCGCAAATAACAAGAGTTGATAGGGGATTTATTCGTGCCACGTTCATTAAAAAAAGGACCGTTCATAGATCTTCATTTATTGAAGAAGGTTCAGGTAGCAGCAGAGAATAAGGACAAGAGGCCCATCAAGACATGGTCCCGTAGATCGATGATTTCTCCAGAAATGCTTGGTCTGACCATAGCGGTGCACAATGGCAGACAACATGTTCCAGTGTTTATCACGGAAGATATGGTCGGTCATAAACTAGGCGAATTTGCCCAAACAAGAACCTATCGCGGTCATGCGGCCGATAAGAAAGTCCGTTAGGAGCATACTGTATGCAAGTTCAAGCAAAATTAAGAGGCGCCCGTCTGTCGGCACAAAAAGCAAGATTGGTGGCTGATCAAGTACGAGGTAGGCCAGTTGAGGATGCCTTAAATTTGTTGACTTATAGCAGTAAAAAAGGTGCTGATGTTATTAGAAAGCTTCTAAATTCAGCGATTGCTAACGCCGAGCATAATGAAGGCGCAGATGTAGATGAATTAAAAATCTCAGAAATTTATGTAGATGAAGGTATGACAATGAAACGCATTATGCCGAGAGCTAAGGGACGTGCTGACAGAATTCTTAAACGTTCGTGTCATATATCAATTACAGTCGCTGATAATTAGGAGATTCGGATGGGTCAAAAAGTACATCCAACTGGTATACGT
The DNA here is from genome assembly GCA_002727755.1 of Gammaproteobacteria bacterium. Lineage (GTDB taxonomy): Bacteria > Pseudomonadota > Gammaproteobacteria > Pseudomonadales > Pseudohongiellaceae > UBA9145. Next base: position 9,340 of record PBXX01000093.1, on the reverse strand, counting down.
CTTGGAATAGTAAAAAAACACACATCGGTCTGGTATGCCGAAGGTGAGGAGTATGCGAATAACTTATTAGTTGACCTTCAGGTGCGTGATTATGTGAAGAAGCGTTTAGCGAATGCGTCAGTCTCTCGTGTTGATATAGAGCGTCCTGCAAAAACTGCGAAAGTAACNGTTTACACTGCTAGACCAGGAATAGTTATCGGTAAAAAAGGCGAGGATGTTGAAAAACTTAAGGGGATTCTATCGGANAAAATGGGAATTCCAGTACAGATTAATATTGAGGAGATAAGGAAACCTGACTTGGATGCCCAGCTTGTAGCCGATAGCGTCGCTCAACAGCTCGAGCGTAGAGTTATGTTTAGNCGNGCAATGAAAAGAGCGGTGCAAAATGCCATGCGTCAAGGTGCTGAAGGTATCAAAGTGCAGGTTGGTGGACGTCTTGGTGGCGCTGAAATAGCCCGATCGGAGTGGTATCGAGAGGGTCGAGTGCCTTTACATACTCTTCGAGCCGACATTGATTATGCTACCTCTGAAGCAACCACGACTTATGGAATTATTGGAGTTAAAGTGTGGGTTTTTAAGGGTGAAATATTAGATCTGGAAGAAGCTATTGTGCCTAAGCCGGTGCAGTCTGCAAATTAGGTCGTAAGAGATATTTGAGGGGTAAATTGTGTTACAACCCAAGAGAACAAAATTCCGAAAGATGATGAAAGGCCGAAATAGGGGACTCTCACATCGCGGCAGCAAGGTTGATTTTGGCGAGTACGGTTTAAAGGCTGTATCAAGAGGAAGGTTAACAGCACGTCAAATTGAAGCTGCCAGAAGAGCGATGACAAGACGTGTCAAGCGAGGGGGTAAAATTTGGATTCGAGTTTTTCCTGATAAACCCATCACACAAAAGCCTTTAGAAGTTCGTCAGGGTAAAGGCAAGGGATCTGTTGAATATTGGGTAGCGCAGATTCAACCTGGAAGAGTGATGTTTGAAATTGAAGGTGTGGATGAAGAATTAGCGCGCGAGGCTTTTTCGCTCGCTTCAGCAAAACTGCCCTTTGAGACTACTTTTGTTAAACGGACGCTGATGTAATGAAAGCACAAGAATTGCGAGAAAAAACGCTAGAGGAGTTGCAGGACGACTTAGTAAGTCTTTACAAAGATCAGTTTAATTACCGTATGCAAAATAGCTCGGGTCAACTGGGACAGATTCATCTTATTAGTTCCATCCGAAAGGATATTGCTCGAGTGAAAACAATAATTACTGAGAAAAAGAACATAGAGACAACACAGCAAGAGAGTGAAGGGTAAAAATGTCTGAAACAGAAGTGCAGGATAACCTAAATACAAACGCGAGAACTGCTGTTGGAAAAGTAGTTAGCAACGGGATGGATAAATCGATTACTGTTCTTATAGAACGCCGCGTTAAACATCCTGTGTATGGAAAAATTGTCAAGAGATCTACAAAAATCCATGCACATGATGCGAACAATGAATGTTCTGTGGGCGATGAAGTTACGATTAGAGAAGTTAAACCAATTTCTAAGACGAAGAGCTGGACCTTAATTTCTATCGATGATAGGGCAACACAGTTGTAAAATAGTTAACAAAGTTTTGTGCCTTTTTTAAAGTGCAAAATGGGGAATTTCAATGATTCAAGTGCAATCTTATTTAGACGTCGCCGACAATAGCGGAGCTAGACGCGTGATGTGCATCAAGGTACTTGGTGGTTCGCATAGGAGATATGCCCGTGTAGGGGACGTGATCAAGGTTACAGTTAAAGAAGCGATTCCACGTGGAAAAGTAAAAAAGGGGCAGGTTTTATCAGCATTAGTTGTAAGAACGAAAAAAGGTGTTCGGAGAAGTGATGGTTCCTTGATTCGATTCGATGATAATGCGGCAATTCTCCTAAATAATCAGGATGCACCGATAGGGACACGCGTTTTTGGGCCTGTGACGCGTGAGCTTAGGTCGGAAAAATTCATGAGAATTGTTTCATTAGCGCCCGAAGTTTTATAGGAATTACAGACTTTGTTGATACGAGATATCAGGTTATAAAGTAGAACTAACATGAATAGACTTAGACGAGACGATGAAGTAATCATACTTGCCGGAAAGGATAAAGGGAAACGTGGCACTATTTCTCGGATGGCGGGAGATCGTGTAACAGTTAACGGCGTGAACATGGTGAAAAGACATACTAAGCCAAATCCTAATTTGGGGCAGCCAGGAGGGATTGTCGAAAGAGAAGCAGCAGTCCATATCTCAAATGTAGCGATATTTAACCCGGAAACTAATGCTGCGGATAGGGTAAAAATTCAAGTGGACGAAAATGGTGTAAAGAAGCGTGTTTTTTCATCGAATGACCAGTCTATAGATTAAGGAACAGTCATGGCTCAATTGAAACAATATTACAAGGATAAAGTTGTGCCCGAGTTGGCTAAGCAATTTGGTTTCACGAATACCATGCGTGTTCCCAAAATTACTAAGGTCGTGCTAAACATGGGTTTGGGTGAGGCTGTAGCAGACAAGAAGATACTCGATAATGCGACTAGCGACTTGAAGTCAATTAGTGGTCAAAAGGTAGTCATTACTAAAGCCCGCAAAAGTATAGCAGGGTTTAAAATTCGAGATGGGTGGCCAATAGGCTGCAAAGTCACTCTGCGNGGGGAACGAATGTATGAATTCCTCGAAAGACTAGTAAACATAGCGATTCCAAGAATTAGAGATTTTAGAGGTTTAANTCCTANGTCTTTCGACGGCCGTGGTAACTTTGCGATGGGAGTTAATGAACAAATTATTTTTCCAGAAATTGAATACGATAAGATTGATAAACTAAGAGGATTAGACATTACGATTACCACCTCGGCCCGGAATGATGATGAAGGTCGGGCGTTACTGAGTGCTCTTCGCTTTCCCTTCAAAGGAGTAGAGCTGGGGTCAGGAGAAAAGTCTTCAGAAAAAGAAAATACTGACTCGTCTAAAACTGATCACGAGTCTAAAACAGACAAAGAGGAAATTTGACATGGCTAAAACATCAATGATAGCCAGAGAGAATAAGAGAGCGCGAACTGTCGAAANATTCGCTGAAAAAAGAGGTACCCTGCTAGCAATTTTAAAGGACTTGAAATCCTCTGACGAAGAAAAATGGGAGGCTCAAGTTAAATTACAAAAGCTGCCCCGAGATGCTAGCCCATGTCGGCNACAAAGGCGATGTCGAGTAACTGGAAGACCTCATGGTGTATATCGTAAGTTTGGGCTTTGTCGAAACAAATTGCGCGAAGCGGCAATGCGTGGAGACATTCCTGGTTTAACTAAGGCAAGTTGGTAATCGGAGTTTCNATTTTATGAGTATGTCAGATCCGATAGCAGATTTTCTAACCCGAATTAGAAACGCCCAGATGGCATCTATGGCAAATGTTGCCAGCCCATCATCAAAAATCAAAGTTGAGATAAGTAAGGTACTGCAGGAAGAGGGTTATATAAGTGGATTTGCTGTTAGTGAAATCGATGGGAAACCAGTAATTAATATAGATTTGAAATACTTCAANGGTAAACCTGTTATCGAAGAAATTAAGCGGGTAAGTAGGCCTGGACTTCGTAATTATCAGGGAAAAGATGATTTACCTGAAAATCGAGCGGGGTTAGGGATAGTAATCGTAACAACGAATAAGGGTTTGATGACTGAAAAACAGGCTCGCGCAGCAGGGATTGGTGGNGAAGTTTTGTGCACGGTCTTTTGATTCAAGTAATTCATTCAGAGTAATTAATAATGTCCAGAATTTCTAATNCCCCAGTACAACTCCCNAAAGGTGTAGAGGCNACCGTCAGCGANGCNAGTGTTGCNGTGAAAGGAAGCAAAGGTAGNTTAAGTCTCGCGCTNCACCATTTGGTNAGTGTTGAAANGNATGAAGAAAANTTANAGGTATCTGGTAAGGATGCTTCCCGCGAATCTGGNGCNATGGCGGGCACATTCCGATCACTCATAAANAATATGGTTTTNGGCGTTTCTGAAGGATTTCAAAAGAAATTAGAACTNCANGGAGTTGGCTACCGAGCNAAAGCTTCNGGNAACANCGTAAATTTGACCGTTGGTTACTCACANCCTATCGATTATAAATTGCCAGAAGGGATCAAAGCTGAGACGCCATCTCAAACAGAGATTGTCATCACAGGGNTAGACAAACAGTTGGTGGGTCAGGTAGCCGCNGAAATAAGAGATTTTCGCCCCCCAGAGCCATACAAAGGCAAAGGCATTCGGTATTCCGACGAACGAGTTTATAGAAAAGAAGCTAAGAAAAAGTAGGGCAGAATAATGAATTTAAAAAAGTCAGCTCGCCTTAGAAGAGCTAAAAGAACACGTTCTAAGATTAGTCAACTTAGAATGAATCGTTTATGTGTCTATCGCACTCCTCGTCATATTTATGCACAAATCATCTCTGAGCAGGGTGATCAGATTATGGCTAGCGCGTCAACGGTAGAAAAAGAGAATAGAAAGAACAAGACAAGTAACGTAGAAGCAGCGAGTNCTATTGGGAAGTTAATCGCTAAAAGATCGATAGAAGCAGGCATAGATAAAGTTGCTTTTGATAGATCAGGATATGCCTACCATGGTCGGGTAAAGGCATTAGCGGAAGCAGCTCGAGAAAGCGGATTAAAATTCTAAGGAATTAAGNTATGGCATTTAAAGATGAGCCAAATAAGAATGAAGAAGGGNTNCAGGAGAAACTGATTCAAGTTAANCGTGTGGCGAAAGTCGTTAAGGGCGGTCGNATTTTTGGTTTTACCGCACTTACTGCAGTTGGNGATGGTAACGGAAAAGTTGGTTTCGGTAGAGGTAAGGCACGAGAGGTCCCCTTGGCTATTCAAAAAGCAATGGAAAGTGCCCGACGCAATATGATTACGGTTGGTCTCGACGGTAACACACTGCAATATCCTATTCGTTCTAGACATGGAGCTTCGAAGGTTTATATGCAGCCGGCATCAGAAGGTACAGGAGTAATTGCGGGAGGAGCTATGAGGGCAATATTAGAGTTAGCGGGAGTTCAAAACGTCCTCGCGAAGTGCTACGGCTCTACTAACCCTGTAAATGTGGTTCAGGCAACCTACAAAGGCTTAAGGGATATGAGATCGCCTGATGANGTAGCTGCGAAACGNGGGAAAGAACTNGGTGAATTAGCTGGATAGNAATCTACNTCGGCAATTTTNTAACAATGATANATAATAATTTAAGAAGGATTCNATGACTAAAAAGAAGACTGTAAAAGTCACTTTAAAAAAGAGTCCAATAGGCGCCTTGCCAAAGCACAAATTGTGCTTAAAGGGTCTCGGATTACGTCGCGTTAATCAATCAGTGGAAGTTGAGGATACTCCTTCAGTACGGGGGATGATACAGAAAATTAACTATATGTTAAGCGTAGAATAAGAGAGATAGTTATGGAGTTAAATAAACTCAGTCCGGCGTCTGGTAGTACTAAAACAAAGAAGAGAGTTGGTCGTGGTGTGGCTAGTGGGTGGGGAAAAACCTGTGGGAGTGGACACAAAGGTCAAAAGTCTAGAAGCGGAGGTAAAGTTAAGCCTGGTTTTGAAGGTGGTCAAATGCCTCTTCAAATGCGATTGCCCAAGTATGGCTTTACTTCTCGTATCGGGCAAGTTACGTCAGAGGTCCGTACCTCTGAGCTGAATAAAGTAGAAGGTGGAAATATATCGATCGAGACCTTAAAAAAGTCGGGAGTCATTACATCCGGAACAAAACGGGTAAAGATCATGCTATCTGGCAAGGTAGATAAGAAATTAACAATACAAGGCCTTCCTGTTTCAAAAGGCGCCAGAGAGGCGATAGAAAAGGCTGGAGGCGAAATTTTTGATAGTGAAGTGGATCGGTCATTCAAAACCGTAGAGCAAAAAGAGCCAGAAAATCAAGGTTAATTCGCAGAGCAAAAAGAGAGCACGGTAGAGAAAAGTACTACAAGAAGTTTAAAAACTTAAGATCAGGCAAAGTGAAATAAGGAAATGGCAAACAAACCAAATATTAATCCAGAAAACATTGGCGCCGGGTTGGGTGAGCTCAAGTCGCGCTTACTGTTTCTTCTCTTTGCTATTTTTGTGTATCGAATCGGCACACACATTCCTGTTCCGGGCATTGATCCTTTGCAGTTACAAGCTTTCTTTGAACAAAACGAAGGCACTTTTGCTGGATTGTTCAATATGTTTTCTGGCGGGGCTTTAGAAAGAATGAGTATAGTTGCTCTTGGCATCATGCCTTACATTTCAGCTTCCATTATCATGCAACTTCTCACGGCTGTGAGTCCCCAATTGGATCAGTTGAAGAAAGAGGGAGAATCGGGCCGCCGAAAAATTACACAGTACACACGCTATGGTGCTTTAGCTCTAGCGACTGTTCAGGGGACCGGAATGACTGTCGGTTTGCTCGCACCAATTGCTTACAATCCAGGACTTGCCTTCAACTTGACTGCGATAATTTCCTTGGTTACTGGTGCGATGTTTTTAATGTGGTTGGGAGAGCAAATTACTGAAAAAGGAATAGGAAACGGCATTTCAATGTTGATATTTGCTGGCATTGTGGCGCTATTTCCAGCCGCTGTGGGTTCATCCCTAACTCAAGCATATGAAGGACAAATTAGTGGTGTTCTTCTACTGATAGTCGGATTGATTGCTGTCGGAGTCGTTGCTGGTATCGTCTACGTGGAGCGAGCTCAACGCCGCATCACGGTTAATTATGCAAAACGACAGCAAGGTCGCAAGATGTATCAAGCACAGGCTAGCCATTTACCTCTTAAAATTAATATGGCAGGGGTAATTCCAGCTATCTTTGCGAGTAGTATCCTTCTTTTCCCGGCATCTTTAGGTCAATGGTTTGGGCAGTCAGAGGGCGCCGAATGGTTGCAAGATCTAGCTTTACTTATAGGTCCTGGGCAGCCTTTATACATAATAATCTTCAGCGCTATGATCATATTCTTTTGTTTTTTCTATACCGCACTAGTATTTAATCCCCGGGATGTGGCTGAAAATCTAAAACGTTCAGGGGCTTTCATTCCGGGAATACGCCCGGGTGAACAGACAGCAAAATATATCGATGGCGTTATTACACGTCTCACAATGTTTGGTGCGATTTATATTACATTGGTGTGCTTACTTCCCAACTTTATGCAGATGATGGCTAATGTCCCTTTCAATTTGGGTGGTACCGCTTTATTGATTTCTGTAGTGGTTACAATGGATTTTTGGTCGCAAGTACAGTCTCATCTGATGTCTCATCAGTACGACTCTTTAATGAAAAAATCCAAGCTGGGTAATTATGGTAGAAGTGGAATCTGAGATATCTCTTGGAGAATAAATCATGAAAGTTAGAACTTCAGTTAAAAAAATATGCCGAAACTGCAAAATAATTAGGCGAAACGGTTCAGTGCGGGTTATATGCAGCGTTGAGCCACGACACAAGCAAAGACAGGGCTAAAACAAACGGGGTTAATTGTATGGCGCGTATTGCCGGAGTCAACATACCAGACGACAAACATATAGTAATTTCGCTACGTTATGTGTACGGGATTGGACCGACCGCTGCTCAGAATATTTGTATGGCAAGTGGTATTGAACCCTCCAAAAAAGTTTCGGAACTAGATGCGGAGCAGTTGGATTTAATTAGATCAGAAGTCGCGAAGTTTAACACGGAAGGTGACCTCCGACGCGAAGTTAGTATGAACATTAAGAGATTGATGGATCTTGGTTGTAACAGAGGAATACGACACCGGCGGTCGTTGCCAGTGCGAGGACAAAGGACAAAGACTAATGCGCGGACTCGAAAGGGCCCTCGTAAACCGATTAGAAAGTAGTACGTTAAATAATTTTGAAAGGTATTTAGATGGCCACACCAAAAACCACAAAAAAGAAAGCACGTAGCACTGTGATAGACGGCATTGCGTTTATTCATGCCTCTTTTAATAACACCATCATAACAATCACAGATAGGCAAGGGAACGCTTTGGCATGGGCGACTGCCGGAGGATCCGGTTTTAGAGGTTCAAGGAAGAGCACACCTTTCGCTGCTCAGGTAGCCGCTGAAAAAGCCGGTAAGCAGGCGATGGACCTTTATGGGCTCCAAAATCTAGATGTGAAAGTAAATGGTCCTGGTCCGGGGCGAGAGTCAGCGGTTCGAGCTCTAAATACTTGCGGATTGAAGGTTAGTAATATAACTGACGTAACACCAATTCCACACAATGGTTGCCGACCGCCAAAGAAGCGTCGAGTGTAAATGGGAGATAAATTATGGCCCGTTATTTAGGCCCTACTTGTAAGTTAGCTCGTCGTGAGGGAACAGACCTCTTCTTGAAGAGTGGCGTTCGACCTATCGATAGCAAATGTAAAACTGATACTAATCCAGGCCAACATGGCCAGAGGAGAGGGCGTCTATCAGACTACGGAGTTCAGCTCCGAGAAAAGCAAAAGGTAAGACGCACGTACGGCGTTCTAGAAAAGCAATTCCGAGGATATTATAAGGAAGCTGCGCGGCTAAAAGGAGCTACTGGTGAAAATTTGCTTCAGCTATTGGAATGTCGACTAGATAATGTTGTTTATCGTATGGGTTTTGGCTCAACTAGAGCCGAGGCTCGTCAGTTAGTCTCTCATAAATCCATTTGTGTGAATGGAGATGTAGTCAATATTCCGTCCTACCAAGTTAGGGCAGGTGATGTAGTTAGCGTGAGAGAGAAGTCTAAGCAACAATTGAGAGTCAAATCCGCACTAGAATTGTCAGCTCAACGTACTGAAGTCGATTGGGTATCAGTTAATCAGTCCAAAATGGAAGGCGAGTTTACTCGCAAGCCCGATCGTCTGGAGCTCCCCTCAGAGATTAACGAAAACTTGATCGTCGAATTGTATTCGAAGTAGATACCAAAAATATAAAAGGATAGGTGACATGCAAATATCTTTATCAGACTTTCTTACGCCACAAGTAATACAAGTTGATGAATATGATAACTGCCACTCTAAAGTAGTATTAGAGCCGCTAGAAAGGGGTTTTGGGCATACTCTTGGAAATGCATTGAGAAGAATTTTGCTTTCTTCTATGCCGGGTAGCGCAATTGAGGAAGTTGAAATAGATGGAGTGGTGCACGAGTACAGCACGATCGAGGGTGTAGGTGAAGATGTCATCGAGATACTGCTCAATTTAAAGGGCTTAGCGGTTGTATTGAACGAAAGGGATGAAGCTATCCTTTCGATTTCCAAGAATGGTCCAGGAGTTGTTACGGCAGCGGATATTCAAGAAGATCATGATGTTGATATCATTAATCCAGACCACGTTATTGCGAATCTTAATAGCAATGGAGAACTT
>PBXX01000092.1 GCA_002727755.1 Gammaproteobacteria bacterium | reverse complement strand
AGCCAGAGAATTGATAAAGGCTTCTCTGCTCTTTGTTAACTCCGACGACAATCAAGCAGGTTAGCAGTATGCTAAGGGCGAAGAGGTATTTAGCCAGGTCCTTTACCACGTCAAATTATGAAGCTTTTCAATCTTGCTCTTTTGGGTACAGCTGATAATCGACTCCAACCATTTTATAAACCATTCTAGCCACCTGACAACAATATCCAAACTCATTGTCATACCAAAGGTATAGCACGCAGTTTTTCCCCTGGGCTATGGTCGCATTTGCATCAACGATACCCGCTTCCCTTGTTCCCACAAAGTCACTGGATACCGCATCCGGAGACTGCGTGTAGCTGATTTGGTTTTGTAAGTTAGAATGCAACGCAATATCTCTCAGAAATTCATTGAGTTCATCTTTTGTGGTTTCCTTAAGCAAGTTTAAATTCATGATTGCCATAGAAACATTCGGAATTGGCACGCGCACGGCATTACCGGTCAACTTTCCGGCGAGCTCTGGTACAGCTTTAACAACGGCTTTAGCCGCCCCAGTTTCGGTNAAAACCATATTTAAGGCCGCCGACCTACCCCTTCTGCTTCCCTTATGATAATTATCAATGAGATTCTGATCATTTGTGTAAGCATGGACTGTCTCTACATGACCATGGCTTATGCCAAATTTGTCATTTACCACTTTTAGAACTGGCGCGATNGCGTTTGTGGTGCATGATGCAGCGGTAATTATCTTGTCATCAGCAGACATTTGATGATCATTAATTCCGTAAACAATATTCTTTAACGAACCTTTGCCTGGAGCTGTTAAAATTACCTTAGATGCGCCCTTTGANTGAAGATGCAAAGACAAACCCTCTTCGTCTCNCCACTTACCCGTATTGTCNATAATGAGAGCGTCACTAATATCGTACGCCGTATAATCTATTTCNTCAGGTGAGTTGGCATAAATTACTCGAATCACATTGCCGTTTGCGATTAAGCAGCCATTCTCCGAGTCGACTCTTAAGGTCCCTTGAAAAGCCCCATGCACCGAATCGGAGGTAAACAGATTGGCTCTTTTTTCAAGGTCACCTTCTCCGCCTGGCCTCACGACAATCGCTCTTAAGCGCATCACCTCCCCGGTGGATGTTCTCTCTATCAATAATCGCGCCATTAATCGACCAATTCGACCGAAGCCATAGAGAACCAAATCTTGAGATTTTTCGATGGGTTTCTCTTTTAAACCATCCAGGTAACCCAATTCCGCTCGAACAAAATCATCCTCCGACAAAGAGCTATCTCCCTCCCTCTGTTGATGCTCCATGTATCGGACTGTGAGCTTACCGAGATCAATTTGAGCATGCCATAAGTCGAGTTTCGCCATCGCCATTAACATGGGATGTGATTCGAATTCTGACATTTCATTTCTCTCAACTTGACGCACGAAACGATGGGACTTCATTATAAAAGTTACTGATCGATTATGGAGAGGTCGTCCGTATATAAATATACCTACATCCCGCTGGCTGAATAGTTGACCNATAACTGGGATCATTTCTTGAACCAAAGCTTCACGTTGCTTCCAGTCACCAAAATAATCATCTACGCTTGGACGCTCCACAAAATCCCCTTTTATATAGAATTAAAAACCATAAGAGCTCANCATTATGTTGCGAAAGGAAATCCTATGCAACCAGCCCGCCAAATAATCCGTATGATCGAATTAAAGTATATTCTACCGACGCACAATTGGTTTAAACCCATGTTAATTGAGCTACAATTGACTCACNCGAAGANAAAACCTTTGCGAGTACNACTCTCATTCTTGACTTGATCGCGACGCGATTACACAAACATGAACTCAATTTTTGATCCGACTCTCCCTGAAAACANATCAATGACAACCTACTGGGNTGGCATCGCTGGTTGTGCCAAAAGTNTNGGAGTTTGCCATGCTGCCAACGCAGCTGATGCACCAATTGTTCTTATCTGTGAGAGTAATGAGAAGGTTGAACATTTTTTAAGGGAATTGACCTATTTTTCTGAAGGCTTTGACCACTTACCAGTATTTGCGCTGCCAGACTGGGAAACTTTGCCCTATGATAACTTTTCGCCACACCAAGATATTACTTCTGAGCGCCTGCGCACGCTTTACAACCTTCCGAAGCTAACCAGGGGCATTCTTGTGATCTCAATGCCCAGCCTTATGCACAAACTACCACCGAGGGAATATATAGTCTCCAACAGTCTTGATCTTGTTGTAGGTCAACAACTGGAATTAGATCAAGTAAAAGGTGACTTAGTAGAATCTGGCTATAAATCGGTTAATACAGTACTTGACCACGGTGAGTTTACAATTCGAGGCTCGATTCTAGACATATATCCCATGGGATCAACGCTGCCCTATCGTATCGATTTGTTCGACAATGAAATAGAGACGCTAAGAACTTTCGATCCAGAAACACAGAGATCTATTTCAAAAGTTANAGAAATTAAACTTCTGCCAGCCAAGGAATTTCCACTTGACGAAGNTAGTATCNGAAATTTCAGAACAAACTTNCATGAATTTTTCGATGTTGATCCACGGCAGTGCCCGATCTATCAAGATGTAAGTAANGGTATCGCGTCGCCAGGTCTTGAGTACTATNTGAGCTTATTTTTTGAATCCTTAGACACCGTGTTCGAATTTCTACCNTCAAATTCCGTAATGATAAAAGCTGGAGATGTTTATAGTTCAGGNAACAATTTTTGGCAAGATNTCCACAACAGGTATTCCGACAANCAAATAGATCGATTCAATCCAATTCTTAACCCTAGGGAGGTCTTTGTAGAGCCTGACATTCTTATGTCAAAGCTAAAGCACTACAGACAAATTGAATTCAAGCAACACAAAAATGCTCAGAATTACAACGTCACAGAATTATCCGAATCTTTAAGCCTGGATACTAAGAACGATCGCTTAACTAATCTTGCTAACTTTACGTCGGAGTTCCAAGGAAAAATCATTTTTTGCGCTGAAACTGAGGGGCGCCAAGAAGTGGTTATTGAGCTGCTCGAGCGATCCAATATTTACCCAGATAAAACAATGAGCATTCATGAATTTCTCAAAGAGGCATCACGAATCGGCATAACAACCGCGCCATTAGATCAAGGAATGCTCGCTCGCAATGAAAACCTCGCCGTTATCACTGAGAGNCAACTTTTTGGNAAAAGAGTTACNCAACGCCGTATGCGNCGAAAAGCCTCAGANAATGNAGAACTTATTCTCAAAAANCTGGCGGAATTAAAGGTCNATGATGCCGTTGTTCATTTTGAACATGGAGTTGGAAGATACCGCGGATTGGAGACCATAACTACTGATGACCAGGCGACGGAGTTTCTGGTCCTAGAATATGCGAAAGCCACAAAGCTTTTTATCCCGGTCACCTCTTTACACCTAATCAGTCGATACAGCGGAGGTGAACAGNAATCTGTCATACTTGACACGCTTGGAAACGAAAGTTGGAGNAAATCTAAAAGAAAGGCNGCTGAAAANATACATGACGTCGCTACCGAGTTACTNGAGGTTTATGCTAAACGAGAAGCCCNAAGTGGNTTCAAATACAAATTAGATCAAGCCGAGTATAGTAANTTTTCGTCAGCATTTACCTTCGAAGAAACTCCTGATCAGGCGAATGCGATCGAGAGTGTTATTACAGACATGCAAAGTGATCGACCAATGGATCGACTTATCTGTGGGGATGTTGGTTTCGGAAAAACAGAAGTCGCAATGCGAGCGGCTTTTCTAGCAGTTAAAAACAGCAAGCAAGTTGTTATATTGGTTCCTACAACGCTGCTTGCACAGCAACACTATGAAAGTTTCAGAGATAGATTTTCTGGCTGGCCGATTATCGTAGAACAGGTTTCTCGATTCAAATCAGCATCTGAACAAAAGGAAATCTTAAAACGGGCTGAAAAAGGCTGCATTGACATTCTTATCGGAACTCACAAACTCCTTCATACCGAGATCAAATATAAAAACCTAGGCCTAATTATTGTTGATGAAGAACATAGATTTGGAGTTCGACAAAAAGAGAAACTGAAGACAATGCGAACGGACGCAGACATCCTGACATTGACTGCAACACCAATACCCAGAACATTAAATATGGCGCTTTCTGAGATTCGAGATCTTTCTCTAATTGTTACACCCCCAGCTCGCAGACTATCTGTTAAAACCTTTGTGCGGGAGTATCAAGAAAGCATANTAAGAGAAGCCCTCACACGAGAGTTGCTNCGAGGTGGACAGGTTTTCTATCTACATAATGAAGTGAAAACCATCGTGCAAGCTTCAGAAAAAATAGAGAGTCTAATTCCAGAAGCAAGAGTATGTGTTGCTCATGGTCAAATGCCTGAAAGAGNTCTAGAAAAAATAATGGCTGATTTCTATCATAAAAAATACAACATTCTGGTCTGCACTACGATCATAGAAACCGGCATTGACATACCCAGCGCAAATACTATTGTAATTAACCGAGCGGATAAATTCGGTTTAGCACAATTACACCAACTAAGGGGTCGCGTAGGCAGATCTCACCATCAAGCCTATGCTTACCTCCTTATGCCTAACCAGACCAAACTTAGCACAGATGCTTACAAACGGATCGAAGCAATTCAAGCAGCAACCACTCTCGGCGCAGGATTCACGCTTGCAAGCCATGACCTTGAGATAAGAGGTGCCGGAGANTTACTCGGAGATGAGCAAAGCGGCCACATACAAAAAATAGGTTTTTCACTTTACTTTGAAATGTTAGAAGATGCGATCAAGGCCATTAAGAGCGGCAAAATCCCCGCAAATGAATCTGACTCCAAATCAAGAACAGANATAAATTTAAGAATTCCAGCACTTATACCCGAAGATTATTTACCCGACGTCCATTCGCGACTAATTATGTACAAAAGAATATCTNCTGCCTCAGACACTGAAGCGTTAGATGAATTACAAATAGAAATGATTGATCGCTTTGGCATGCTACCTCCGCCNTTNAAACGCTTGTTNCTTATAACTACTCTGAAGCAGAAAGCTGAATTATTTGGCATAAAAAAAATTGAGTCAGGCAGCCGTTCAGGTAATATTCAATTTAGCCAATCAACAAACGTTGATCCTGAATGTATAATAAATCTCGTTCAAAAATGTCCGAAACTATACAAACTGGTGGACGCACATCGATTAAGCTTTTCCTTTAGCAGTGATGATCCAGACTCCCAACTAAAATTTGTTAGCGATATTTTAGAGAAATTGAAACTAAACAATCAGATAATTAAAGAATGAAAATTCATTTATTCAAAAGATTAGCGAGATACCACCTAAACTTCCTCTTTAGCTTTCTTATCAGCAGTTACTCAGTTGCTCAGGAACGCTGGTTTCAAATCGAATTATCCATTTTCAGTAATGAAAACATTGAAGACAGAAATGCCGAATCTTGGCTGCCAAGTGACTATGAATTAAATTATCCAGAGAATATGCGAAAACTTTCGCTACTCACTGACCTTTTTCTATCCGATCATAATTTAGATGACAGATCAAGTGTTACAGGGTCGGCTTCGCAAGAAGAAATCGATGCCATGATTAGAAACGATCAACTCAAAAATATCCGTCCGCGGATAAAAAGCACTGAAAGCAATTTCAAGCTATTTGATTTTAGCCGGGATGACTTTACCCAGTTATCTCCCAGCGACAGTGATTTTCAACAGACAAATAGAACACTTGAACGCTCATCTGATCACAGATTACTCTACCATGGCCTATGGCGACAAGCCGTGCGACAAAGTTCAAATGCGGTACCGATTTATATTGAGGGTGGGCTAAGATATGGTGACAACCATGAACTTCAAGGAAGCGTTACGATTCGATTTAATGAAAATGAAGATAGGGTTGTCGTAGATACGCACATTTGGCTNATTGAATATAGTATCGTAAAAGATTCATCTTCCGAATGGAAACTCCCGCAAATCCCAGAATCCATTCGAATAGAGAGCAGAGAAAATTCATCGTCACTCACTTATTTTCCCAATAACGTTTACGTAATGGAACAAAGTAGAGAGATGCGCAGTAATGAATTCCATTATCTGGATCACCCTGCGCTCGGATTAGTGATTTCAGTGAAGCCTTATAGTGTGCCATCCAGATAAAAATTGACAAACATTTTAAGAATATGCCGTTTTTTCATCTTTGAAATTTTCGCTTTATAACTTCGGCTATTATATCGCTCAAAAAATCCATCCCTTCCTTTGCTATTAAATTTATTGTATCCATAACTAGTTTTTCATCTGTGACGCCTGCCGCCCAATTTACACATAAAGCGAGCGACGCGTAATCCAATTTCAGCTCTCTGGCAAGCGCTGCTTCGGGCATAACCGTCATACCAACAATGTCACAACCATCTTGACGAAGACGATTAATTTCTGCAGCAGTCTCCAGCCTTGGCCCCTGCGTGCATCCATACACGCCATTATCAAGAAGTATTCTTTTCTCATTTGAATTTTTATTAGCAGCATGAAAAGCGTCTTTAACTATCTGCCGCAATTCTTCTGTAAACGGGTCCGTAAAATCTATGTGAGTCACTTGATCCAAATTTTCTTCATAGAAGGTCGCATCCCTTCCGTGCGAATAGTCAATTATTTGATCCGGTATTATGAATGCCCCCGGCTCTGCCTTTGGATTTATTCCTCCAATCGCATTTATCGCTATAATACTCTCAACACCTATGGCATGAAGAGCCCAAATGTTGGCTCGATAATTAATTTTATGCGGTGGAACATGATGCTTTTTACCATGTCGCAAAACAACAGCCACCGTCGCAGAGTTTTTTGAATATAACTCGATTATCACGCGATCTTTTGAAAAAGGAGTTAAAATGCGCTTAAATCCAGATTCTTTAAATCCTTGAATACCATCAAAACCTGTTCCACCAATAATTGCTAGCATGCTAATTTACGCTTAAATACTCAAATTACAGTATATAGTAATTTCTAACAGCTTGTTAAAAACCCGATCTCCTTACTTATATTCTAAAATAACCATTGAAATTTGAAATACAGATTGTTAATTGTGATTAGGCAGAATCATTCAGATGAAGTATATTTCAACTCGTTGTAAATTCTCTAAATCAAAATTGTACCGATACAGTTTGAAAAGGTCTTGGACAACGGACTCTAAGAACCAAGTCCTTTTCATTGGCCTTAACCCCTCCACCGCAGACAGTCACACGGATGATCCGACAATTCGGAGATGTGTAAAATTCGCTATTTATTGGGGCTTTAATTCTTTAGAGGTTGTAAACCTTTTCGCTTTTCGAGCAACTGATCCAGTTGATTTATTCAATGAAGAGTCACCAATAGGTCGCTATAATGATCACTGGATCAAAAAGGCCTACAATCGCAGCNCCCTAACCGTTGCGTGNTGGGGATCNGCNGGAATGTATAAAGACAGATCAACTGAGGTAACANATTACTTAAAGAACCTCTTCTGCATACGCAAAAATAAAGATAACTCTCCATCCCATCCGCTTTACCTTAATTCNAAATTNTCGCCCATATCGTTCAACNAAAGGTAGGTCCGTAATGAACTCTGCTTTTCTAAATTTTTTGGTATTCCTCTGGAAAACAGCTGGCAACAACCAGACTTGGCGCAAATTTCTTTATCGACAACTACGCCGCAATGGAAAGACTCCTGACTATGCATTTTCAAAAGACTTTTACGGACTCAAATACAAAGGCAATTTGAATAACAACATTGATGCAAATGTTTTTTTCTATGGTGCTTTCGAAAAACCACTTCTCTTCTTTTTAAGGGATACTTTAAACGCCTTAATAACTGAAACACCTAAAACCATTTTTATGGACATAGGTGCGAATGTTGGACACCATTCAATTTTTTTATCTAAATTTGCATCGCAAGTACTNGCCTTTGAGCCATATCCTAAAGTNAACATGCAATTTAAANAACAAATCGCTCATAACAATATCTCAAATATCCAAATTTTTGAAACCGGTCTGAGTGACCGACGCGAAACTCTGAATTATTATGCTCCAACAGGAAACAACGAAGGGATAGGATCATTTGATGAAAGTTCAATNGGTAAAGGTAATACAAGTTATGGAAAATTAGAACTGCAGGAAGGCGACCAAGTCATAGAAAGCGATTCCTGGAAAAACATAAAACTTATTAAAATTGATGTCGAAGGATTTGAAAAGAAAGTAATAAAAGGACTATCGAGAACAATTGAAGAGGAAAGACCNGTTATAGTGTGCGAAATNACTTATGGGCAACAATTATCGTTCGNNAGTATCGAAGAATTAAGTAGTTATTTACCACAAAATTACGAAATACTTACATTTAATACTCGTAAGCTTGATGGGAGTAAAGATAAAAGAAAAGGCTCTNNAGCAAAAAGGTCTGGTTTTTATGAACTAATTTCTCTCNAACNATGGCGNAGTAGTGGCCAGGACNACATTGTTATGATTCCTAACGAAAAATCAACAATAATACCCCGGCAGACTGAAAAACATTCTTAACTTGAAATGAAAAGGCCTAGCGCTAAGAAACCAATCCTAACCTAGGCCATTATATTTCCACTTCTTACAAGCGATTTTATCGTCTTTACAAAAGGTTTCTTTAGTAAATAGTTGTTTTAAATGATTATTTACTAAAGCTTGCTCACCTAAGCAGCAGGAGATCAAAGTTAAAATATCTTCAACTTGTTGATATTTATACTATTTCAACTGAAAAACAAAACAACGGGCTATGGCGCGCCCGGGAGGACTCGAACCTCCAACCCCCTGCTTAGAAGGCAGGTGCTCTATCCGGTTGAGCTACGGGCGCNAAAATCATGCAATATCCTTATAAATCCACTGCATTTATATACTAAGTGAAAAGCTAATGTGAGAATTAATAGGAAATTGGGGTGACTGATGGGGCTCGAACCCACGACAACCGGAGTCACAGTCCGGGGCTCTACCAGCTGAGCTACAGTCACCATAAAAACTTAATTACTATTAAAAATTGGTCGGGGTAGAGAGATTTGAACTCCCGACATCTTGCTCCCAAAGCAAGCGCGCTACCAGACTGCGCTATACCCCGATCTTTCAAACTGCCTTCCATTTTGAGAGGACGGCATAATACTCGTGTCTTGCTATTGNCGTCAATTGGCTAGCAAATCAATTTAGTTATAAAGACTTATCTATCTATACGCCATTTGCTTCCTGACGCACCGTCCTCTACAACCACTTTCATATCGGACAGTTGAGCTCTAATTTCATCAGCTCTTTGCCAGTTTTTCTCGTCTCTTGCTATTTCCCTTTCTTTTATCAAATTTTCAATTTCATTCTTATCCACATCAGAAGATTCTGTTCCCATCAAAAATTCGTTGGGAGTTGAATACAAAATTCCTAAAAAATTACCTAACTTTACGATTAGTTTACCCAATTCGCACGCGCGATCGATGTCAGTATCTCTTGCCTTATTAACCTCAGCTACCATTTCAAACAACACACCTAATGCGGCTGGTGTATTNAAATCATCATCCATGGCTGCGAAATATGCTCNCTCAAAGTGACTATTCACCAATGCTTTTGCATTCATAATATCTAAATCTTTAAGCCCAATGTAAATTCGTTCTAAGGCCTTAGATGATTGCTTAAGACTTTGATCCGAATAGTTAATAGGGCTTCGATAATGACTTGAAATTAGCAAATAACGAACAACTTCTGGGTTATATTTTTTTAAAACTTCCCTAACCGTGAAAAAGTTGCCAAGAGATTTTGACATTTTTTCATTGTCGACTCGGAGTGGGCCATTGTGCATCCAATANTTGGCGAATTTTTGCCCGGAGGCACAGCATGACTGAGCAATTTCATTTTCATGATGTGGAAACAATAAATCTGAGCCTCCACCGTGTATATCGAAACATTCGCCTAATGTATCCATAGACATCGCCGAACACTCAAGATGCCATCCCGGCCTGCCATAACCCCATGGAGAATCCCACCCCACGCTTCCGTCAGGAGAGGATTTCCATAAAGCAAAATCTCTTGGATCTCGTTTCAATTCCCCAATCTCAATGCGAGCACCCTCTAGGAGCTCATCCATTTTCTTTCTTGATAGCCTTCCATACTCTGGGTAATTCGCAACCGAAAAGTAAACGTCCCCATTCTCTGCTTTGTAAGCATGATCTTTTCTTATAAGAATCTCTATNAGATCTATCATGTGTGGTATGTAATCGGTTGCCCTGGGCTCGATATCGGGAGGCACTACCGCTAAAGCTTTTTCATCTTCATGCATTGCCTTTATAAAGCGAGCGGTGAGATCTGAAAAAACCTCATCATTCTTTAAAGCTCTTTCAAGAATTTTATCGTCAATGTCCGTAATATTTCGCACATAGGTAACATTCAACCCTTTAGCTCGAAGGTGTCGCACGATTACATCGAATGCAACAAGCATGCGAGCATGCCCTAAATGAGTATAGTCATAAACTGTAAGGCCACAGACATATATCCCAACTTTTTCTTTCTTGATAGGAATAAATTTTTCTTTCTCGTGACTTAGTGTGTTGTATATATTAAGCATTGTTCTTAGTTGGCCTATTTACCCCAAGAATCTCTGAGGGTGATTGTGCGGTTAAATACGGGGTATTCCTTACTTTCCACCTCTATATCCAGAATAAAATAGCCTTCTCTCTCAAATTGATAATGCTTTCTTTCCCGGCTCTCTANGGCAGAGGGTTCGATCACACAATTTTTTACTACNGACAAAGACTCAGGATTAAGAAATTCTTTGTAATCTGTAATCTCTTTAGCCTCTGGATTTTCTACCATGAATAATCTGTCGTAGAGCATTAGCGAGACCTCTTGACCATATACTGCAGATACCCAGTGTATGACTCCCTTTACTTTTCGTCCCTCAGGACGCCTACCCAGTGTTTCTCTGTCTGCGGAACAGATCAGTTCNATAATTTCTCCCTCACTATCTCGCAAAATTTCTTCGCACTTAATCACATAGGATCCCCGAAGTCTTACTTCACCCCCGAGCACTAACCTTTTGAATCCAGGTTCTGGATTTTCTTCAAAATCAGACTTNTCGATATAAATCTCACGCGTAAATGGTACAGTCCTCGTTCCCATTGANTCGTTTTTTGGGTGATTTTGTAAGCTTAAATTTTCGACTTCACCTTTCTTAATATTCCTGATGGTTACCTTCATTGGGTTAAGAACACACATGACTCTTGAAGCGCACTGATCCAAGTCTTCCCTCACACAATGCTCTAGCATACTTAAATCGACAGTACCTTCAGAGCGACTTACGCCAGCAATTTCACAAAAATTGCGGATCGAAGCCGCCGTAAACCCTCTACGCCTCATGCCTGCTAAAGTAGGTAACCTTGGATCATCCCATCCATCAACTAAATCCATTTCAACCATTTCTTTAAGTTTTCGCTTACCCATAATCGTGTAATTTAACTTTAATTTGGCGAACTCGGTTTGTTGAGGTAAGACAAAGGTCATGTCACTGTCGGATAGATCACTGATCACCCGCAATGAATCCGAATCCAAGTTATTTAAAATCCAATCATATAAGGGTCTATGATCCTCAAATTCGAGTGTGCATAAAGAGTGTGTCACGTTCTCAATTGCATCAGAAATACAATGCGTGAAATCGTAAGTAGGATAAATACACCACTTATCGCCGGTCTGATGATGCCTAGCATGTCGAATTCTATAGATAATCGGATCCCTCATATTAATATTTGGAGATTCCATATCTATCTTAACTCTCAGGGTGTAGGCACCATCTGGGAACTCGCCATCTCGCATACGCTCGAATAAATTCAAATTTTCTTGTATCGATCTATTCCGATCTGGACTCTTTTTACCAGGCTCAGTCAACGTTCCACGGAACTCTCGAGACTGCTCAGCACTTAGGCTACAAACAAAAGCTTTGCCATTTTGTATTAACTGCATAGCTAAGTTATAGAGGTGGTCAAAATAATTTGAGGAATAACGAACATCACCATTCCACTTAAAACCCAACCACTTAATGTTTTCCTTTATCGCATCAACATATTCTTGGCTCTCTTTCTCCGGGTTAGTGTCATCAAATCTTAAATTACAAGCACCATTGTTCTCCCTTGCTAAACTAAAATTCAAACAAACGGATTTCGCATGACCGATATGAAGATATCCATTCGGCTCAGGAGGAAATCGTGTTAAGACACGCCCTGAATGCTTTCCAGACGAGATATCTTTCGAGATCATACTTCGAATAAAATTGGATGGAGCTTTCAAGCCATGATCTTTCATAGGTTACTCAAATTATGGGTTTAAAACTCACTGAATTGCGAGACTATCTAGATTTCATTAAAAAGCTTATTATAGCTGGACTTCAAGTGAGCATGAAACATTGTTCTAAACAAAAATTAGTAGGGAGAGAAAATGTTTGTTTTTGAAACCAATTATGGTTCATTCACGGTTGAGTTAGATTTTGCGAATGCTCCAATTTCATCTAAAAATTTCCAAAATTACGCTGATTCCGGTTTTTATGATGGAACAATCTTTCATCGAGTGATTAATGACTTTATGATTCAAGGCGGCGGATTTGAGCCGGGGCTGACACAAAAATCAACAGAGGAATCAATAGAAAATGAAGCCAATAATGGTTTGTCAAATGAGCTTGGAACACTCGCAATGGCGAGAACGGCAGACCCTCATTCGGCTTCATCGCAGTTTTTTATAAATGTGAGTGATAATTTTTTCTTGGACCATAAGGATACTTCNTCTCAGGGATGGGGATATGCCGTTTTTGGAAAAGTTGTAGAAGGAATGGACACCATAAATAAAATAAAGGNGTGCAAAACGGGTTCACAGCTTGGGCATCAGGATGTTCCCGAGGAAGATGTGCTCATAAGTTCAGTAAAGCGCATTGAAGAAGCCTAGTTTTGCCTGATAGACGCCTTTTCATTTCAGATCTCCATATCGATTGCTCAAGACCAGATATAGTGACCGGTTTTTTTCAGTTCCTAGACGAAAATAAGAATAATTGTAATGCACTGTATATTTTAGGTGACCTTTTCGAAGTGTGGATTGGCGACGATACAGTTTCAGATGTCGAACTAAAGGTCTCAGAAAAGCTCTGCGAATTTTCAAAGTGCGGACCATCAGTTTACATAATGCATGGCAACAGAGATTTTTTGATAGGCAACGATTATGCAAAACGCTGTGGAGCAACTATTCTTGAGGATCATCATATAATAAGCNCAGGAGATGAAAATCTGCTATTACTTCACGGAGATACTCTATGTACCGACGATGCAGAGTATCAGCAATTTAGAACCCTTGTCCGAAATAAGAGCTGGCAAGAAGAATTCTTAAGTAAAACGGTTGAAGAGCGAAGAAATTTTGCTCAAGAAGCTAGAGATAAATCAAAATCCGAAACTTCCTTAAAATCTGACTCTATTATGGATGTAAATCAAGAGGAAGTTCTAAAATTATTTCAGAAGTATCATGTATCTAAAATCTTGCATGGNCATACCCATCGCCCNGCAATTCATGAACTAAAAGTTAAATCTAAAAANTTATCAACTCAAACAGCGCAGAGGATNGTTCTTGGTGACTGGGACGAGAGAGGCTGGTGGGCAGAACTATATAACAATAGGTTGAGCCTTAAATCCTTCGCCTTATCAAACGATTGAAAAAACATCCTAAATGTCGCTTTAACTAGGGACTTTAAAATATCGCTGCAAATGGGCGCTACTCAGAATCTGCAACTCCGAATCTACTTCTGCTATTAGCTGATCAAAGGGAACATCAGAAAACTCTTTATGGACTGAAACACCATATTCCGACAAATTTTGGATAAGATCTTTACGTTTTTTAAATAAGTTATGGAGCCAACAGTAAGGAGAGAGCTCCGGATCAAAAGGCACATTCAACCTCTTTAGCTCTAACTGTAAAGTTTTCTCACTTTGAATATGAAACTTGTTTTCAAAAATTTGACTAACCAGCTTCTCAATACGCTTCAGAACTGCTTTTTTTTCTTGAGGTCCATANCTNTTCCATTTGATTACNTCAAAAGAGAAACGTCTACAACCCCTACAAACAGGATCACCTAANGATGTTGTNGANCAAATACCTATGCATGGCGTTTTAGGGGCTTTCATATATGATTTTATGATACTCAGCATTATAAAACGCCACGAGCAATATAAATCTCNCTTGANGCGCTTTCGTATTNTAGAAGTAGTATTTGTGTTTTGTTCTCAGAATACAATAAAATACGCNTCCTAACTCAAACTAGTTTAGCAANTTCCTCTTTGGTTNGAACTANACTAGGTATTACATNAAAAAGCGGCCAAAATTACTATAGAGACTGACTTTAGAAAAAAANCTAATTGANCTANTTACGATCAATTATTCNTGACCTNGNGAACTANACTCAAAAAATATTTTTTACAGAGGTCAAGAGGACAATACTTTGTTAGAAGAATATAAAAAGCATGTTGCCGAACGCGCGGAAATGGGAATTTTACCAAAACCTCTTTCTGCAAGTCAGGTTGCCAGTCTCATCGACCTTTTAAAGAATCCGATCGCAGGNGAAGANGAACTTCTAGTAGATTTNATAACTAACAGAGTTCCNCCGGGTGTTGATGAAGCNGCATACGTAAAAGCAGGATTTTTGTCGGCTATAGTTAAAGATGAGATAGCATCCCCATTGATAGGAAAAAGTTTGGCGGTAGAACTATTGGGAAGCATGTTAGGGGGCTATAACATATCAACGCTGGTAGGACTTCTCGAAGACAAAGACTTGAGTGAGGCTGCCGCCGATCAGCTTTCGAAAACCCTTCTNATGTTTGATGCCTTTTACGATGTATCAGATCTAGCAAGTAAAGGTAATGAACAAGCGCAACGGGTTTTACAATCATGGGCTGATGCGGAGTGGTTTACGAGCCGTCCTGAAATTGACGAGCGCTTGACAGTTACGGTTTTGAAAGTTCCAGGAGAAACTAATACAGATGATCTATCACCTGCTCAGGATGCGTGGTCAAGACCAGATATTCCTCTCCATGCGAAAGCTATGTATAAAAATTCTCGAGAGGGAATTACTGATNTTGAGAAGCAAATCGCGGAATTAAAAGAACTTGGNTTNCCAATTGCGTTAGTTGGAGATGTCATGGGGACAGGCTCCTCCAGAAAATCTGCAACTAATTCCGTCTTATGGCATATTGGAGATGAAATACCCTACATACCNAATAAAAAAGCAGGCGGTGTTTGTATAGGNGGGAAAATTGCTCCTATATTTTTTAACACCATGGAAGACGCTGGAGCACTGCCCTTTGAGTGNGATGTTGACCAGCTNAATACTGGAGACATTATTGATATTAATGTTTATGAGGGCACCGTAAAAAGTCATGAAGACCAAAGATTGCTTTCGAATTTCGAACTTAANACAAATGTACTGCTAGACGAAGTAAGAGCCGGCGGCCGTATACCGCTCATTATCGGAAGAGGTTTAACACAAAAAGCAAGAGAGACACTTAATCTGGGACCGTCAGACATATTCAAATCACCAGTCGGCAGTTCNGATGCTCCAAACGGTTTTACTCTGGCACAAAAAATGGTCGGCAGAGCTTGCGGTGTCGAAGGGGTGCTCCCTGGCAGTTACTGCGAGCCAAAAATGACAACTGTCGGTAGTCAAGATACTACTGGTCCCATGACCAGAGATGAGCTGAAGGATCTCGCATGCCTAGGTTTCTCGGCTGATCTGGTGATGCAATCGTTTTGCCACACCGCTGCGTATCCCAAACCAGTCGATATAGAAACTCAGCATTCATTGCCAGATTTTATTCATACGAGAGGTGGTATTTCGCTTNGGCCTGGGGATGGGATAATACANTCNTGGTTAAACCGAATGCTACTCCCGGANACTGTTGGAACCGGNGGAGATTCNCATACCAGATTTCCTATCGGAATTTCTTTNCCAGCCGGGTCAGGGCTGGTCGCTTTTGCGGCTGCTACTGGCGTTATGCCCCTTGATATGCCTGAATCNGTCTTGGTCAGGTTTAAGGGTGAAATGCAGCCCGGCATCACGCTAAGAGATTTAGTAAATGCTATACCTTACGCTGCAATACAAAGTGGCGATTTGACTATCGAGAAAAAAGGCAAGAAAAATATCTTCTCTGGACGAATACTAGAGATAGAGGGCTTACCTAACCTGAAAGTAGAGCAAGCTTTTGAAATTTCTGATGCTTCGGCTGAAAGGTCCGCAGGCGGTTGCACNATAAGGTTGNATAAAGAGCCTATAATTGAATATTTCCATTCCAACATAACTATGCTTCGNTGGATGATTGACAATGGCTATCAAGACNCNAGAACGCTTGAGCGNAGNGCGCAAGCNATGGAAGAGTGGTTGGCTAACCCNGTGCTTTTGGAACCTGACNCAGANGCTGAATATTTTAAAGTTATTGAAATTGATCTGAATGAAATTAAAGAACCTTTATTGGCTTGCCCTAACGANCCAGATGATATTAAAACCCTTTCCGAGGTNGCCGGCACAAAGATAGATGANGTTTTCATAGGATCATGCATGACTAATATTGGCCACTTCCGNGCTGCAGCAGAAGTCTTAAAACAAGTCGATGGTGGCTTACCGACNAGACTCTGGGTAGCACCTCCAACAAAGATGGATGAGCATCAGCTTACGGAAGAAGGCATTTACAATATCTTCGGAACTTCAGGCGCTCGAACCGAAATGCCGGGATGTTCATTGTGTATGGGCAATCAAGCGCGAGTAGCGGCCAATTCGACTGTTGTATCTACATCTACTCGCAATTTCCCAAATAGGTTGGGACAAGGAGCTGATGTTTTCTTGGCCTCGTCAGAATTAGCAGCCGTGAGTGCTGCACTAGGAAAAATTCCAACCATGTCAGAGTATTTGGAGTATATGTCTTCGATAAATACGATGTCTGAAAATATTTATCGATATCTAAATTTTAATGAAATTGAAGAATTCATACAGGCTTCGGATCGCGCAAAGAGTATTCCTTTAACCAACGTACAAGATGTCGCATAAAATCCAAAATCCTGGGAGTATTCGTTACAAAATAGTACTTTTTTCTGCTACTTCAAAAACATCTTTTGAAAGATTGGGCGTTTCTTTGATTCGCTGAAGCTGGGCCTGCATAAGAGCCTGCCTCTTGTGATCGAATTTTTTCCATCGTGTCAGAGGCGTCATCATTCTTGCAGCTATTTGCGGATTTATCTGGTCTAGTTGAATTATACTATCCGCTAGAAACTCATAACCCTCGCCCCCGACTTGATGAAACTGAACATGGTTTTGGGAGCTGAAAACTCCTATTAATGAACGCACTTTGTTGGGATTCTTTATATCAAAAGCTTGATGGTTACATAAAGCTTTGACGCGCTTTAATGATTCTTTACCAGGATACAAAGCTTGAGTTACAAACCATTGATCGACTACTAAAGGCTCGTGCTTCCATTGATCATAAAACATATGAAGGGCCTGATCAGCCTCTTCTCTACAATGCTTTTCAGAGTAAATCATCAAAAATCTTAATGCTGCCAATTGGTCAGTCATGTTATCTGCTTGAGTAAATTGATGAAAACATTTCTCTATCCAGTGGCTGTCCCCTGATCTCACAAGGTAATTTAAAGAGATATTTTTGAGAGCCCGCCTAGCCATATCTTCTGATTCTATCGAGAATATTCCTTCCGAAAAATTAGAATTAAATACCTCTGCAAAGTCAGCTTTGAGTTCGGTAGAGAGAAAATTAGCGACAGACTCTCTTGCTATATGAATATCATCGACAACTGCCAGCTGCGCTTGCTCAATCAGAGCGCCCTCTGTGGGAAGCTCAAGAATATGCGCAAGCATCGCTTTATCAACCTCCTTCTTGTTCAATGAATCATTTAGGATCAGCTTAAAAGCCTTGGAGATTACTGCCGAAGCTTTATCTATTTCATCGGACTCTCCTGACTGCAAAGAAGTAATCACTTGACTGGCAAGCGATTGTCCGGCATTCCACCGATTAAAACCATCCGTGTCATGCACCATCAAAAAATATAATTCTTCCTGTGTATATAAATACTCTAACTTTACAGGCGCACTGAAATTTCTTAATAAAGAAGGTATTGGTTTTGAATCAATATTATGGAACACAAGTTCTTGTCGAGACTTAGTAATAGGGTATATCCGATCATATACAGGAGCTAAATCTTTCTCGCCACTTTCATTTATCAAGGGCAATTGCTCGCCATCATGATTTAACAACCCTAATCTCAAGGGTATATAAAAGGGTTCTTTATTTATTTGATTAGGTGTTGCCTTACAATTCTGTTCAATCAATAATTTAAACTTATTTCCCTCGGCATCATAAGAACTCTTAATTCTTAGTTCAGGTGTTCCAGCTTGAGAATACCACAAACGGAATTGATTCAAGTCGGTGCCACTTACCTCTTCCATGACCTGGACAAAATCTTCGGTGGTAACGGCTTGACCATCGAATTTTGAAAAATAGAGATCCGTGGCCTCTCTAAACTTCGAAGGTCCTAATATTTCGCTAATCATGCGAACAACCTCAGCACCTTTCTCGTAGATCGTAACCGTATAAAAATTTGAGATCTCCATATACGACTCAGGACGAACCGAATGCGCCATCGGCCCGGAATCCTCAGCAAATTGCACAGTCTTTAGAAACGCAACGTCTTCAATTCTCTTAACAACTCTTGATCCCATATCAGCGGAAAATTCAGAATCCCTAAATACCGTAAAACCTTCTTTTAAGCTCAATTGAAACCAGTCTCGGCATGTGACTCTATTTCCAGACCAGTTGTGAAAATATTCATGGGCCACCACGGCTTCGACCCTTTGAAAAAATGTATCAGTAGTAGTTTTTGGATTTGCTAGCACACACGAAGTGTTGAATATATTCAACCCTTTGTTTTCCATAGCACCCATATTAAAATCATCTACCGCTACTATCATAAATATATCTAGATCATATTCTCTACCATAAACCTTTTCATCCCATCGCATTGCGTTCTTTAACGAACGCATTGCATGGTCACATTTTTCGATATCCTTATCTTCCACAAAAATCTGAAGCTTAACCGTTCGCTGACTTCGAGTTATAAACTCATCATTAAAACAAACCAAATTCCCTGCAACGAGTGCAAACAAATAACTAGGTTTTCTAAACGGATCCTCCCAGCACACCCAATGGCGATTTGGATCCCCTTCTACAATACCTTCATTAATTTTATTTCCGTTAGAGAGAAGTACTGGATACTTTTCTTTATCAGCAGTAATTTTCGTTGTGAAGGAAGACATAACATCGGGTCTATCCAGATAATAAGTTATCTTCCTAAAGCCCTCAGCCTCACATTGTGTGCAAAATTTATCTTTAGATTTATATAATCCCTCAAGAGATGTATTATCTTGTGGCTTGATCTTAACAACACATGTCATCATGAATTTTTCGCTACTATCAGACAGTATCTCATCAAGGTTAGGTATAGCGAGACTCTCTTCTTTTTGAGAATATTGTTCAGGTTTTAATTCAACATCGTTCAAAAAAATAGACTCAAGGTCTAGATCTTGTCCGTCAAGTAACAACGAATTGGTCGGATTTTTAAGAAAATTCTTGTTTCTGAAAAATTCGACATGAGAAGTAACGAGTGTTTTGTCTTCATAAAGATCAAAGCTAAGGCTTGTTTTTTTAATGCAAAATTCCGGGGGTTCGTAATCCTTAAGATAAGTGGTTTTAGCCTGAGATTCCCTCATAATCATGCTCTCTCAATATAACTTAATGGTGTAACTCAATTTCATAGCCTGAAAATTTTCGAAGATTAATCACGCCTTCTTCGAATATCAAATATTGGCCTTTGATTCCCAGTAATTTATCTTCCAATAAAGGTTCTTTATCGAAATTATAGGATGAAATCTTTTCAGGATAACTGGAAACTGGATAGGAGATATCTACTACTCGAATTCCATTTAAAATATTTATACCAAAAGGGTTATACCTTTCCTTTAGCTCGTCTATCTCAGAACCAAATCTACTTAATATTTTTTCAGCTTCATGCTTCAAGTCTACTGGATTAGCAGTACCTTTTAACATGTCCCTCCAGTTCGTTTTGTCTGCTATATGTTGTTTGATCAGCACTTCCAGCAAGCCAGATTGAAAACGATTTCTAACACGAGCGATCGCAAGAGCTTGCGAGGCTCCCTGATCTATCCATCGCGTTGGGACCTGTGTTGCTCTTGTTATTCCAACTTTCAGACCTGACGAGTTAGCCAAATAAACAATATGGTCCTGCATACAAGAGCCTTCTTCACAACGACATTTTTCAGGATGAATAAGACACGTAAAAAACTGTTGGAGTTTCTGAAAACAAGGATAACAATATCCTTGATTGAAGCTCTTCTTTGTCTTTCTACCACACTCGATACAATATATATTCCCGGTAAAAACGAGTTTTGTGTTTGAGCCAATCAATGGATTNAGTGGAATCTGTTTCTCATCNAGCGATATCCCATACTGAACNGGATTTTCTAAACGAGAGTGCATTTTTCTTAAGGTGCCGCTTTTACGCATTTTCATTTGAAAGCTCCANCTCTATAACGAAGGATTTTTTCTGCTCAAGTCAATTTCTACTNGAAGGNCATGACGGTAAAGAATTACCGATCTGACAATCTTNGGGCAANTAACGGGCTTCATATAAAATCAAAATCTGTAGGCAGTGTTCAATTTGNTCCTTGGTCAAGCGATTACCATCTTCCCATTTACNAAGTTCCACCGCAGTTTTAACTGACCTATATGTATCCTCTGTCATTAATTCAATCAATTCCTCGATTGATTCTGGCGTAACACTTAAAATTTCATCCATGTTTCGACCCAAACAATAACCGACTAAGAAAAATATATATAGCACCTATAATTATACCAGACAATAAGCCGCCNACATGGGCTGCTGTTGCTATCCNGGATGACGCAAAAATCTCCATCAAGACAAGAGATACAATAAAAAATATAAACAGATTATTAGTGATAACCATATTTTTTNTAATTTGAAATTTTGAAACGACCCANGAAAATCCTACAAGACCATANATAACACCCGACATTCCTCCAAAGTTATTATAACCGCTTACTAAATATTGGACTGTATTACTTGTAAACGAAATTAANATAATCAATGACAAGAATAACCAAGATGGAAGGATCTGCTCTAANTGTTTACCGAAATACCACATCCAGAGCATATTAAAGACCAAATGAAGTTCGCCGAAATGCAAAAACATGGGTGTTACTGTTTTAGTCAACGCCAAAATTGACTTCAATTCACCTAGGCTGGCGAGCAGGCTACTAGTGTCAACAAGCGGATAAAGCAGCACCGAATAAACNGATAAGTCNGATCCCAGAGACGTAACTATGGCAAGAAGTAAGGTCAANCCAATTATACAAATAGTTATTGGACTCTCGAAAAATAACCCTCGTAGGTTTACATTTATCGGGAACAGCTTNTCTTCAACAAAAGCACTGGAAGTTCCTAATTGATCATTTAAGTAAAGATTCAGGATATGTTTTGCCTCGCTTGAATTTTCTGAGTTAGCAACATAGATGGATTGACTACCCGATTCTTCAGCGATCCGATGGACGATACCCATACCTTTAAGATAATNCGAATAAAGGCTTAAATTTATATCTAAGCTCATACTGGCTATCTTAATCATTTTTTTTGACCAGGCGGCTGCCCCAGCCAAGCTTGCTCCGACATGCCTCATAAAAACTATGNCCAGGTGGATGAATCAAATGTAAAGGAACAGTTTTTTTAGTTATCACAAACTGGTCCCCACNGTTAGCCGAATACTTCAGATCCCCATCACAACTTATTTGAGGCTGCCGTGAACCAATCGAAGGAATTGTGAGNTTTATTTTGCTGTCCCCTCCTACAACAACAGGCCGACTAGAAAGTGAATGAGGATACATAGGGGCCAGAACCATGGCGTCAAGGCTTGGATGCATGATTGGCCCCCCAGCCGATAGGGCGTAGGCTGTGGAGCCTGTTGGAGTGGCTATAATTAAACCATCAGATTCTTGACTATAAACAAANACATCATCTATAAATAATTCAAATTCAATCATTTGAGCAGCACTCCCAGGATGCAAAACAACATCGTTTAGAGCAGAACCCAAATATCTGCGTTCATCACTTCCGTGAAGGTAAATATCAAGTAAAAATCGTTCTTCCAAGCTGCAGGAGCCTGAGAGAACATCATCGAGTTTTGATTCAATCTCATCAGGCAAAATGTCTGTTAGAAATCCTAGTTTNCCNCGATTAACACCAATAACGGGAACCTTACTCNATAGAACGTACTCTGCGATATTAAGTATACTGCCATCTCCTCCGACGACGATTACAAGATCGCAACTGTNACCTAGATCCGTTTTAGGAACCACCTCCAAGGTTCCATTTTTCATAAGGTCAGCGGTTCGAGCATCTGCTACAATACTNNCCGCCTTGCCATTGAGATAAGAGACAAGCTTCTCNAGTGACGTAACGACCCCGCTATGATCTGGTCGNCCGACAAGTCCTATTTTGCTAAATTTTGGCATACTCATGGGCTTAAAATTTTGNATTCCAAGTAGGTATAGTCTGCATTATACCATGCGGCAAAAAAATAAAAGCGCTCCGTTATATCAGAAACAAATAGTTTTAAAACATCTGTCAGTTAAGGTAAACACCTCCNGTATGGATAGCAATTACCTGCGTNTTTGACTCCACACCCCCNTNATCCAGAAGCTGACTTAGTCCATACAACATTTTGCCAGTGTATGTAGGCTCTATAGGCACACTTGTTTCCTGAGTAAACCGTTCGATAAATTCGAGTAATTTAGGCGTTTTCTTAGCATACCCACCGCAATGATATTCATCTTCTACTCTCCAAGGNATNAGNCTATNCGAGCAAAACTCCTCTGAGATTGAACTTAAATACCCTTCGACCTCACGATTCAAATATCCAGGGGCTTTGAGCACAGAAAAACCAATCGCCTGTGTTCGTTCTAACTGAGTTGCACCTNCAACAATGCCAGAGAGAGTGAGTCCGGTGCCGCAAGCAAGTGTGATGTATCTCAAGCTATAGTTAGTGTCATTAGGGATTAGTCGGGAGATCTCAGCACATCCTTTCAATGCTTTAAGATTACTCCCACCTTCAGGCAACAAGTAAAATTCACCTAATTCGGATCGAAGTTTTCTAATAAAATTCATTGAGGATTTTAGACGATAGTTTTCTCTGCTAATCTCTTGGAGCTCCATACCGTTTTCGTTACAAAATTTAAGAATAGGATTGAGAGGCCTCACAATTTCTCCACGCACAAAACCAATAGTCTTGAACGAATATATCCTTCCTGCTGCAGCCAATGCCCTTAAATGGTTTGAATACGCTCCGCCAAAACTAACAACCGTCGGTCTTCCCAAGGTCAAAATATGGTCAATGTTCTGCTTCAACTTATAATACTTGTTACCTCCTAATTCAGAGTGAATCTTATCCAAGCGAAGGAAACTAAAATGAATATTGTGTCTAGAAAAATCAGAGAATTTTACCTCTTCCAGCGGAGGATCTGTAAAGGGCACTCTATGACTGCACATAGCTATTTCTCTCCCACGACTATGCCCTTGCAGTCACCAGCAAAAACCTACTAACATTTATTTTAATATTACTCATCGGTCATGAGGTGAGTATTAGGAGCCCGACTTAACAGATGAAAGATAACGAGCAATCGCATTAGGCGCACTCACATCGGCAACAGACTCGGCTTGCGGATTATAATTAGTATTAGTATTCACATCGTAAGCCCAACTTTTCCCTGACTTATCATATATTATCTCGATGCCCGCTATACCTATGTCGTTATGTGATAAAAACTCTTCATATTTTGCTAGATCATCTAACTCAAAATCGTTGCAAATTGTAAATTTATTTACCTCCACTGTTGGGCAGTTTGAATCCAGTTCACATGCCTCTGCCGGACACAACTCAAATCCGTCTCTTGTATCCACTTCAACGGCATAGAGGAATTTGCCATTCACAAACTCCATACGTGTGATGGAATTGGACGGAGCCTCAATGTATTGCTGAAGCAAAGTGATTCCATCAGGCGAATTTTCAAAATTACTGCCGCTTAAATAGTTCTCTAGAGCATTATGGCTATCAAATTTTTTAACACCTAATCCCTTACCTGCTCGATTGTGTTTAGTTATCAAAGGGAACCCTATTTTTTCTGACGCACCTAGCAAATCACTCTTGCGTAACG
>PBXX01000091.1 GCA_002727755.1 Gammaproteobacteria bacterium | reverse complement strand
GATAGATTTGGGCAATTTATTTTGAGTACAAAAACTACATATGTGGAAGATTTTCAAAATAGGGGATCTTTGGCTGATTTTTTTGAAGCGGGATTGGACTTGGATGTTGATCGAGTGATGAGTCCAGAGTTGCAGAGTAGCTTGATGCTTACATGGCAATTTGGCAACCATACGGCGACAGCGATTACAAACTACTTTAACTCTTTTAAAGATATCAACGAATTGGACCTAGATGAAATAAACGCATTTGTCGACAATATAGCCACTGTTGACCTTCAATATGGTTATACCGTAAACACAGGCAACGATGACCGCGCGATTATTTCGTTTGGAATTAGAAATATCTTCAATGAAAGAACAATAAAAATTTTCAATTCCAACACTCAAATCCTTGATCAAAATGGCCGTGTTGCCTACGGTTCGATTAAATATCAATTCTAGGTAGTCTTAAAAAAGCAAGTTTCAGAATTAAATTTCAAAGGCCAAAGATGTATTTGGCTATCTAAACTTATTGGTGAGAAGGGATGGTTAGAATAGCGATAGCTGGTGCTGCTGGGCGTATGGGTCGGTCTCTCATCGAGGCGTTTACTATTAATACTAGTGATTCTAAAGTCACTGTTGCGACGGTGTTAACTGAAGATCCGAGCTTAGGGATGGACTCAGGCATTTTAGCTATGGGAATAGCAAATGGAGTTTTAAACGTGTCTGCTCTGAATGACTGTATTGATGACTTTGACGTCCTTGTTGACTTTACCTCTCCGTCAGCGACGATCGAGCATCTTGCTTTTTGTCAGAAACACCATAAGGCATTGGTAATAGGTACTACAGGACTAAATGACGAACAGCTCGAAATGGTCAGAGATGCGGGAAGACAAATACCGATTTTAATTTCGCCAAACATGAGTGTGGGGGTAAATTTGTGTTTTGGTTTAGTGGAAGCAGCTGCGAAGGCAGTTGGCAAAGATTATGACATTGAGGTCTATGAAGCGCACCATCGGAATAAGAAAGATTCCCCATCTGGAACAGCGCTTAAATTAGGCCAACTAGTAGCCAAGACTCTAGGGAGAAATTTCAAAGAAGTGTCGATTTTTGGACGAAAAGGAGTAAGTGATGATAGGGATTTGCGCACCATCGGGTTTTCAACTGTGCGTGCAGGGGACATTGTCGGGGACCACACGGTTATCTTTGCTGGTCAGGGTGAACGAATAGAGATTACTCACAAAGCCAGCAATAGAATGACCTTTGCAAGTGGAGCAGTTAAAGCAGCGAATTGGATTTTTGGAAAACCTGCAGGAATCTACTCTATGCAGGATGTTCTTGAATTAGATAATCCTGATCAGTAATTATTTGGGGAAATGCAATATTTTGTCTCTTTATCTATAAGACGATGGACAAAGGAGATCTTTATTTATTAGAATTCCTGCTCAGTATGAAAATTGCTGAGAAGACAAATTAAAGTGGAATTAATAAAAAGCGGAATGAAGAAATCGCTCTTCATTCCGCTTTTTTTCTGCTTCGAAGTTCACTAAAAATTACTTATCTGGGAGAGCAAGTGAGCGAAATCGCTGTTTTGGCTTTAGAGGATGGAAGCGTTTTCAGGGGCACTGCTCTTGGGATTAAGGGGATAACCGTGGGTGAAGTTGTATTCAACACGTCCATGACTGGATATCAAGAAATACTCACAGACCCATCCTATGCAAAGCAAATCGTAACTTTGACNTACCCTCACATCGGGAACACCGGGATTAATCGTGAAGACAGCGAGTCGGAGAAAGTCTGGGCGTCGGGCTTGATAATTAAAGATCTGCCGCTTATTGCAAGTAATTGGAGAAAGGAGATAAGCCTTACAGAATTTTTAGTCGAGCAGAAAATTACTGCTATTGCCGACGTAGATACCCGNAGACTGACAAGATTGNTNAGAGATAAAGGCCCGTTGAANGGATGCATAATATCGAGTTTGGATGACACTGACTCAGTCAGCCGAGCTATTGATAAAGCGAGAGAGTTTCCAGGGTTGAAGGGTATGGATTTAGCAAGAGAAGTCTCTGNAGAGAATTCTTACATATGGGAAGANGGAACTTGGGATATTAAGGATGGTTACCAACCAAACTCCCGTCAGGAGCTTAATGTTGTTGCGTATGATTTTGGGGTAAAAAGAAACATTCTCAGAATGCTCTCAGATAGGGGGTGTAAAGTTACCGTCGTTCCGGCGACGACNAGCGCGTCAGAGGTTTTAGCGATGGAGCCAGATGGAGTGTTTCTATCGAACGGTCCAGGCGATCCGGAGCCTTGTGACTACGCAATCAATGCTGTGCGGGAATTCGTCGAGAAGAGTATTCCATTATTCGGGATTTGTCTGGGCTATCAAATACTATCTCTGGCGCATGGAGCTAAAACGATAAAAATGCGCTTAGGCCATCATGGGGCTAATCATCCAGTTCAGGCAATTTCACAAGGAAATGTTTTGATTACCAGTCAAAATCATGGTTTTGCGGTAGATGAAGGCAGCCTGCCTTCAAACTTGAAGGTCACTCATAAATCATTATTTGATGGATCATTGCAAGGCCTAGAAAGTAAAAATAGTCCAGCATTTGGATTTCAAGGTCATCCGGAAGCAAGTCCGGGTCCGCATGATGTTGGNCCCTTGTTTGACCATTTTATTGAATTGATGTTGAAAGANAAAANTTAAAAACCAAAGCAAACTAGACTGGGATAAATAAAANCTAATATGCCGCGT
Source organism: Gammaproteobacteria bacterium (assembly GCA_002727755.1). Lineage (GTDB taxonomy): Bacteria > Pseudomonadota > Gammaproteobacteria > Pseudomonadales > Pseudohongiellaceae > UBA9145. The sequence goes on along the minus strand of PBXX01000091.1, from coordinate 5,301 downwards.
AGANCAGATATAAATAGCNTACTAATNTTAGGAGCAGGTCCAATTGTAATTGGTCAAGCCTGTGANTTNGACTACTCCGGAGCTCAAGCNTGCCAGGCNCTTAAAGAGGAAGGATTGCGAGTGATACTTGTCAANTCTAATCCTGCGACGATAATGACCGACCCTTCNATGGCTGATGCNACTTANATCGAACCTGTNAAGTGGNAGATTGTTGAAAGAATNATNGAGAAGGAGNGACCAGATGCNATTTTGCCAACTATGGGCGGACANACTGCGCTCAACTGTGCTTTAGATTTAAATCGNCATGGGNTTCTNTNGAAGTACGAAGTTGAGTTAATNGGNGCNAGNTGTGAGGCNATTGATAAAGCTGAAGACCGAGAGCTTTTTGANAAAGCNATGAAAAAAATCGGTCTAGAAACGCCNCGTCATGGCATGGCTCATGATATGNCTCAGGCCCANAANGCNCTCGAGGAGATCGGATTTCCATGTATTATCAGACCTTCTTTCACGCTNGGNGGTAGCGGTGGCGGAATTGCNTANAACAAAGAAGAATTTGATGAAATTTGTGAAAGAGGNNTAGAGNTATCACCAACAAGTGAATTNTTGATTGACGAGTCGCTAATTGGNTGGAAGGAATTTGAACTTGAAGTTGTNAGGGATAAAAAAGATAACTGCATCATAGTTTGTGCNATCGAAAATTTTGATGCAATGGGNGTTCANACAGGNGACTCTATCACAGTNGCGCCTTCTCAAACACTCACAGATAAGGAATATCAAATTTTGAGAAATGCTTCAATTGCGGTGCTTCGNGAAATAGGAGTAGAAACTGGAGGATCAAATGTTCAATTCGCTGTTAATCCAACTAATGGGCGTTTAATAATCATCGAGATGAACCCCCGCGTTTCGAGGTCCTCAGCACTAGCGTCAAAAGCTACGGGTTTTCCGATTGCCAGAGTAGCAGCAAAACTAGCAATAGGCTTTACGTTAGACGAGCTGAAGAATGAAATTACGGGGGGTGCAACGCCATCTTCATTTGAACCGACAATTGATTATGTTGTAACAAAGATACCTCGCTTCACTTTTGAAAAATTTCCACAGGCCAATGACCGGATTACTACCCAGATGAAGTCAGTGGGTGAAGTTATGGCGATCGGCAGAACTTTTCAAGAATCTTTGCAGAAGGCGTTGCGAGGATTAGAGGTCGGGATGTGCGGTTTTGACCCAATCTTAGATGATCAAACAATTTCCTCCAAGGATATTTTAACTAGAGAGCTAACAGAGCCAGGTGCAAAGCGTATTTGGTACATCGCTGATGCGTTTAGACAAAAGTGGTCGATTGAAAGTATTTTTGAACTCACCGGGATAGATCCTTGGTTTTTGATTCAGATCGAAGAAATCATCAAATTAGAAACGATTGTCTCAAACATGGAGCTCTCAGATGTTAACAAAGACNTCTTTTANAACTTAAAGAGAAAAGGATTTTCTGATGCAAGATTNTCGNCGTTACTTGGTATTTCAGAGNAAAAAGTCAGAGATTCAAGACATGCGTTAGGTATTAGGCCAGTCTANAAAAGGGTTGATACNTGTGCTGCNGAATTCGTNTCAGCNACCGCATACATGTATTCCAGCTACGATGAAGAATGTGAATCTGCCCCATCGGAGAAACAGAAAATTATGGTGTTAGGTGGAGGGCCAAACAGAATCGGTCAGGGCATTGAATTCGATTACTGCTGTGTTCATGCTGCTCTAGCAATGCGCGAAGACGGCTTCGAGACTATTATGGTTAACTGCAATCCCGAAACTGTTTCAACAGACTACAATATTTCGGATAGACTTTACTTTGAACCNCTTACTTTTGAGGATGTTCTAGAAATAGTTAACATCGAAAAGCCTTTCGGAGTGATCGTTCAATTTGGAGGCCAGACTCCGCTTAATCTTGTTAAACAACTTGAAGCAGCAGGTGTCCCAGTAATAGGCACGTCACCAGATGCAATAGANCGCGCGGAGGACCGAGAGCGTTTTCAAAATTTAATAAAGAAGTTAGGACTTAAACAGCCACCTAANAGCACTGTTCGCAGTGTGGACGAAGCTATTCAGCAAGCAGAGAAAATATCTTANCCATTAGTGGTCAGACCATCATANGTCCTNGGTGGAAGGGCTATGGAGATTGTGTACAACGAAGAAGAACTCAAACGNTATATGCGAGAAGCTGTAATGGTTTCCAATGAAAGTCCCGTTTTATTGGATTATTTTTTGTCCTCAGCTATAGAAATTGATGTTGATGTAGTGAGCGATGGATCAAATGTTGTGGTTGGAGCAATAATGCAGCATATTGAGCAAGCTGGAATTCATTCTGGAGATTCGGCTTGTTCTTTGCCACCGTATAATTTGTCCGAAGATACACAAGATCAAATTAGAGATCACGTTACCAAGCTAGCGCTTGAATTAAACGTTATCGGTTTGATGAATACACAGTTAGCATATCAGGATGGAGAAATTTACGTTATCGAAGTTAATCCCCGAGCTTCAAGGACAGTTCCTTTTGTGTCAAAGTGCATCGGACATTCATTGGCAAAGATCGCTGCTCGCTGCATGACTGGCCAATCTCTTAAAGATCAAGCGTTCACAAGAGAAATTACTCCAAAGACTTTTGCAGTCAAAGAAGCCGTATTTCCGTTTAACAAGTTTCCAGGTGTAGACCCCATCTTAGGGCCTGAAATGAAATCTACTGGTGAAGTGATGGGTGTTGGTGCGACTTTTGCGGAGGCTTATGCTAAAGCACAATTGGGAGCTGGAGATATTATCGGTACGAAAGGGAACGCATTTATCAGCGTTCGGGACAGAGATAAACCTTTCGTAGTGGAAGTTGCGAAAAGGTTAAATTCGTTAGGCTATTCAGTGGTCGCCACTCATGGCACTGCAAAAGTAATATCTGAAGCAGGACTTGAAGTCACTCGCGTCAATAAGGTCGTAGAGGGTAGACCACATATTGTCGACATGCTAAAAAATGATGAAATTCAAGTGGTATTCAACACAACTGAGGGTACCCAAGCTATTGCAGATTCTTCAATGATACGCAGAACAGCATTGCGGCATAATGTATACTGCACTACAACGATAGCGGGTGCTCTTGCAGTCTGTGAAGCAGTTGAGTTTGGGCAAAATTTCTCAGTTTATACAATCCAGCAACTACATGCGGAGTTGCACTAACTTCGCAAAAGTTAACATCTTAAAGAAGACGAACGATCATGCCAAAAGTCCCTATGACAGTCGCCGGAGCTGAAACACTTCGCGCTGAATTGAGTGAATTAAAAACCGTTCAACGACCAAAGATCTCCAAGGCAATAGCTGATGCGAGGGAGCATGGTGATTTAAAAGAGAATGCTGAGTACCACGCCGCTAGAGAACAGCAAAGTTTTTGTGAGGGGAGAATTACAGAGATTGAAGCTAAGCTCTCTGAATCTGAGATAATTGACATTAGTAAAATTGAACCTACCGGCAAGGTCATATTCGGAACCACGGTCACTCTCTATAATTTAGAGACAGATGAATCTGTGAGTTATCAGATTGTAGGAGAGGATGAGGCAGATGTAGCAGCCGGAAAAATTTCAGTGGTTTCACCAATCGCTCGAGCTATTATGGGTAAGCCGGGCGGAGAAGAGGTTGTTATTAAGGTACCTGCTGGAGAAGTGCAATACGAAATTGAAAAAATAGAGCACATCTAAGCGCTAACTTGCGACAGATTAGATAGTTTTGGGTTTGTGGTTTTGGAGGGTCGATAAACAAGAGAGATGTACCCAATACTCTGAATAAATTCGGCATTATGCTGCTGGCAAATCTGACTTGTTATTTCTTTTCTAACCTCCCGTTTAGGTGTATTTATTTTGATTTTGATTAACTCATGATCATTCAGCGCTCGGTCAATTTCATGGCCTAAGTTATCGGTCAACCCTTTGTATGAGATTGTAACTACTGGCCTTAGATTATGACCAATGGCTTTAAAATGTTTCTTTTGTTGATTTGAAATCAGCATAAAAATTTGAATTAATTTCTTCCACTTGAATGATAACATTCTCGAGCTAAACTCAAAATAAGGTTTGCCTGGATTCCAATGGTAAGTTCTAAAAGTAGCAAAAAGTGGTTAGAAGAGCGAGCAAGAGACAAATATGTCAAAAAATCTAAACAAGCGGGTTTCAGGTCTAGAGCTAGCTTTAAGCTTCTAGAAATTCAGGAAAAAGATCGCTTTATACAACCTGGTATGATTGTGGTGGACTTAGGGAGTGCTCCAGGAGGCTGGTCTCAGGCCGCTAAAATTCTGGTAGGAGATAAAGGTAGTGTCCTGGCGACTGATATTCTGCCTATGGCGCCGATCTCAGGAGTTAAGTTTATTCAAGGTGATTTCACGGAAGACGCTGTTTTCGAGGATCTGATTGAGAGGGTTGGGGGCGAATCCGTAGACCTTGTAATCTCAGATATGGCCCCCAATATAACTGGTATAAGATCGATTGATCAGCCAGGGTCCATGCACTTGGCGGAGCTGGCATTAGATTTTGCGAGATCTATACTGAGAGAAGGGGCGTATTTCTTGGTGAAGGTCTTTGAGGGAGAAGGGATTGGCGAATTTAAGCAGGTTCTCGCCAGTGAATTTGAAAAAGTGAAGGTGAGAAAACCAAAAGCATCACGGTCAAGATCCCGAGAAGTTTACCTTTTGGCAGAAAAATACCGTAATTTAGAGTGAATTCGCGTGCAAATTGCGTTTAACTTATTAGAATGATTTAGAGACACATTTTGCTATAAAAGATAAATAGCAGTTTCAAAATAGATAAGACCACTTGTTTTGGAATTCAAACTACACCAAACAACGATTTCTCTAGGAGATAGACCTTTGAACGACATGGCGAAAAACCTAATTCTTTGGATGATTATTGCTGGAGTACTTCTAACGGTTTTCCAGAATATAAACCAGGAAACACGAGAAGATAATATTAACTACTCGGAATTTGTAAGAGAGGTTCGTTCAGGTCGCGTCGCTGCCGTTGAATTGGCGGGAATAAATATCACCGGATGGCGCTCTGATAATTCCCAATTTCGAACAATTATGCCGTTAATTGGTGATAATCAGCTAATGGATGACTTATTCGAAAATGGTGTTGAAATTCGGGCAAATGAACCTGAGCAGCAAAGTATTTGGACTCAGTTGCTGGTGGCGAGTTTTCCCATACTTATAATCATCGCGCTTTTCTTCTTTTTTATGCGCCAGATGCAGGGTGGAGCTGGAGGCGGACGTGGCGGACCGATGTC
>PBXX01000090.1 GCA_002727755.1 Gammaproteobacteria bacterium | reverse complement strand
CCTGCATAAAATTGTATTTTGTGACTTCCGACTGAGTTTGCAGNAACAGTAAACGTTCCACTTGTAAATTCTCCAAAGTACTGGTTTGCATCATTTTTTCTTGTGGTGAATCGATTTACTTGTTCTTGATTTGGTATCCACGCTGATANGAAATAATGTTGGCTAAAGCCCANCCAACCACCAAGTGTTTCGACGCTTTCGGAGCGATCATCGATATCACCAAANTCGACTTTAATGTAAGGATCATCGGCTGTAGTTGTTACGAATCCAAGAAAAGTCCTGCCAAAACCGCCCACACTGCTGGGGTCATCAAAATTATCCCGCTTGATTTGGCCAAATGCATTTGCACNCCAGGTTGTGTCAGAGTTATTTTCAACTAAGAATTCGATATCGATAAGGTACGAACTCCTTCTGAAAGTAAATCTTTTTGTAACNGTGATGTCAGGTTGGACATTGTTGACCAGATCGACTTGAAGTAGATCTTGACCGCCTTCTAATCGATAACTTTCGTACCTTGATTCGTACATAGCTCTACCAGAGTTATCGATACCGTTTTGACCAATTAGGCCACTCTGCGCGATGTAGCTACGNCCTAGAGAATTTTCCAGCAATTTAAANGGGTCATCTGCCACATCTATTTGTTTAAGGTATTTCGGCAGTGAAAGAGAGACTATGTCGCCGCCTATCNAATCTATGCTTANCTCTAGTGTATCTGTTTGAATGTCGATGTATTTTGTTAGANGCTCTGTNTGAGCNGCCGCATTANTTNTANCTNATGTCTGTTGCGTGTCAGGTNGAGAAGANGAAGGCATTTGAGTTGGAAGGTCATTTGTTTCAGCTGAGCTAGTAGTTGGATCTGTTNNAGGCAAAGCTTGTTGTGCAANACCATCGTCAATCAGCGGTGGGTAGTCCTCTTGCCAGGCTAAAAGCATAAGATAGGTGATAATGGCTAGCGAAGTGTAGAGAGCAAACTTAGTTAAATCCATGCCGGTTTTTACCTGTAATGACTATTGGAAGATTTAGGCACTGGATCATATCCGCCTTCGTGCCATGGGTGACATTTACATATTCGTCGGGCACCAAGGGTTAATCCTTTTATGCTTCCGTGGAGTTCGATTGCTTCCTTTGNNTAATTGGAGCATGACGGCTCAAAGCGACACTGCCTTCCAATAAAGGCGCTTAATGTGAATTGATATAATGTNATAAGTTTTATTAAGCTGTATTTAAGCATTATCCCTATGTTCCTATTACGCCTNAGTTTGTCCGGGNTGGTTGCTCTGCGGACTTCGCNCAGAGGTCGNTCCATAACGAATTCATTTTACTAGATATTACGACATTAGGGAGAACGTCTATACCTTTTCGTATTAAGACTACGACGTCTAAATTAGGGATTTGGGATTTATTTTTTCTGAAAGATTCTCTTATTACGCGTTTTACTCTATTTCGTTCAACTGCTTTCGAAATATTCTTTTTACTGACAACTAAACCTAACCTTGATTGGTTTCTATGCTTAATGGCCAACATGAGGATGAAACGACAAGATACCTTGTATTCAGCCTTATCAAAAACCCCTCCGTAATCAGAGGAGTTTAAGAGCCGACATTCTTTGGTAAATTTGTATTCGGCCAAGTAACGTCTCAGTTATCGAGAGATATAAATCCAGTTAGGCCGACAGCTTAGCGCGGCCCTTTGCTCGTCGCCTTTTTAAAACGAGTCGGCCGCCCTTGCTAGACATACGTGCCCTGAACCCATGAGAACGAGCTCTTTTTAGAACGCTGGGTTGGAAAGTTCTTTTCATATTCTGTCTTCCGAAAGTGGTACTATCAAAANGACGGTNGTCATAAAGGAGCGGAATTCTAGATGTTTTGTATGAAAGTTTCAATCTAGAAGTAAAAAGGGTATTGCTAATGCTAGTTGTCCCAATTTTTTGCATAACTTGCAAAGCTGAGTTAATCAAAACTTGGTAACAAGTTATCCACAGCTTATTTATCAACAGNCTTNGCTNAAAACGAAAATAAANCCGTTTTTTTNTGTCGGTATTTTTCAGTTAAATACCNTTAAGCAATTGAAAAATAAGTTAAATAAAACCTTTGAAAAAATGACAATTTATCCTTGCTATCGGTGGATAACTTGGCTTATCGTCGNTAATTAATTTGGTATNAAGATAGATNATTGGAGTAAATTNACTCACCATGCTTCCGGTTTGGCAAAATTGTATTGAGAGTTTGAAAGCAGAGGTGCCAGCAGAAGAGTTTAGAACTTGGATTGCACCTCTGGAAGTTGAAATTAGCAGCAATGTGTTAAGTGTAAGTGCGCCCAACAGGTTTATCTCGGACTGGGTCAGNGGTAAGTATCTTCCGCGAATCTTAGAAATTGTGGAGGCTTANGAAGATGAAGAAATAACAGTTGACCTGCATGTTCATACAAGCAAGAGGTTTNTTGAACCACCCAAGCAAGCGNTAATGCATGCGAAAACAAGNAATAAATATAATGGTTCTTCAATCGANGGCCATCAAACATCTATTGACGAAAAACTCCCAAAAGGAGCTAGTCAAGCGCCCCGACAACAGGGAGCATCGCCAAATAATGTTATCAANGGTAAAGTGCTNCATCAGGGGTCGTTAAATTCCAAGAATAACTTTGAAAATTTTGTAATTGGTAAATCAAATCAGCTTGCGAGAGCCGCAGCTATGCAAGTTGCCGAAAACCCTGGCTATGCATATAACCCCCTTTTTATCTACGGGGGCGTAGGGTTAGGAAAAACTCACTTGATGCACGCGATTGGAAATTACCTTTTATCAAAAAAACCTGATGCAAGAGTAGTATATCTTCATTCAGAAACCTTCGTAGCTACTATGGTGTCTGCTCTTCAGCTTAATGCTATAAATGAATTTAAACGATTTTATCGTTCTGTTGATGCCTTATTGATTGATGACATCCAGTTCTTCGCAGGTAAGGAGCGTTCTCAAGAAGAGTTTTTCCATACGTTTAATGCACTGTTGGAAGGTGGACATCAAATAATTCTGACTTGTGATAGGTTCCATAAAGAAATTAATGGGCTTGAAGAAAGACTCAAATCAAGGTTTGGCTGGGGGCTTACTGTTGCAGTAGATCCGCCAGAGCTAGAGACGAGAGCGGCAATTTTGATGAATAAGGCTGAGCTCAGCGGGGTTCAGCTACCCTATGAAGCAGCTTTATTTGTTGCTCAAAGGTTGCGCTCTAATGTTAGAGAGTTGGAAGGGGCACTCAAGCGCGTAATAGCGCATGCTAATTTCAAAGGTCAGGACATCACTTTAGAATTAATCAAAGAGGCTCTACGCGACCTTTTTGCATTACAAGAAAAGCTCGTCACCATTGATAATATTCAAAGGTCGGTAGCTGAATATTACAAGATTAAGATGGCAGATATGTTGTCAAAGCGCAGAAATCGTTCCGTAGCGAGGCCGAGGCAGGTCGCGATGACATTATCAAAAGAGCTAACTAACCATAGCTTGCCAGAAATTGGTGATGCATTTGGGGGGCGCGATCATACGACTGTACTCCATGCATGCAGACAGATAACTAAGCTTCGCCATAGCTCCAGGGATATCCAGGAGGATTACAACAACCTTTTGCGATCACTGTCTAGTTAGTAAAAAAATAATCGAGGAAAATAAACCGATGCAATTTTCTGTGGCAAGAGAGTCACTCCTAAAACCTCTTCAAATGATAAGCGGCGTTGTAGAAAGGCGTCAAACACTNCCNATACTATCAAATGTCCTTNTGTCTCTAGANNATAGTGAGCTATCACTTACAGGNACAGATCTNGAGGTNGAGCTAGCTGGAAAAATAAAAGTCGATAAAGCAAATNCAGNTGGTGAAATTACTGTACCTGCTAGAAAATTGTTCGACATTTGTAAGTCACTTCCAGACAACTCTNTGATTGAGTTTATTATNNATGAAAACAAATGCTTAGTTAATTCTGGGCGCTCAAAGTTTAGTCTATTAACACTCCCATCGACAGAGTTTCCTAAAGTTGTNGAGGAGCAAGAAACCCTGTCTTTTAAGTTAAGTCAGGCTAGGCTAAAGGACCTTATTGAAGCGACGAGCTTCGCTATGGCTCAGCAAGATGTGCGTTACTACTTAAATGGGATGCTTTTTGAGATTGCTCACCAAACTTTGAAGTTGGTTGCGACCGATGGGCATAGGCTTGCTATGTCNGAGCTTGCCTTGGAAGGATTGGAGAGTGATAGGCAAATTATCCTGCCTAGAAAAGGAATTATAGAGATGTCACGTTTGCTGTCGGAGGGCGACGGAGATATCACTTTGAGTTTGGGTCAAAACCAGATCAGGGCTTCTATGCAAGAGTATACGTTTACTTCAAAGCTTGTCGACGGGAATTTCCCGGATTACAAGAGAGTCCTGCCAAAAGGTGGTAATAAGGTTGTGACTGGTAATAGGCAAGAACTCAAAAATGCCTTTTCTAGGGTTTCGATACTTTCTAATGAGAAGTATAGGGGCGTGCGAGTGATACTAACACCTGGAGAGCTTAGGGTTTTAGCCAATAATCCAGAGCAAGAAGAGGCCGAAGAGGTCGTAGTTGTAGATTATGATGGAGATCCTCTAGAAATTGGATTCAACGTGACTTATGTGATTGATGTCTTAAATACTCTTCAGAGCGAAGATGTGAAGATAACCCTTTCGGACGCAAATAGCAGTGCGCTTCTGGAGGCTCTTTCTGATAATGTCCCTGAATCACTTTATGTAGTAATGCCGATGAGACTCTAGAGTAAATTCCTATGGCCCCGCTGTAATGAGCTTTCTGACTAAGCTTCAGATTAACTCTGTCAGAAACATTAATAATATTGAGTTAAATTTAGACCCATGTCTAAATATAATTTTTGGTATCAACGGTAGCGGCAAAACCAGCATCTTGGAATCCATTCATTTGCTTGCCACAGGCCGCTCTTTCAGAACCCCTAAGACGGAGTCAATAATTGCTGAAGCTAGCGCAGAATTAACAATTTATGCTGAAAATGAGCAGCAGAGCCGAATTGGCCTGTCAAGAGGAAGGAATACAAAACACAAGTTAAAACTTGATTCGAAGTTGCAAAGAAATTGGGAGTCAGTCGCTAGAGCTTTACCGGTTCAAGTCGTAAGCGCTAATACTTTTTCCTTGCTCGAGGGTGGCCCTAAATCGCGGAGAATGTTCTTGGACTGGGGTGTGTTTCACGTGAAACAAAGTTTTGTTCAAGATTGGCGAGCTACAAAGAAATGTATCGCTAACAGAAATTTGTTATTGAAGGAGCGTCGCATAGATGCGTCTCAGTTAGAGGTATGGAATGAAGAACTTTGTTTATATTCGGATAGGGTTGACGAAGCAAGAAGAGAATATTTTAGAGAATTTGGGCCGGTTTTTCGAAAAGTTTATGATTCATTGGTCCCTGACGCTTCTGCTGAATCGATATCTATAGAGTATTGGAGAGGCTGGCACGAAGACTGGTCTCTTAAAGAGATTCTTTTAGCCGAAAAGGAGAGGGATCATCGCTATGGCTCAACTCAAAATGGTCCACATCGAGCTGATTTGAGGGTTAAAGCTGGCAAGAAAATGGCATCCGATGTGTTGTCCCGGGGCCAGCAAAAAATTTTGGTTTGTGCTTTGAAAATAGCTCAAGGCGTTCATCACGCCTCCAGTTCTGGAGATAAATGTATTTACCTGATCGATGATTTGCCTGCGGAGCTTGATGAAGAGAATCGGGCTAACATTCTTAAATATTTAGATGGCCTTGGTAGTCAGCTGCTAATCACAGGGGTTGAGCTCCCTTCTATTGTAAACTGCCTCTCAGATGATGCTGAAAAGCGCACGTTTCACGTGGAACGTGGTACAATAAAAGACTCTCTCCTATAGATTTTTAGCAATTTTTTGAAATTAGAATTATCTGATTTAGTTGGAGTTTTTAATGACTGATGAGCCTCAATCTGATTATAACTCGGATAGTATAAAGGTCCTCAAGGGCTTGGACGCGGTAAGAAAACGTCCAGGGATGTATATTGGTGACACAGATGATGGGACTGGCCTGCATCATATGGTTTTTGAGTTGGTAGACAACTCTATTGACGAGGCCTTGGCGGGATTTTGTGATGAGATTAAGGTCACAATTCATGTTGGCGAGACTGTCACAGTGTCTGACAATGGTCGCGGTATCCCGACTGAAATGCACAAAGAGGGAGTATCAGCGGCTGAAGTTATAATGACAGTTTTGCATGCTGGGGGAAAATTTGATGATAATAGCTATAAAGTTTCCGGTGGCCTACACGGGGTAGGGGTTTCTGTAGTTAACGCTCTGTCTGAAGAGTTGAAACTAACCATTAGGCGAGAAGGTAAAGTGTATGAACAAAATTACCAGCATGGCGTCCCAAAAGCGCCATTGTCAGTAGTTGGCGAGACAACTAGTACTGGCACCGAATGTTTTTTTAAACCCTCAGATGAGACATTTTCTAATGTCGAATTTCACTATGATATTCTTGCAAAGAANCTCAGAGAGCTAGCTTTTTTAAATGCTGGCGTTTCTATAAAACTCATAGACGAGCGTTCAGGCAAAGAAGAGCTGTATAAATATGATGGTGGCCTCAAAGCTTTCGTTAATTATTTGAATAAGAACAAAAATACCGTCAATAAGCTTTTCCATTTTGTGTCGTCCAGGGAGGAAGACGGGATAACGGTTGAAGTAGCGCTGCAATGGAACGACTCATATCAAGAAGCGATCTACCCTTATACAAACAATATACCACAACGAGACGGCGGGACTCACTTGGCTGGATTCAGAGGTGCTTTGACTAGGGTCTTGAAAAGCTATATTGATAAAGAATTAGCCAACAAAAAGGGCAAAGAGGTTAATACTACTGGTGATGACGCCAGAGAGGGATTAACAGCGATAATCTCAGTCAAGGTACCCGACCCCAAGTTTTCCTCACAAACAAAAGACAAGTTGGTTTCGTCTGAGGTCAAAGGAGTTGTNGAGCAAGAAATGGCTTCTCATTTGAGTGATTTTCTGATGGAAAATCCCCAAGACGCTAAANTAATCGTTAATAAAATGATAGATGCAGCACTNGCAAGAGAAGCGGCGCGTAAAGCCAGAGAGATGACCCGCAGGAAAGGCGCTCTAGATGTTGCCGGGTTGCCAGGTAANCTAGCGGANTGCCAAGAAAAAGATCCTGCAGAGTCAGAAATTTACATTGTCGAGGGCGATTCTGCTGGAGGCTCGGCAAAACAGGGTCGTAACAGAAAAAATCAGGCGATACTCCCATTGAAAGGTAAAATACTGAATGTAGAGAAGGCCCGNTTTGATAAAATGTTAAGTTCAGCGGAGATTGGTACTTTGATCAAAGCTCTGGGTTGCGGTATTGGAAATGAGGAGTTNGATCCGGCGAATTTGAGGTATCACCGAATAATAATAATGACTGATGCGGACGTAGATGGCTCGCATATACGAACATTGCTTCTAACTTTTTTCTTCCGGCAAATGCGTGAACTCGTGGAGAGAGGGCATATATTTATCGCTCAACCTCCGCTGTACAAAATTCGAAAAGGTAAACAAGAGCAATATCTAAAGGATGATATTGAATTGGCAAATTTTCAGACTCAGGTTGCGCTTGAAGGAGCCAGTCTCTATGTAAATCCGAATTCTCCNGCCATAAAGGAAGAGCCTTTGGAGGCTTTGGTTANTCAATATAATGAGNCATTTTCTATAATTTCCCGGCTTGCAAGGCTTTACCCTACTGAGATCTTGGAGGCCATGNTTGTTAACCGACAGATTGAAGACANTGTTTTTGAGTCAGAAGAAGAGATGAATAATTGGTTAGAAGACCTATCCGTATGTCTCAATGAAGTCCAGCCTGGAGTAAGTACTAACTATACTTTTAGTGCGCATTTTTTAAGTGAGAGAAAAAAGTATGTTCCTGAGGCTACTCTTAATCTTCATGGCTTAGAAAAAAGCTATGTGTTTAACATTGACTTTTTTGGTTCTGCTGAATACAACTCGATTGCTAATCTTGGGAAAACTTTACAAGGTCTGATAGAAAAAGGTGCTTATGTGCAGCGCGGAGAGAGGACTTTTGAAGTTAGTAAGTTTTCAGAAGCTATCGAATGGTTAAATAAAGAGGCTATGAGAGGAATTTATTTACAGCGATACAAGGGCCTAGGGGAAATGAACCCCAGTCAACTCTGGGAAACCACAATGGACCCTGAGTCAAGACGTATGTTGCAAGTCACCATAGATGATGCAATCGGAGCAGATCAATTATTTAATACATTAATGGGAGATCAAGTGGACCCACGGAGGGAATTCATCGAGGAAAATGCTCTTTCTGCTGATAACCTGGATATTTAATCAACGTTTAGTTACTTACGAACTACTGTTNCTTCAAAATCCAATTCACCGCAGATTTTAAGTCTTTGAAAATACGAGTTTGATCCCTGATTTCTTTAGAGAGGGCAANTTCTGTTTGTCTCCCNTTACCAGTNCTAACNAGTATGGGCTNCATATTGAATGAGGTGGCGGCTTGTAAATCCTTTAGACTGTCACCCACAAAATAATCTCCAGCTAGGGAGATATCAAATTCAACCTCCGCTCGTTCCAGAAGTCCTGTTTTCGGCTTTCGACATGAACAGCCCGCATCGGGAGAATGTGGACAATAGAAAATAGCAGATATGACCCCTCCAGAATCCTCGACCAATGAATTCATTTTATCGTGCATGCGGGTCAATGCCGCCTCGTCAAAATATCCTCTTGCTATTCCTGATTGGTTTGAAGCGATGATTACTCGAAAATTAGCCTGATGGAGTCTAGCGATCGCGTTGATGCTACCACTTATGGGAATCCACTCCTCCGCACTCTTGATATAGGTAGAAGAATCTTGATTGATTACACCATCTCTATCAAGGACTATTGTTTTTGAGCCCTTNGGTGTTCTATAGNAATTCATTCTTAATTATTGTCAAGGAAAGAGATATCAGCCGTCATTAAAAATAATTCACGCAGCTCATTAAGCAATGAATATCGATTCTTGCGCAGTTTTTCGTCTTCATCATTCACTAAAACATTGTCAAAAAAGTCATCAATTGCCGATTTAATAGACGATAAACATAAAAGTGCGTTAGTATAATCTAGCCTTTCTAAAAAAGGCGCCATTTCTAATTTTTTACTTTCTATTTGAGAGTGTAAACTTATCTCTGACTCTAGTTTGAGTAAATTCTTATTGCATGGAGGTAAACTACTTTCGGTCTCATATTTGCTCAAGAGGTTTGAAACTCGCTTGTTTGCTATAGCTAAGCCCATTGACTCTGGTAGTTCGGTAAAAGCACTCACCGCTTCAACTCGTAAATGGAAATCAAGAGGCCTTTGTGGTTTTAGGGCATAGACCGATTCAAACACGCTGCTCGGTATGCCATCGTCTTTATACCAAGACCTAAACCTATCTAGGAAAAACTGAAAGACCAACTCTTTCGTCTCGGGCAATAGCTCATTTTTATTTTGGGCGAATATGGCATCGTCAATAAGTTCAGCAATATTTAGATCAAGTCGTTTTTCCACGACAATCCTAAGTATACCTATCGCAGATCGACGTAATCCAAACGGGTCCTTGGATCCTGTTGGGGGCTGATTGATACCAAACAAAGACACAATGGTATCTAACTTATCGGCTATTGCGACCACACTACCTACCTGGCTTGTCGGTAAATCGTCACCTGAAAATCGAGGAAGATAATGCTCTTGTATTGCAACGGATACTTCTTCAGATTCACCGTCATGTTTTGCATAATGACAACCTATTATCCCTTGAAGATCAGCAAATTCTCTAACCATATCAGTAAGCAAATCACACTTAGAAAGTAAAGACGCTCGCTCACAATTGGTTTCATTAATGGATAAACTTTTCGCAATAGATTTACTAATTTTTGCGACTCTCTCAACCTTGTCATGGATGCTGCCTAGTTTATTTTGGAAAACTAAATTTTTAAGGCCTTCAAGTCTCGACTCAAGAGATAGTTGTTTGTCCGTCTCAAAAAAGAATTTTGCGTCAGCCAACCTAGGCCTTATTACTCTCTCGTTGCCTTTGACAACTTGCAAAGGATCTTTCGAGCGAATATTGCTGACAGTTATAAACTTGGGTAGCAGATTGCCTTCAGCGTCATTCATGTGAAAGCATTTCTGGTGCGTTTTCATAGCAAGGATAAGTGCCTCTGGGGGTACTTTTAAAAACTCTGAATCAAATTCTCCCGTTAATGCTATGGGATACTCGACCAAACTAGTTACCTCGTCTAATAGTTCCTCGTCTATCACAGCAATTGCGTTTGCCAATGAACCTTGCTCAACAACTCCAGCACGAATGAGATCCTTACGTTTTTCGAAATTTGGTATTATATGACCTACTTCGCTCAGAACCTTTTCGTATTGAGTTGGTTCATCAATCACAATTTCTATGTTGTTATGGAATCTATGCCCCCTCGTAAAATTGGAGGAAGACACACCAAACGCCCTAAATCCTAACTGCTCCTCACCAAATAATAGAAGAATCCAGTGAAGAGGTCTTACGAACTCTTCTTTGGAGGAACCCCAGCGCATTCTTTTTGGTGTTGGCAGCTTTTTTAAAACGGATCCTATAAGTTCCGGGATAAGATTGTTCGTCTGTTTTCCCTTTTCTAAAGCTTCGTAAGACAGTTTTTCGACACCATTCTTCGTTATAGTTCTCAGCTCTTTTAATTCAACACTACAAGATTTAGCAAAGCCTAATGCGGCTGGTGTTGCATTTCCGTTTTCATCATAAGCCGCAGAAATCGCCGGCCCAATCCTCAACAATTTTTCATCGCCCTGGCTTTCATCAACTTGCTTTATTATTACCGCAAGTCTCCTTGGTGTCGCAAATCTTAGTGTTTCTTTGAAAGCGATATTCTGTGACGCAAGTGCGTCGCTAATCAAATCTTCAAAAGCTGTCGAAAGTGAATTTAATGCCTTAGGTGGAAGCTCTTCAGTTCCAATTTCAATTAGGAGATCACGAGTTGCCATAGTTAATTATCTAGGTATTCCTTGCGTAAGTCGTCGGAAGCCAAGGGGAAGCCTAAGGATTTTCTACTCTCTAAATA
>PBXX01000005.1 GCA_002727755.1 Gammaproteobacteria bacterium | reverse complement strand
AAAGAAGTGGATAGAAAGTCACATTGATTGGCATTTTACTTAGTTCAACGAGGATATCGGTGCAGCGAGGATAACCAGCTCCGAGATCTGGATGAGGAACCCGATCATCTATTATCAACACGTTTGGGTATTGGGTGGCAAACCTCGCGTGATCTATATTTCTACTAATATTTCTATACTGCGTTTTTAAATAAGCAATATGTTTAGAACAAAAATCTTTCTGGTGTTTAGCCTGCAAGAGTTTTGCTTTTTGCAGGCCGCCTGTGCTTGCAAACTCGTAGTGAATTATCTGCACATTTGGCTCATAAATGACGCGAAAACCTCTCTTCTTTATGCGAACACAGAAGTCAGTCTCCTCATAATAAGCCGGAGAAAAATTTTCATCTAGACCATTAAGCTTGTGAAACATTTCATTTGAGGTAAGTAGGAATGCTCCTGAACAATAGTCAACGTCTCTCATGAAGTTAAATTCTGGTAAATCTGGGTTGCCGTTTCGACCATATCCAGTGCACGTGCCGTCGTCCCAAATTATGCTTCCTGCTTCCTGAAGGCTTCCGTCAAGTAATTTAATCTTACCGCCAACAGCACCTACTTTTTTTTGCGTTTTGAAAACAGCTGTTCCTTTTGATAGAGCGTCGGGCTCCAGAGTCGCATCATTATTTAGAAGTAAGAAGTATCTTCCTCGAGCTTGTCTCGCGGCCAAGTTTACCGCTTTGACAAAGCCTAGATTTTCTTCGTTTTTAATTATGATAGCATTTTCGAGAGCTTTTAAGAGTTCGATCGTGGAGTCATTAGAATTATTATCGACTATAATGACCTCGTAACTTACGTCCGCATTTTTCGCGATAGATTCTAAGCAGAGTAAGCTTAAATGCGCCTGGTTATAGAACACTAATATTATTGATACAGTCGGTTCATCTGAATAAGGAAAGTGAATTGTTTTTTTTGTATTAAAAAAATTTGATAGGTTTGACTCT
Organism: Gammaproteobacteria bacterium; assembly: GCA_002727755.1. Lineage (GTDB taxonomy): Bacteria > Pseudomonadota > Gammaproteobacteria > Pseudomonadales > Pseudohongiellaceae > UBA9145. Next base: position 19,207 of record PBXX01000005.1, on the reverse strand, counting down.
GCAAGACCGTCATATTGCTCTTTAATGTTTACTCCTTCTTTTTCCTCAGAATTATCTTCGACCAAATTTTCAGTCTTAGTCTCCTGATTAGAATGTCTTGTCTCTGTTGTTTTAAATAAAGACAGGACTACTTGAAAACTGTCTCTAAGAACTCTTAGTGGCCAAGTAATCTTCCAAAATAATGATCTTTCAATTAGCAGATGTGCGTTTTCGAGCCGGTTAGTATGCGCTTCCAATTCGGAATATTGCAAAAAAAGTTGACTATATTTCAGCTCCCAATTACTTAAGTGGCTGTTTTCGGCGTGGGTTTGATACCTCTCTTGAGTTGGTGTTGGCGCTGATAAGAAATACTTACCTTCTATTTGATGTTCTTTGTATAGAGAATCAGCAGCCAGCTCGATCAATTTGTCCAATTCTCCATGAGATTCCTTCAAGAGATTGACTGTGTTTACGGGAATACCACGGTTGTATCTTTTTCCTACTAATCGATGTCGCCAACGGTACTTTATGTAATTAAATTCGTTAACTGCCCTGGTACGGTTAGACGGAAGATCGTCGCTGCCTCTCGTTATCGATTCGTGGTGCAGTAATTTAACACTCGGTTCTATCAGTGTGACTAATCCTTTTTCAGACATCCTCAGGCAGAGATCAACGTCATTATAAGCGACACTTAAATAGTTCTCATTGAAACCACCTAGTTTTAAAAATATGTTTCTCTCGATAAGCAAGAAAGCCGCGGTTGCACAGTCAACTGGGAAGGGCCCCAAGATATTATTCTTCTCTAGATAATCGGAGTCTTCGTTTAAAGCTATATGTTTAGCGATAGAAGACTCCTCAAGGGCGATGCCAGCATGCTGAATACGTGAATTCGGATAAAGAAGTATGCACCCAACTGCGCCAACATCCTCACGCCGAACGAGGGGCATCATCTTTGTCAGCCAGTTTTTGTCAGATATCTCTACATCATTATTAGCAAAGCATAAAATTTCACTTCTTGCCTTTTTCGCAGCGTAATTGTTGATTGCAGAATAATTAAAAGGCTTAGACCAACTTAAGACTTGGATATTCTCTCTCTGTTTGAGAGCCTCAAGATAATCAAGTGTTTCTTTTTCAATGCTTTGATTATCAACTATGATAATTTCAAGGTATTCGCTTTTGTTTGAGCTCTCGATACTTTCGATACATTGTTTAAGATAAGAGTATCGATCTTTTGTTGGAATGATTATTGAACAATATATTTTCATATCGAGGAAAGTGTCTTTAGCCATAATGCTTTCACTCACGCGACTTATTTTTTGAAATGATATTATTTGCCTTTTCTACACCTGCTTTTTGGGCATGCGTTTTCGTATTATGGAAGCTTAAAACTTTTAAGACCGTTTTAGACAAGGTGCGGGCCTTTCGAAAGGGACTAGTAAATTTCCAAGAACGAGAAGAAAGTATCTCGTTTAAGGAAGTTTGAAGTTGCACCTCATGCAGACGCAAATGTTTTTCAGTCGTTACTCTGTGCTCTACTTCGACCTCCAAGTCTGAGATTTTTCCAAGCGACTCTTGTAAAGAGGAACCAACGACGGCTAGTTCCTCCTCTAATTTAGCTTTTTGACGATTGAGATTTTCGTAATCTGCATTAACTTTGTTAAGGTCTGTTTTGAGAACATCGTATTGCTCTCCTATTATTTTAAGCTGCGTGTTGAGATCATCGCAGTGTCTAGCGAGTTCGTTGTAGCTTTGTCCGATTAACTTATTTATGTTGCTTCCAGTCCATTGGGTTTTCCATTTTTCGAAAATCTGTGCACGTGCTTTGCTGATTTTATTNTCTGGATCATACTTTTCGCTTTCGTCGCTTAATGTGGTTCCAGAATCTCCTCCCGACCTATAGTAAGCGGTTACGTTTGGGATGTGTAAAAATTTCGTNTTTTGAGCGAGTTGTAGCCAGAAATCCCAGTCTTCATAAATCTCAAATTGAGGGTCAAAGCGGCATCCTTCGTCAATCAAACTTTTATCAAACAACATCGAATGTATTGGGATGTAGTTGTCGCGCATCAATAAGATTGGATCGAAATCTGTGCTATATACTTGATCGAGTATTTCTCCATCACTGGTTACTTTTTGCGTACCGCTATAGACGGCTCTGACTGATGAGTCTGAAGACATTTTTGACGCTAGATTACTTATATGATCATTCGATAAATAATCATCATCGTCCAGAAATAGAAGAAGGCTACCGTTGGCCGCATCTATGCCCGCGTTAGCAGCCTCAGCACGAGACAAGGGTGTAGATTGATCGAGCACAGTGACTTGTACATCAAGGGGTAGAATATTTTCTAACCGCTTTTCTGAGGAGTTTATCAAAATAACTTCTATAGGTTTGTATGATTGGGCAGAGATCGAATCCAAAGCAATTTTTAGATGCGTACGCCCTATGCTTCGACAGATTATTGTGACGAGTTTATTTGTTCTCGACTCACTTTTTTCGGACATAATTAATTCTACTTCGCCAATTCGAAGTTAGTGTGCATGCTAGGTCTGGTGATTTGTGTCAGAGACGCCTAACCTTCGGATTACTGAGTCTAGCACCTCACAGATGAAATCAAGAAACAGNGTGTCTAGATGCACGTTAAAATAATTTGCAGTTTTATTTCCAAGGGCAAGTAAAGCAAGNGTNTCACCATTACTACTTACNGGNCATAAAGCTGTTGANCTTATANTNTCTTCTGACAAAGGGAAAAGATANAAAATTTGTTCTTCTTGCAGNTGCGCACAGAAGGGTTTNCCCAGTCTGAAAACATCACTAAATTTATCCTTTATGANTTTTGAATCTTCNNTACGAATGGCAGTCGACAAACTTAGCATNGAGTNANTCAGTAAAATAAGNTCACAGGCATCTACATTCCTCAAGCGGACAAATTGCTNTTGTACNGAAGTAATAACCTTTTCGATTGTATTGCATTCAAGTAAANCTAAGATAAGACTCCTAGTNATATCAAAAATCTCATCNTTAGCTCTTGCATTGTCGGTTAAATCNTTCAANTTCTCTGTTGCTTTAANTCCCTGTTCTCGNAGTATATTAACTTGCTTTTCTACCAAAGAGATTGCNTCACCACTGTCGTGNGGTAACNTCATATTTGANAGTAACTCAGGATGATTTAGAAAGAATTCTGGATTNNCCTGAAGATGTTTGACGACTTGCNCNTCTNTAACATCCACGGTTACATTGCTTGATAAGTCTTCGGCCACTGAAAATTCTTCATTCATATTTCTATTGTTCCTTCATAAACTGTTTGGGTTGGTCCTTTCATTATTACTGAGCTACTCAAATCCCAGCATACAGTTAATTGTCCGCCGGGTAGATTGACGATGACCTTCGAATTAAGTTTTTCAAGGAGTCTTCCCGCCACGACTGCTGCACATGCTCCGCTTCCGCACGCAAGAGTTTCACCCGTACCCCTTTCAAAAACGCGAAGTTGGATCGTATCCCTTGAAAGTATTTCCATAAATCCAACGTTGACCCCCTCAGTAAAATCTGGGTGACTACCGAGAGCTTTTCCAATATCTTTTACGGCAGTATTCGCTACGTCTTCAACACATACTACCGCATGAGGGTTTCCCATAGATAATACAGAAAAAGAAATCGTTGTTTTTACACCTGAAATTTTGATGAATCTTTCATAAATATTCAGTCTTGAGTCACATAAGAATGGGATTTTTGATGGATCAAACTCTGGGTGTCCCATATCTACTGAGATTTCTCCATCATCATGAAAAGTCAACTTTAAATTACGATTAATTGTTGACACATTTATCAAATTCTTACTTGATAATCCTTTATCGCGAACGAATGTTGCGAAGCAGCGAGCTCCGTTGCCGCAGTGTTCAACTTCTGTTCCATCTGTATTAAAGATTCTATAGTGGAAATCTACCTCACTTGTTGATGCTTTCTCGACCAGCAGTAATTGGTCGAATCCGACGCCAAAATTTCTATCCGAGAGTTTTCTAATGAGCTTAGGTCTAAGTTGTAAATCTCGCTCAGTGCAGTCGACGACCATAAAGTCATTTCCAAGGCCGTGCATTTTTGTAAAAGGAATCTTCATGAAAGTCTTTTATATTAGTCCGGCAGTAAATACTCATTTTGGAAAAGATCGGACACAGTTTCTCTCTCGCGGATAAGATGAACCTCAGATCCGCTAATCATAATTTCTGGGGCACGGGGCCGTGTGTTATAATTTGAGCTCATGACAAATCCGTATGCGCCCGCGGATTTAATTGCAAGCAAGTCTCCTGCATTTATATTTAGTGATCGATTTTTNCCGAGTGCATCGGCAGANTCACAAATTGGNCCNACAATATCATATGNTGTANTTTCATTNCCTGNGANCTTTTTGTANGGGNACAATTTTTTGCCAAGCTCCNTACAAAGCNGGTCGNATCAAATCGTTCATAGCNCCATCAATTATNGCAAAATTNTTTTCTTCATGATTTTTTANATATTCAACTTTTGTTACNAGTATGCCGGCATTGGCAGCTATNGAGCGGCCAGGTTCGACCACTATTTTNAGATCAANACNNTGNAGNTTCTCTTTNACTGCTAAAATAAGNTCNTTTGGAGTTGGGGGCATTTCATCTTCATAAGTTACTCCTAAACCTCCACCAATATTGATATGTTCAATAATGACATCTCTTGATATGAGCTGTTCGTTTAAAGTCAATATTCTGTCTAAAGCGTCTAAGATGGGTNTGATGCTTGTNAGTTGAGAACCNATATGAAAATCAAGACCCTTTATGCAAATTCCTTTCATTTCTGTAGCATGTAAATAAAGCTGAATNGCTTTCNCCATCGATANNCCGAATTTATTTTCTTTAAGNCCNGTAGAGATATACGGATGGGTTTCAGCATTGACATCTGGATTCACTCTTATAGAAATTGGCGCAACTTGGGAATTATTGACGGCAATTTCATTGATGCGCAACAGTTCTGCCTCTGACTCAATATTGAAACAATGGATACCTGCATCTAAGGCTTTGTAAATTTCCTGAGTGGTCTTCCCGAGTCCTGAAAAAGTAACTTTTTTTGGGTCACCTCCTGCGGCAATTACTCTATCTAATTCGCCGCCTGATACGATNTCAAACCCTGNACCTAATTTTGNTAGAACATTCAGCACGGCTAAATTAGAATTTGCTTTTACCGCATAGCAAATTANGTGAGAGTGGNCCTCAAAAGCTTTCTCATANGCCTGATANTTTTGCTCAAGAGCTGCTTTTGAGTAGATAAAGCATGGNGTACCNTACNTTTCTNCNANCGATGCNATTGACGCNTCCTCNACCAGCAGGNTGTTATCTTTGTAAGAGAAGTGTTCCATNTATNNCGNGAAGTCTCCAATTANTTGGATGATAAACAGANGNTCAATGACTGAATGATGNGGTAATACTGGCNTGAGAGGGNCTGGTTAAACCCCCTTTTTGACCGCAATGGACGTTACTNAGCGCCAGNCAGACAACGATAGTTATTCGTAGTANATTTCCCATAGGATANNTCCGNGNGTANGAACNNNCAGNAACTACTGATTATACAGCTNCATCTCAAATAAANCTAACCNCAAAAAAGTCACAATTTCANTCAATTAGAAAAATTTCAGNAGCTNNAANAATGACTTGTNACGNATGNCTTGAAAATTNNTNNAACTGCGCATATATTTCNGNGCTCGAAATTNGCTNNAAAATTTTCTGTTTTAAAGGGTGTTGCGGTTNTGGTCTAACCNATANANCCTTGACCTCTAAGGAGTTCAAAAACCGATGGTAGAGATAAAAAATTTAACAAAGAAATTTGATCAGTTTATTGCTGTTAATGACTTGAGTTTTAGCGTAGGAGAAGGTGAGGTTCTCGGTTTTCTGGGCCCTAATGGAGCTGGTAAATCAACCACAATGAAAGTTATCACCGGGTTTCTTTCGCCTTCTTCCGGTTCCATATTAATTGATGGGAATGATGTGAGCATTAATCCTATAGATGCGAAAGCGCTTATTGGATATCTCCCTGAAGGGGCTCCTTGTTATGGAGATATGACTCCACTTGAATTCTTGAAATTTATCGCAGAGATTCGCGGTTTTCAGGGTCAAGAGTGTATCGATCGTGTTCAACACGTGATTAGAGAAGTTGAGCTCCAGAAAGTTTGCATGCAATCCATAGAAACTTTATCGAAAGGATTTAAAAGGAGGGTAGGGCTGGCTCAAGCCATTCTTCATGACCCAAAGGTTCTAATCCTAGATGAACCTACTGATGGCCTTGATCCAAATCAGAAGCATCACGTGCGAGAATTAATTAAGAGCTTGGCCAAAGATAAAATAGTTATAATTTCGACTCACATTTTAGAAGAAGTTTCAGCTGTCTGTAGCAGAGCAATAATCATAGATGCTGGGAAAATCGTTGCTGACGGCACTCCTGAGGAACTAGAGTCTAAGTCGCAATACCATAACGCTGTCAATGTTCAACTTTCTGCAGAATATGATTTACCTAAAGATTTAAGCGCTCTTGCGAATATAAATTTGCAAAATGACTCAGGAAACAACTACACAATTACATCGAAAAACGGGCAGTCAATATTTGCGGAAATCTCCGAGATAGCGCAACAGAAGAAGTGGCCTATATCCGAGTTGTATGTCAAAAGAGGGCAGCTCGAGGATGTTTTCCGGTCAGTGACACAAAAAGCACGGGAGGGGATTGAATGAAAAATCTGGGGATAATTTTCAGAAGGGAGCTATCTAGTTATTTTGCTACGCCTCTGGCCTATATTTTTGTAGTTATATTTCTGATTATAAATGGGATTTTTACTTTTGATCTCGGAGGATTCTATCTGCGAGGACAAGCAGATCTCTTACCTTTTTTTAGTTTCCACCCTTGGCTTTACCTTTTTATGGTCCCTGCTATTGCAATGACACTTTGGGCAGACGAGAGAAAAACTGGAACTATTGAGTTGTTGCTGACTTTACCTGTCAAGCTAAGTGAGGCCGTGTTCGGAAAATTTCTGGCAGCGTGGGTTCTAACTGGCATTGCCTTGATTCTTACTTTTCCAATTTGGCTAACGGTTAATTACTTAGGAGATCCAGACAATGGTGTGATCATCGCCGCTTATCTTGGCAGTTGGTTAATGGCAGGCGGGTTTCTAGCGATAGGGTCATGTATGTCAGCTTGTACTAAAAATTCGGTAATCGCTTTTATTCTGACTGTCTCAATTTGCTTTCTGTTTGTCATAATGGGTTCCCCGATTCTCCTTAATTCATTCCCAGAATGGATTCCTCAGTTAATTATTGACGCNTTTTCGGCNCTAGGATTTCTAAGTCACTTTGATTCAATTTCGAAAGGAGTGTTGGACGTTCGTGATATTTTNTATTTCATNCTATTTATTATGTCTTGGCTTCTTTCGAGTGCCATAGTAATCGAAATGAAAAAAGCTAATTAGGAGTTNAANTAGATGAAGAAAAAATTACTTTTTTCACCTNTTGGTTTGACNGCNATTGCTNTTACGTTACTTTTNGGGGTCTTAGTNATAAGNCTTATACCAAGTTTAAGAATTGATTTAACGGAAGACAGGCTTTATTCCNTGTCAGAGGGTACTCTTAGTATTCTTTCCAGCTTGAACGAACCCATAGAGCTTATGTTTTTTTACTCTGATTCTGCTACGGAAGACGTTCCTCAGCTTCGTACTTATGGTAACCGGGTGCAAGAGTTACTGAGAGAAATAGTAATCGCTAGTGAGGGGAACCTCAGNTTAAGGGTAATCGATCCAGAACCCTTTTCTGAAGAAGAAGATTTAGCTACTCAGTATGGAGTTAGGGCCGTTCCCGTGACTCAGGGNGGTGAGGGAGTTTATTTCGGTTTAGTTGCAGCGANGGGANGCGCAGATGTGCCTGGCCCGCTTCGAGCGACAGAGACTATGCCGTTAATCCGACCCGATCAAGAAGAATTTNTAGAATATGAGTTTATGAAAATCATCACTCAGGTGAGCAATCCCGAGAGAACAGTAATTGGTCTTGTTACACAATTGGACATTGACGGTGGTTTTGATCCAATGACTGGACAAGGGACACAGCAGTGGATGATTATGGACTTAGTACGTCAACTCTATGACGTGCGAAGGATAGACGTATCCAGTGATTCCATTGAGGAGGATGTTGATATCTTAATGATAGTTCATCCACAGGGATTGTCAGATCGGTTTTTATATGCGATTGATCAACATATTCTTCGTGGGGGTGATGCGCTACTGTTTTTAGATCCAAACGCAGACTCAATGGTAGGTCGCTCGCCACAAGGGAACTTAATTCCAGCGGGGATGAGTTCTGAATTGCCAGGGTTGCTAGATGCTTGGGGCCTTGAGTTTGATAATAGTAAGGTTCTTACGGATAATGAGCTGGCTCTTCGCGTTATGATGGGTCAGGGACAAAGAGCGGTGCCACATTTGGGTATGTTAGGCGTTCAGGGAAATTTTTTGACTCAAGGTGATATTATTACTAATCGTTTGGAGACGATTAATCTGTCTTCTGCGGGTGCTATAAGCCAATCTAANGAGGGAGGNTTAAGTTTTGAGCCCCTAATAACTTCTTCCTCAGATGCGATGCTTATGGATAGATCCTTTGTTGAAAGTGTTACAGATCCAAATGTTCTCTTTGATGAATTTGAGTCCGAANATAGAAGCTTTGTAATTGCAGCNAGATTAAGTGGGTTGANAGAAACGGCTTTCCCAGANGGACAACCGNCTATTCCAGTAACTGAGGAAGAAAGTAACTCTGATGATGCNGATGAGGAAGTTTCAGTAGCGGAGGAGACTTCTAGCGAAGTTGATGTCGTCAATGAGGAAAGTGAGATAGCCCACTTAAGTNCCTCATTAGAACCAACCAATATNGTAGTTTTTGCAGACTCAGATTTACTCACAGATAGGTTATGGGTACAAGTTACTCAATTTTTTGGACAGCGCATTCCCCAACCTTTTGCGAATAATGGTGATTTGGTAATCAATGCTATGGATAATTTGAGTGGTGGCGCGGACCTTTCGAGTATTAGGAGCCGAGGGCGTTACTCAAGACCATTTACGAAAGTGCTTACTCTCCAGCGAGAGGCAGATGATCGATTGCGTCAAGAGGAAAGTGAACTATCGGCAAGGGTAGCAGAAACGGAATCTGCATTGGCTGAGTTAAACACCGACGAAGAGGGAAATCCTATTGGAGAGATTACTCCTGAAATACAAACAGAAATTGATCGCTTTAATGGAGAATTAATCGAGACTAGAAGGCGCTTAAGAGAGGTCAGATTTCAATTGACTGAAGACATTGAACAGTTGGGTAGNAACTTAAAGGCTGTTAACACTGCTCTAGTACCAATTTTATTGACTCTATTCTTTTTAGGCCGATATTATTTTCGATCCCGTCGGCGTACATTTAGTTGAAAATGACCAATTATGCTTGAGCAAGCTTAGAGTTTGCGGGGCAGATTGACCGTTATTTGGGTCCCTTGCCCCTCCTGACTGACAATTATCATCTCGCCTCCATGAGCTTGTGCAATCAAACGGCATAGGTACAACCCTAACCCAAATCCTCCTGTATTTCGCTGTCTTGCGCTATCTGCCCGGTAGAAGGGTTCAGTTATCTGAGTTATATGTTCTTCCGAGATGCCCTCTCCATTGTCCTTTACTTCAATGATTCCTCGATCGCCAGAAAAACTCACTCTTACATTTATAAGATTACCTTTTCCATGTCGTACCGCGTTATTTAGCAAATTTGTGATTAGAAGTCTGATTCGCAATTTATCTATCTCGAACTCGAGGTCATTGACAGGAATTTCGATCTCGATTTCACCATTGTTAGATTTGAATGATTCTGCGATCGAACGAATAAAGTTCGCCAATAGCACACGCTCTGAAACCAATGCAGAGTGATCGTTATTGAGTCTTTCCGCCTCAAGAAGATCAGAGATTAAGAGATCTATTTCGTTGATATCTTCTTTCAGTTGATCTTTTTCGTCGCTTTCAGGCATGAACTCCATTCGTAATTTCGCTTTTGTTATTGGAGTCCTAAGTTCATGACTTATCGCCATCAGTAACTGCCTTTTTGCTTCGAGCATTGATTGAAGTGAATCTGCCATATGGTTTATGCTTTCGGTTAATTCTCCAAGTTCATCTTGTAAATTACTTTTAACTCGGTAGCTCAAATCTCCCTGTCTGATTCTTTCTGCGCCTTGTTTGAGAAGACGGACGGGATTTAACATTTTGTTTACCATGAAGTAGTTAAGAAAAAGAATTAAGGCTGCAAGTGCGAGCGCTGTATAAAGCACAAAATAGTTAAAAAGTCCTTCTTCTTGGGCACTTCGATACATATAAAAATCATAGCCATCCCGATTAACTCGGATAATGTCCTCGCCATTAATAGCCCTCATTTCGGCATCTGAAGTGAGCGACTCTTGGTATTGAGAGGAGTCAACGTCTAATCGATTTTGAGCATCTGAACTCCACTCCATAATGGGATTTCTTATATTTATGGTCCAGCTAAGTTCACTTGCAAGTCGCATAGCGTTAGAGAGGTTTGGCGGCGTGCCGATATCCTCTATTATTGATTCAACATGTCGAGTGAAGTAGTCCGGAATAGTCTCAATTGTGTCGCTATCATTGCCAATGCTCTGTAGCGAAATCAAAATAATTATCAAGAATAAAACTACTGTTATTCCGAATATTGCGAGTAGTCTAAAAAAAAGAGATTTACGGATATATTGAACTACGGGGGTCATAACAATTGTCCGACGAAAGTGTAACCGCGGCCCCATACGGTTTTGATGAACCTAGGTGTTTTTGAAGTATCGTTTAGTTTATGACGAAGACGACTTACTAAAGTGTCGACCGCACGAGAAAATAACTCAGCATCTATACCTCTTAATCGATTCATGAGTTCATCTCGAGTAAATGTCTTATTTGGAAATTGCATGAAAAGGATTAAAAGCTCATACTCCATTGTAGTCAGATCTAGTACTTCTCCATCTAACTTTACTTCCCGACGTGAAACATCAACCTCCAAACCATTTATGGGCTTAATCTCTTTCAAACTATGGTCATCGCTGCTTCTCCTCAAAATGTTGTGGATACGAGCAACTAGTTCTCTGGGTTCGAAAGGCTTTGGCAAATAGTCATCTGCTCCAAGTTCTAGCCCGACTATTCGGTCTGTAACCTCTGCGTGAGCTGTTAGCATAAGGATAGGTAGCTGACCATATATCGATGATTTTGCGCGAATTTCCCTGCAGATCTCGAATCCATCTTTCTCCGGAAGCATCACATCAAGAATCAGCAAGTCGGGTTTTATTTTCTTAATGAGTTCGAATCCTTTTGATGGAGTCGTTGCGACATGGGCTTTCATATCATATCGCTCAAGATATTGAGTTAATAATTGGCCTAGTTTTTCGTCATCATCGATAATTAGAATTTGTTTCATGAGTCATGCTATTTCGTTCAAAAAATCATTAGTTTGGCAATAGTACGAATTCGGTCTATCTAAATCAATCAGAGAGTAGCAATCCCGCTCCTTCAGTAGTTATTATTAAGCTATGATTTCCTTTAATAATGTAAGTATATCTAAGGGCAATAAAAAACTTTTAGATGACGCAAATATTTTGATATCAGAGGGTCACCGTATCGGAATTATAGGGCGTAATGGTTGTGGCAAAACCACTCTATTTCAAACTATCTCGGATGAAACGTATCTGGAAGCGGGTGAAATTACAAAGAGCTCTAACTTACGTCTTTCTTTGATGGCGCAAGAAACTCCTGGAGTTGAGCGGGCCGCGATTGATTTTGTTATTGATGCGCATGTTGAATTTCGNGCTTTGGAGAGACAAAAGCTTATTGCTGAAGAGCTTTGCGATAATGATGCGCTGACGACTGTGGTCTCTAAGTTAGACGAAATAGAAGGTTACAAAGTAACTAACTCAGCCCAACAGGTTTTAAATGGGCTTGGGTTTTCTATCGAAGATTATGAAAAGCCTGTGACTGATTTTTCAGGTGGTTGGCGCGTGAAGCTTAATTTAGCAGCTGCCCTCCTATGTCCATCTGATTTATTAATGTTGGATGAGCCAACAAATCATTTAGATCTTGAAGCTACAATTTGGTTGGAGCAGTGGTTACTTAAATACAAAGGGACTTTGCTTTTGGTTTCGCACGATCGTGCATTTTTAGATAAGGTTATTGATCACGTAATCAGCTTTGAGGGATGCCATCTCAGAATGTATGTGGGCAATTACAGCGCATTTGAACGACAGCATGCTGAGAGGTTAGCTCTTGAAGCTTCTTTATCAAGAAAGCAGGAGGCAAGGAAAAAGAAAATAGAGGAATTTGTTCGCCGCTTTCGTGCCAAGGCGTCCAAAGCAAATCAGGCACAATCACGGCTTAGGGAATTGAAAAGGATGCAAGACATCTCGCCAGCGCATGTTGATTCGCCTTTTGAATTTAAATTTCTAGAGCCAAAAATTAAGCCTAATTTTCTTTTAGAAATAGATGATCTATCGATTGGTTTTGGTTCCCCTCTAGCGTCCCATATTAATCTTATGGTGAGATGTGAGTCTAGGATTGGCTTGCTCGGTTTTAATGGAAGCGGTAAATCTACTTTAATAAAGGTTTTGGCAGGTCAGTTAAAAGCTTTATCTGGAGTAGTAAAAAAGTCGAAGCATATTAAAATTGGATATTATGCGCAGCATCAGGTAGATGCCCTGAATCTTGAAGCTTCGCCGCTCGAGTTAATTTCTGCAGTCGGAGAATCAGACGGGCCCCCAAATCCTAAAACAGAGCAGCAGATTCGTGATTTTCTCGGTGGTTTTGATTTTCACGGGTCTAGGGCTGATGAAGCCATTAAAAATTTCTCTGGTGGCGAAAAAGCTAGAGTTGCCTTGGCAAAGATAGTGTGCGCTGAGCCAAATTTGTTACTTCTAGATGAGCCAACTAATCACCTTGATCTGGACATGTGCCACGCTTTAGAACTAGCTCTTCAAGAATATGAGGGGGCAATGGTAGTAATTTCTCATGACCGTCATCTATTGGCTAATACTGTCGACGAATTTTATGCAATCAACAATGGTAAATTCAAAGAATATTCGGGGTCTATTTACGATTATGAAGCTTGGTTAGGTGAAGTCGGTCAAAGTGAAAGAGGAAGCGTCTTTAAAAAAAGTCGGAATCAATTTGTCCAAGACGACAAAAAGGAAGTTCGCAAAAAAGCCGCGGCAGAGCGGCAAAAATTGGCACCTCTAAAAAGACAAGTAAAGTTATTGGAGGCGGAAATTGAAAAGATACTTACGGAATTAAAGTTGACAGAGGAAGAGTTATCCAATGAAAATATTTATGGGTCAAATCAAAAAAGTCATTTAGTAGATACACTTGAACGACAAGGTCGGTTGAAATCTTTACTTATGGATAAAGAAGGAGAATGGTATGAAATGCAGAAAAAGTTGGATCTCTGCTAAACGGGATTAACTTGCGCGAGAGGATTTTGATGAAGGCATTCAGTTTTAAGACCGGGTATCGGTCTTGAAACCTATTAAAATGGACCCAATTACAAAAAAGATTCGTTGATAATATGACAACATTAAGAGGTTTGTGGACATGAAGTTAATTGAAAAACTGCTACTCACATTGACAATAATCTCTTTTCCAACTTTGACCATAGCTCAGACTCAAATTTATAGTGAGTTTAAGACCAACGACGAAGAAAATAACATCGAGGTCTTTAAACTCGCTAGTCCATCGGTAGTTCACATTACCAACTCTAGGTTAGTCAGATCGTTTTATTCGTTGAATCCACAGGAGGTCCCCCAAGGAACTGGTACTGGTTTTATCTGGAATGAAGAAGGCTATGTAGTAACGAACTTTCATGTAGTTCAACAGGCAAGTGTTGTCACAGTAACGTTGCAGAACGGCTCGAGTTATGAAGCTATCCCCATTGGGTCCGACCCCGATAAAGACTTGGCAGTTTTAAAGATTGATGTAGAGGGGAATAAGCTCAGCCCAATTTCTCTTGGAGATTCTTCCTTGCTTGAGGTGGGTAGGAAGGTAATTGCTATCGGTAATCCGTTCGGTTTGGATACGACAATGACGGTAGGAGTTGTCAGTGCTCTTGGAAGAGAGATCGATTCAGTGAGCCGTCGAAAAATAAGAGATGTAATTCAGACCGATGCTGCAATTAACCCTGGCAACTCTGGAGGGCCACTACTGAATTCTCTTGGACAGTTAGTGGGGGTAAATACCGCGATTTATAGTCCTAGTGGGGGTAGCTCAGGTATAGGCTTTGCTATACCCGTTAATACCGTTCAACGAATAGTTCCAGAATTAATAACTTATGGACGAGTACAGACTCCGATNCTTGGAATTATTCAGGTTCCTCAGCCTGACTACTACAGGAGTCTCTGGGATATTGAAGGGGTGATTGTCTTAGATGTTGTTCAAGGTACTGACCCAGAGAAGCTTGGTATGCGTGGNTTGCAGCGAGTCCAAAGAGGGCGGATAAGGCTNGGGGACGTGATTTTTGAGATTGATGGACAAGCTATNGCTAATGAAGATGANTATGCCAATGTTATGGAACAACATAGAGCGGGAGATGTAGTTGAAGTTAAGACGCTGCGCGATAATTCCGTAGTGGAATACAATATCGAGTTACGAGCGCCTCCAAACCGATGAGGCAGATTGGTTAACGTTGATCAAGCATAATTTTCGCATTAGTCACTGCCNTTAAAACCTGCTCGGGCGAGGTTCCNCCAAAATGGTTTCGAGCGNNAACNGATCCTTCCAAAGTAAGAANTGTGGAAACNTCCTCTNTAATTATGGAAGNAAACTCAACTAACTTACTAAATGGAATTTCTGTNAAGAGNAGNTTCTCTCTTATTGCATAGGANACTACATTGCCGACAATTTCATGNGCNTCCCGNAAAGTAGCTCCTTTCTTGACCAAGTAATCAGCTAGGTCAGTAGCTGTAGCAAATCCTTTTGAAGCCGCTTTTTCCATATTNTCCNTNTTACATNTGATAGCTGGTACCATCTGCGCATAAGCATATAANCAGTCTTTGATAGTATNTACTATNTCAAAAAGAGGNTCTTTGTCTTCTTGATTNTCCTTATTGTATGCAAGNGGTTGNGATTTCATTATGCTTATAAGAGCAGTGTGGGCTCCTGCNACTCGACCGAATTTCCCNCGAATGAGTTCAGGCACATCAGGATTTTTCTTTTGAGGCATGATTGANGAACCAGTACAAAAGCTATCGGGGAGATCAATAAAATCAAAGTGAGCGGAAGTCCACAAGACTATTTCTTCTGAAAACCTCGACAGGTGGGTCATTAATAAGGTTGCAGTTGAAGCGAACTCAATAACAAAGTCTCTATCACTGACTGCATCTAGAGAGTTAGCACATGGGGAATCAAAACCCAGCATCTCTGAAGTATANTTTCTGTCTATGGGGAAAGTTGTNCCCGCTAGAGCTGCACTCCCCAGTGGAGATTGATTGACTCTCTTCCTACAATCTTGAAAGCGATCAAAGTCTCTACTCAGCATTTCAAACCAAGCCATCATATGATGGCCAAATGTTACAGGNTGAGCTGTTTGGAGATGCGTAAATCCTGGCAAAATAGTGTTAGCTTCTTTTTCAGCCAAATTTACTATCGCTCTTTGAAAATCGGTGATTAATTTGCAAATCTCATCTATTTGGCTTCTTGCATATAATCTAAGGTCCGTTGCTATTTGATCATTTCTCGACCTTCCCGTATGAAGCTTTTTGCCGGCCTCACCTATTTTTTTTGTTAGAGCAGATTCGATATTCATGTGGACATCTTCAAGCTCGGTAGACCAATCAAAATTTTGATTGCTTATTTCTTCACGAATTTCCTCAAGCCCGCCTATGATGTCTGTCACTTCCTTCTTTGTTAGTGTGCCGACTTTTTCAAGCATTTTCGCGTGCGCAATAGACCCGTCAATATCATATTGATAGAGGCTGTTATCAAATGAAACCGAAGAGGTGAATCGCTCAACAAATGGCGATGTGGCTTCCTCGAACCTGCCACCCCAAAGTTTTTTGTTCTTGAGGGATTTTTTAACAGACATATTGACAATCTTCTCTTTGAATATAATTACGAGTATAGCAGGATAGTTAGTATCAAATAACCTGATAATTACTCTGTGAAAGTTAAGGAATAAGAGAGAAAGAGACGCTAAAATGAAACTAAGTCGAACAAGAGGCTCTTCAAACTCGCAAAAAATGTCAAAGTTATGAGCAGAAAACTGAGAATAGCCACTAGAAAGAGCCCATTGGCCCTTTGGCAAGCAAACTTTGTACGCCAGTCTTTGGAAAAAATTCATAAGGACTTAAAGGTTGAGCTTGTGCCTATGAGCACTCAAGGCGACAAGATTCTCGATAGTCCGCTAGCAAAAATTGGCGGGAAAGGTTTATTTGTCAAAGAACTTGAAATGGCCTTATTGCAAGATACGGCAGATGTGGCAGTTCATTCTATGAAGGATGTTCCAATGGAGTTTCCGGAAGGATTGCAACTTGCAGGAATCTGCAAACGCGAAGATCCCACTGACGCCTTAGTTTCAAATAAATTTAGCAATCTGGAGGGCATGCCAAAAGGCGCGACAATTGGTACATCGAGCTTACGAAGGCAATGCCAGTTAAAGTATATTCGCCCAGATCTCCATATCACTGATCTTAGAGGGAATGTTGGCACACGTTTACACAAGTTGGACGAAGGTAATTATGACGCCATAGTTCTCGCTAGTGCGGGCTTAATCAGATTAGATCAAAGCAGCAGAATTAGCAGTCGTCTAGGACCTCAAGAATGTTTGCCGGCGGCGGGTCAAGGTGCAGTCGGGATAGAGTCACGTGTAGATGATAAAGAGACGCAAAAAATTATAAGCACTATCCATGATGCTGAAACTGCTTCTTGCGTTCTAGCAGAGCGCGCGGTAAATCATAGACTGCAAGGAAGTTGCCAAGTGCCAATTGCGAGCTATGCTGAGTTGTACAAAAATGAAATTAGATTGCGCGCCTTAGTCGGCAGAGTGGATGGCACTCATATAGTTAGAAGCGAGCATGTAGATGACTGTGATTCTGCTCGCGAACTTGGGCTGCGAGTTGCCGACGATCTACTTAACAAAGGTGCGGGTAATATTCTAGATGAGCTCCGAGAAGAGTGAGTAAAGGATATGACAAACTCTGAAATATTAAACGGTATGAGAGTACTAATTACCCGCCCCGAGCAGTTATCAGAAAACTTAGCATTAGCAGTAAGAAATTTCGGTGGACACACCGTAAATTTTCCGCTGTTGGAAATAGACACAATTACAGAGGAATCTCGAGTAAACTTGCTGAAATATGCAATCAAAAGACTTGATGATTATGACATTTTAATTTTTGTTAGCAAAAATGCTGTTCAGTATGGAGCAGCAATAATTGAGGAAAATTGGCACAAGCTACCAATCGATAGTGAGGTAATTGCTATTGGCCCCGGTACAGCAAAAATGGCATCCGATTTTTTTAGTTGCGAAGTTATCCATCCTGAGAATGGTTCAGTGAGTGAGGACTTAGTGGCATTGCCTAGTTTAATTAATGTTGAGGGGAAAAGAGTTGCAATTTTTAGAGGTACAGAGGGGCGTGAATTTCTGGCTGATAGTCTTAAAGCCCGTGGAGCCGAGGTAGACTATTTTGAAGTCTATGAGCGGAATTCTACGAAGAAGAGTTGTCAAGAACTAATGGAAGTAATAAACGAAAACCATGTTAATGTCCTCACCATTACTAGCGGCGATTCCCTAAATATACTGAATAGACTGTTTCTAGGAAGCAGGAATACATTCTCAAAGTTTTTTCACATGCCTATGGTAGTACCTTCTGCTCGCGTCGGTCGGCTGGCAGCGGAGTTNGGGTTTGAGCAAGTGAAACTTGCCCACGGAGCTGATACNGAGTCTATGGTTTNGGCAATNTGCGAAGTTGCNTCAGANGTCNATAAAAGAGATGGTAAGTAAAGAGTAAGTTGATTTAAGATGCTAGTGTACTGGCTATAAAGAGGGTTTTGAGTGGTAGACAATTCAGACACACCCAAAATTTTAGAGGAAATCTCTCGGGCTGGCGCTAAAGGTAACAGTCGACCTAGAAATCAAAAGAATGCCCGACGCAGGCTTTTTTTTGTGACGGTATTGCTAGTCCCTATACTGATAACCACCTGTTATCTGGGATTTCAGCTCTACGAACTCCGGCANGAGTTTGCGATACTGAACTCTCAGTATGGTGCGCTAAGCAACACTGCCTCTGACCAAAAATCTCAACTCCAAGCNTTGGCCACTCAGGTAGATGAATATTCTGGTGNTGGAGTCCCAGACCAATCTTTGACTGAAACTATAAGGATGATGAATTCTGAGATTGAACAATTGAAAGCTAGAGTATTAACTGCACCGTCTGAGTCAGAGTCATATTGGCATATTCGAGAATCANAGTTTCTCTTGAGCGTGGCCAAGCGCAAGCTGNCCTTGGAAAAGGATATCAACTCCAGTATCNCACTAATTGAGGATGTAGACTCNNCCATTTTAGCCTCCGGCTANCAGGACGTAATNCCCTTGAGAGAATCTTTATCGAAATTACTNGCGAATCTTCGNGCTATCAANCAAATTGATGAAGAGGGGATTTTTATTCGAATTGAGTCAATGAGAGCGTTAGTGGAAGAAATTGAAGTACGAGGATTGAAAGTCACTAGTAATCGAACTAGCGAAGTAGCCAAAGAATTAGCTGAGACCGAAAATCCTGATATGGGGCTTTACCCGATAACNAATATACTATCAAATATTTTTATTTGGAGAGAGTGGGACGACGCGTCAGATTTGATATTGATGACTGATGAAAGGATGCTTGCTAAGCAGAGATTANATCTCCTTTTTGAGCAAGCTCAGCTAGGNCTAATTTCTCAAAANGAGACCGTGTATGTGCAGAGTTTATTGAAAGCAAAGGAGTTGCTAGTCTTGCTAGCTGCTGAGCACTCAGGATTGGGGAAATCAGTCATGGTTGAAATAGATGACCTCGCCGCTATAAATATTGATCCAACAGCTCCCCAGCTCGAAGAGTCTCTCAAGTTAATGAATGAACTGGCATCTAGACTACAAGACTTGAGATGATTCGGTTATTTTTTCTTTGTCTAATAATCACTGTCTTAGGACT
>PBXX01000089.1 GCA_002727755.1 Gammaproteobacteria bacterium | reverse complement strand
GGTAAAGACCAATTTTCAGGCTATAACACTCAAAGAACCGGAGCTCTAATTAGCCGATCCGCAACCTGTCGTTCACTGGCAACTAACGACCTGATTCTTGCTGCCGCTCACAAGTATCTGAGCCCTTTCACACGAAAAATACTCCTCCATCTCACTCAGGCAATTAAGATAAATCCTGGCGGCGAGGAACAGGTTTTACACCGAGACAGGTTGGCATGGGGCTCATATTTACCCTCATCGATTGAACCCCAATTTAATACAATCTGGGCTATTACCGATTTTTCGAAAGAAAATGGTGCGACAAGATGTGTACCAGGCAGCCATAAATGGAATTCGGACCAAAGAGCTACAGAAAAACAGGTTGCATACGCCGAAATGCCGGCCGGTTCTGTTTTTATATATAACGGATCCGTTCTTCACGGCGGGAGTGCAAATCATTCAAGTGAATCTCGAATCGGAGTGAATTTAACTTATTGTTTAGGTTGGCTTCGGCAAGAGGAAAACCAGTATTTGTCGTGCCCACCGGATATCGCAAAAGATTTTGACAACACCTTGCAAGACCTGCTCGGTTATACTCAAGGAGAGTACGCTCTAGGTTACTACAGTGATCCTTATTCAAAGGACGGCGGAAGGATACGAAAACCCGAAAAAGCCTTGATCTTATAGCAATCTAACTTTTTTAGGATCATTCTGTCTGATTTAATTCAAGAAACCCTTTAACGCAATTAGCCTGAATATTCACTAATATGAGGCAAAGAAGGCAGGCCCAAGAGGTGGACAATGGAGCGCATCGGTCACTATATAAATAATGAAATAGTAATAAACGAAAAAAATCGCTCAGCACCCGTCTACAATCCGGCAAGCGGAAAGCAAATCGCTGAAGTCGAGCTGGGCGCTGAATCCGAAGTTGAAAGTGCTGTTTCCGCCGCTGCCGAAGCTTTCCAAAGCTGGTCTAAAACCCCTCCCGTCGTAAGAGCCAGAGTTTTGTTTAGATTCCGAGACCTTATTGAAAGTCATAGAGATGACTTAGCTCAAAGTATCACCACTCAACATGGAAAGGTTCTGTCAGACGCTCAAGGTGAAATTACGCGCGGGCTTGAAGTAGTAGAGTTTGCCTGCGGTATACCACACGCCCAAAAGGGAGAATTTTCTCTCAATGTTGGCCGTGAAGTAGATTCGTTTTCTCTGATGCAACCTTTAGGTGTCTGCGTCGGGATCACTCCCTTCAACTTTCCCGTTATGGTTCCCATGTGGATGTTTCCAATCGCTTTAGCTTGCGGGAATACTTTCGTGCTTAAACCATCTGAGAAAGACCCTAGTCCTTCACTAAAAATTGCAGAACTATTGCTTGAGGCGGGACTTCCTGAAGGCGTATTCAATGTAGTCAACGGGGATAAACAAGCGGTCGATTTACTACTGCAACACAAAACCGTGCAGGCAGTAAGTTTTGTTGGCTCAACCCCAATCGCAGAATATATCTATACCGAAAGTTCGCGAAATGGCAAGCGTTGCCAAGCCCTCGGAGGAGCAAAAAACCATCTGGTTGTCATGCCAGACGCGGAGACCTCTGAAGTTGTTAATGCTCTAACAGGCTCGGCATTCGGGTCTGCTGGAGAGCGATGCATGGCCGTTTCTGTTGCTGTCTGCGTTGGCGACAAAACAGGGGATCGGATAGTGGAGTCTTTAAAAACAGCGTCAGAGTCTTTAAGAATCGGCCCTGGCTTATCCACGGAAAACGAACCAGATTTGGGCCCTCTGATTACCGGGGATCACAAAAGAAAAGTTAAGAGCTATATTGAATCAGGTGTAGAGCAAGGTGCCAAATTAGTACTTGATGGTCGAGAAGCCGAAGCAGCCAAAAGCTCGAGCGGCTTCTTCATTGGACCTACAATCTTCGATTTTGTAAAACCATCTATGGACATCTACCTTGATGAGATTTTTGGACCTGTGCTATCTGTTGTTCGAGTTGATTCACTCGCTGATGCCATAGGTTTGATCAATGATCACCAATTTGGAAACGGGACTTCGATTTTTACGAATGACGGCGGCAACGCTCGCGTCTTTCAAGAAGAAATAAAGGTAGGGATGGTCGGCGTTAATATTCCTATTCCAGTACCAATGGCTTACCACTCTTTTGGTGGTTGGAAAAACTCAATTTTCGGCCCCTTAAACATGCACGGACCCGACGGCGTTAGATTTTTCACTCGCATGAAAACTGTCACCTCTAGATGGTCAGAAGCACAAGCTGGGAGGCCGAATTTCTCGATACCGACTTCTGAGTAGACTTTACTATTGCTCCTCTTTCAACCTAATCCTGCTAGTCAAAGCGGGAAATTTACCCACTTTATTCTTGTAAAATGCTCTTATTTTATCCATATCGCCTGAAGTTGATTCAGAAACAAAAAAATTGGGGCCAAGACCAGCCTTCTTTTTTTCATAATCCAAATACCCACAAACAATGGAAATCTTTGCAGTCTTAGCTATATGGTAGAAACCTGACTTCCAGTACTCCGTTTTATTCCGTGTTCCCGAGGGAGGAATCACTAAACTAATTTTGTCTGTAGTAGATATTGTGTCGGCCACCTGTTCTACCATCCCATTCGGCTTACTCCGATCTACAGAGATTCCTCCAAGAGCCCTCATAATCCAACCAAAGGGGAAAGCAAATAAGCTTGATTTCCCCAACCACTTGACGCTTAAACCAAGATGAAAAGCCGCTCCTAAAAGGAAAACGAAGTCCCAGTTAGTAGTATGTGGCGCGGCAATTATGATCACTTTATTNCGCCGTGGTATTTCTCCCTCAACCTTCCANCCAGCCAGCCTCATAAATACTGNCCCAATTATTTCAAGAGGCTTACTNCACCTTTGAGGNTAGTCNCTAGCTTCGNCATCTNGNTTATCTTCAGTCAAAGAGTCTTCCCCTCTAAATCCTNGNTTGNACCANCACAGAGAACNNGTTTTTATGTCGGTCTCTGATCTGTTAACGTTTTAAAATAAATTTTAGGACGACAATACACTGAGCTTTATCGATACTGGTTATGGTTATCGCCTGAACCAAAACCTTGCAAATTCCAAGCTGATGAGCCGCAAAGAAGATGCTCAAACCAGCCCTATTAATTCGCAAGCTCTCTTAAAATCCAGAATAAGCTCTCCTAATTTAACTCACTCAAAAGAAGACATGAAGACTGAGAGCATTCCCAGGTATTCGACTTTTATCTACCAATTTCAAGCCGTCAACAAACCAGACACTCTAAAGGACATTTTTTCAAGCCGATTTATCAACAACGAGGCTGATCTGCAAAAGCGCGGTTTGAATTCAAACCACCGCCTTAAACAAGAGATCACACATTCAGAAACCTTTTTGAAGTTTTTTATACTGAAAACTCAACACTACAAAGGCCAAGAGACAGATTCTTGATTGCTCAACGCCTTCTATTTCAACCTCACAGACACTTTGATGATGGTAACTCCCAGCAAATCGCCTTTTTCCGAGGAGCTAACGAATGGCCAGCGCGTACACCTAATTTCACAATTAGATTTTTACCGCCTATCGTTCCGTCTATCGATTCGATAATGACATTATCTGTTTTGAGTTCAATCTCGCTATTGATCAGATCAACCCATTCCTGAACAGAGTCAAGCCCTTGGCTAACTGAATGTTCCTTATCTTCAGGAAACTGGTCTAAGCTTGCTTTGATCGCTAGCAATTCTCTCTCGAGAAATTCCACCACATTATCGAAATCATTATTCGTATTGTTAACATCAATGGCCTCGAGATAAGAACGGTAGGACTTTGCGCTAACAGATAGCATAAGCCCCAGTATGCCCACGATCACCAATATTTCTATGGTAGTTATACCGAAAAGATTTTTTCTCATTGGTCTACTTATGCAAAGATAAAAATTTGCCGTAGCATACTAGCAGTGAAAAGCTTTCCCTACGAACTAAGATCGAGATTAATTTGAAACATAGAAGTAATAGAACCAGGAAAACATTATCTGAGGCATTTCGATAATGCTCGATTACGGAGCGGCAGCCCTTATTTTATTCTCTCTACTATCACTAGCTATAGGCAGTTTTCTTGGTCTATTTGTCCATCGCTTTCCTCAGATACTCGAAGAAAACGCTAGATCCAATAGACAATTACTTGTCCTGATGTTTCAAACCAACGTTGGCGAAGAGAGCTTGACGTTTCCCAGGTCTCATTGCGATCTTTGTTCAAGCCCAATAACCTTTCTAGAAAACATTCCACTGTTGAGCTTCCTATTTCTAAAAGGGGAATGCGCGAAGTGCAAAGGTTCGATTCCTAGGATCTACTTTGCTATCGAGCTTGTAACTGTTCTAAGCGGTCTGTGCGTCCTATATAAAGTTGGTTACACTTCTCAACTAGGGCCTCTCTTAATACTAACCTGGTCCCTCATAGCACTTTCTTTTATCGACTTAACCAACAAGTTACTCCCAGACCAAATCACTATTCCATTGGTTTGGGCTGGACTGATAACTAATATTTTTTTTGAAATTACGCCGATGGCCGAAGCTATAATCGGCGCTGTACTGGGTTACCTATCGCTCTGGTTGCTTTTCTGGCTCTACAAATTCTCGACGGATAAGGAAGCGATAGGATATGGAGATTTCAAATTATTGGCCGCGCTTGGCGCGTGGTTTGGCATTGCTGCTTTAAGCCCTATCTTGCTAATTGCTGCGATTGGTGGGTTAGTATTCGCGTTTGTTCGTTTTTTTTCAGTAAATAGATCACTGAAAGAACCGATAGCTTTTGGCCCATTCCTTAGTGTCGGGGCCTTTGCATTTTTGGTATTTCGGGAACAAATTAACTATTTGCTAAATTCTCTGATATAGGAACGTCAATGGCCCAAAAGTCTATAATTGGTCTGACCGGGGGTATAGGAAGTGGAAAGAGCGCGGCCGCTAAGCACTTCTCAGATCACGGAGTATCAGTAGTTGATGCAGATCAAGCTAGCCGAGAAGTCGTGAAAAAGGGCGAACCGGCTTTGTCATCCATAAGCGATTATTTTGGAGAGGAGATATTAAACAAAGATGGCAGTTTAGATAGATCGAAGCTTCGGGCAATAGTTT
>PBXX01000088.1 GCA_002727755.1 Gammaproteobacteria bacterium | reverse complement strand
GATTTTTTTTACTCAGATAGTGGCAGTCATGCCGCCGTCTGCCATGAACATTCTGCCCGTACAGAATGACGCTTCTTTGGAATCTCGGAAGGCAACTAAATTNGCAATNTCTTCATTTTTACCCCATCGTTGCATCGGAATATTCTGCTCAAATGCCGTTCTANCGGCNCTNGGGTCATCTGGGTTNAGAGAAATCGCNAGATCATTCATCATTCGGTTGTCTATTGGGCCCGGAGCTGCAACATTNATTCGAATTCCGGAGTTGGCGAGTTCTGNGGCGNCAGCTNTCACTAAACCGTTCACTGCGTGTTTGGATGCGATATAAGGTNNCCCGCCTGCNNATCCNAAAACGCNGGCCCCCGATGATGTGACTATNATGGAGGAATCGCCTTGTTTNTTTTNATAGCCTTAATGCTGTGCTTTATGCNTANCCAAACACCAATTACATTAATACTTAGCAGATTNGAAAAATCTTCTACTTTTTGTTCCTCTAGTGCTGCTGTTCTTCCTTCGGTGCCGGCATTNGCAAACATAATNTCGACTTTATTAAACTCCTTTAGAGTTTGGTCAATTAGTGTCTTTACATAATTTTCAGAGCAAACATCCCCAGCTAGGTTACGAACTCTACCATCGACATTGAGTTCATTTTGAAGTTTAGATAACTTCTCTTTTGATCGGCCTGCGAGCATGACTTTGGCACCTTCTTGTAAAAATTTCTTTGCCGTATTCTTGCCAATGTCTCCTGTTGCGCCTGTAATAATGGCTACNTTNTTCTTGAGTCTCATCANTTTTGCCTCTTGGTTTTACCTAGCCTCTCTTATCATCGGATGCAGAGGAGGTACGTCGTCAACTTTTATTTGACCCATAGTTTCAAACCCGTAACGTTTGTATAAAGACATGTTTCTTGGATTTGAAGATTCTAAGTATGCAGGNAAACCATCCGAATCAANCTTCTCTAGGGCATGTTTCATTAACAGTGAACCTATTCCATTGTTTTGGTAATGAGGGTCAACCGCAATTATNGGAAGGTACCAGCAGGGAGCTTCGGGGTGATACTTTTCAAGCTCNTCTAATACCTTGAANAGCGATTCCTGTTTCTCTATGAGTACGTTCTGTTCTATTTCTTTGACAAACGCTTCTTCGTCGGCTTCGATATTAGGTGGCAACCAAAGCGCGGTACCTTTGAAGCCTTCGACCACATAGGCCGTATTGGTATCAATTGCTTTCCCCCCATAGGCGTCAAAAGCGCCGATAAAGTTCATGTAGTTACGTGCCTCCGGACAAATCCAACGAACGAAGGGGTCTGCCGAAAACCCCATTAAAACAGTGCTTAAAACTTTTTGTCTTTGAATAGTGNNTGCTGAAAANATTTTTGGGATCGTCACCTGTTNCTCCATATTGTCTTAAATTAGACGCTTCGCTGNGATGATTTATGTTGTGCTAGATAGCATTTAAATGCTTATATTATTATTGAAGGCCTCTTGTACAGCAACTATTTGATTGTCTCAACGAAAGGGAANATGACTATGAACTACTTAAAGATTTCATTGATTGGCTTTGGGTTAATTTTTTGCTCTGTTTATGGCCTATTTCAGATCAATTTNTTCGGTGGTTGGGCATGGTCCCCATCCCAACCTGAATATCAGCTAATGATTGTTGGAATTTATTTTGTGATGGGTCTTATGATGATTTTTCAGGCCTCAAGAAATCCCTTGGAACATGTTTTGTTCATCCGTTTTGTAATCTACAGTAGTCTTGTTCATGGCATAATCATGTTTGGTCAAGCCTTGATTGATACTGCAGAGAGAGGTCACTTCTTAGGNGATATTCCTGCGCTGATAATCGCTGCTGTTGTGTTGGAGGTCCTTCTACGAAAGGAACTCGCCAAATANATTATANTTTAGGACAAGGATGNCACGCTTTTACTCAGGNCCTTGAGTTTTTATTACGCTGAGCCTGCATGCATTGTTCTCGAAAAAATCTCTTTGATTAGCGCTACGGGATGCCATTACTAGATCGCCCCAAGTATCAGCAAAAATATCACCGCTGGTGCCCAGTGGGTTTGTAGTGGGTTTGTCATATAAAACCCCACAGTCCTCATAATCATAAGGGCTGATGCAACCAGAAAGGAGCATCACCATAGATGTAACCAGCAGATGCGTTTTCATAAAATTCCTTTGATGTAGACTAAATCTTATATGATTTATTTTTGGGCATCCAGCGCATCTGGAATGGATACGCCTCCCAATTCTACTATTTGGGCAATAGCCGAATTTCTTATGAATTCATGAATTTCCTCCAGCAACCAGTCCACGGAGCAAATGAACAGACAAAAGCCTGCTCTGGGTGTACAATGAAGGTATATGAGTTTCATCCCGCCTTTTATTAATGCCTAAAAATAAAGATCCATTCGCGGAGCGCGAGTCAAAAAAATATTTAAAACCTATTCCTTCTCGAGAGTTTATCCTTTCTTATCTTGGCAATGTTGATTCACCGATTGCCCTCGAGTCGCTTGCAGTAGAACTCAAAATTAAAGGTGNGGAAGAGACTGAAGCACTTAGGCGACGCTTGATCGCCATGAGTCGCGACGGTCAAATTATAAGCAATCAAAAAGGAGGCTATTGCTTGCCAGACCCCCGGGAACTCCAGAAAGGGGTCGTGCAGAGTACTAAAGATGGTGTCGGCTACTTTATCCCCGAGGATGGTGGAGATGACCTCTGGCTTAGTCTTCGCGAAATGAAAAGCTTATTTGATGGAGATAAAGTGCTAGTTCGGCTAAATGGCGTTAGTACAAAAGGTCGAAAAGAGGCTGCCGTCGTAGAAATTATAAAACGTCGTTACTCGGAGATTGTGGGCCGTTTTTATAAAGACAAAAGCTTTGGCTCAGTCATTGCAGAAAATAAGCGTATAGGCCATAAATTATTAATACCAGAAGACAGTTATGGAAAAGCTCGAGACGGAGATTTTGTCGTTGCTGAAATAGTCGATTATCCGGATAGACGGCGCAAAGCTATTGGTCGAATCAAGGAGGTTCTTGGTGATAGATCGGTTCCTGGATTGGAAGTTGATGTAGCGATCCGGACTTTTGATTTGCCGCATGTTTGGCCCAAGGCTGCAATAGAGGAAGCTGACGAATTTCCAAAAGAGGTAACAAAAGAAGAATCTGAATCAAGGCTTGATCTCCGAGATATTCCTTTCGTTACAATTGATGGTGAAGATGCTAAAGATTTCGATGACGCTGTTTTCGCGCGGCAACACGGAGAAGGTAATTGGACTTTATATGTTGCGATAGCTGATGTAGCTCATTATGTTGAGATTGGCAGCCTAATCAATAAAGAGGCATTGAGTAGAGGAACCTCTGTTTACTTCCCCGGGTATGTAGTTCCCATGCTTCCAGAGCGCTTGTCAAATGGTCTTTGTTCTCTTAAAGAGAATGTTGATCGACTATCACTGGTGTGTGAAATGGAAATTTCGAAACTTGGTGAAATAATCTCTTACTGTTTTTATGAAGCAGTCATCCACTCTCATGCGAGAATGACCTACACTGACGTTGCAGATATTCTCGCAAAACCTAAGGATGTTAATCAGGAAAATGTTAACAAAAGATTGCGTCAGAAGTATGCAAAATTAGTCAGCCATATCGAATGCCTTCATGCGCTTTTTCAAGTTCGTAAATCAAAGAGAGCTAGAGAGGGAGCCATGGATTTTGAGTCCACCGAGACGAGAGTTGTATTCGGTGAGGATAAAAAACTAAAAGAAATCTTACCGGTTTTGAGAAACGACGCGCACAGAATAATTGAGGAGTGTATGTTGTGCGCAAACGTATCAGCAGCGTTGCTGTTAGAGAAACTTAAAATTCCTACTCTTTACAGAATCCATGAAGGGCCTAATCCCGAAAAGCTCGATAGCGTTAAGAAATATTTGGGAAGTCTTGGCTTAGGTCTCGGCGGAGGTGAAAAACCGAACACAAGGGATTACTCAAAATTGTTGTCTAAAATTAGGGCGCGGGATGACAGCCGATTGCTGCATACGATGCTCATTAGATCTATGATGCAAGCCGTCTATCAGCTAAAAAACGTGGGACATTTCGGTTTGGGATTCCCAGCATATACTCATTTTACCTCACCAATCAGACGCTACCCCGACTTATTAGTGCATCGTGCTATCAAGTATTTAATCCATAATAAAACAAGCGACCATCTTAAATCTAAGAACAAGACAAAAGTTAGCAGAAAGAAAATTTATCCTTACACCGAGGCGCAGATCAACGAATTTGGGATTGCATGCTCTAATTTTGAGAGAAGAGCAGATGCTGCGAGTTACAGTGTGCTTGATTGGTTGAAGTGCGAATACATGGAAGACAAAGTGGGCGACGTATTTCAAGGGATTATTACCTCTGTAACCAGCTTTGGCCTCTTTGTCGAGCTAGAGGATATTTTCATTGAGGGACTGGTTCATGTAACCGATCTTAATAATGATTATTATCACTATGACCCAAATAGATTTAGTTTAAAGGGTGAGAAAACAAANCAAATTTATTGTCTCGGGGATAAGATTGAGGTAAGAGTTGCTAGAGTCGATGTCCGTGAAAGGAAAATAGATCTCCAATTAAGTCGCTTAAAATTCGTAAATAAGGACACTAAAGGAGTGAAGAAAAAAAAGAAGGAGTCATCGAGTAAGCTAAAATCTACATCAAAAGATAAAAGAAACAAGAAAAGGAANTTAAGCAAAGACGGNAAAAGAAAAACCAAAATGATTGGNAAGAAACGTNGGNCAAAAAAATAGCGGNGCAAGGTCTTGTATNTTTCTAATAGNCTGTTAAGAACTAATTTTTTTTAAANAATCTGTGTAATTTGTGCNATGAATTTTGAAATTACCATAGGAATNAATGCCGTTTCNGTTCTNTTAGAAAAAAANCCNGAAGAGATTGAGCGTTTGCTGATTATTAGTGGCAGGAAAAATAGGCGCCAAACTGAATTGGTAAATCTTGCGAGACTTAGAAATGTTCGTGTAGTTGAGGTTTCAAAAGAGGAGCTTGAGGGTCAAGTGCAAGGCACACACCAAGGTGTTGCTGCTTTTGTAAATAAGAGTTCGGTGGCCCCTCGAGATATCGTTTCCGCGGCTGAGCTCATTGAAAGTGTTGGTAAAAGAAAGTCCGAACTTTTGCTAGTTTTGGATTCAGTTACGGACCCGCATAATTTAGGTGCCTGCCTGAGAACAGCCGACGCTGCGGGGGTAAGATTTGTAATTACTCCAAAGAATAACTCTGCCTCACTAAATTCAACTGCTCGAAAAATTGCCAGTGGGGCTGCGGAGACAGTCACCCTTCTTGCTGTAACGAACTTAGCTCGTTTTTTGGCAGATTTAAAGCAAGTAGGGTTTTGGATAATTGGTACTGATGAAAGAGCAACTAAAACTATCTATCAACAAGATTTCAGGGGTTTAATAGTATTGGTTATGGGCTCGGAGGGCACTGGATTAAGGAGATTGACCAGAGAGAAAT
>PBXX01000087.1 GCA_002727755.1 Gammaproteobacteria bacterium | reverse complement strand
ATCACTCAAATACTGTCTGTTTAGAACCAAAGATCGCAACATATAGTGTTGATATCACAAAGTCAAACAATATATTGTTTATTTTTCAATTAAATTTTAAATATAAAATTGGACAATATGTTGTACCAGCCCCCTAAATCGAGAGTTATATAGACATTTTTAGATTGATAAGTGAACCTGGCAAACATTAAAGAGAATTCAAGAAAAATACTATTTAACATCTTTAGGAGATTGACAAACCTTTGATAACAACACGATTTATAAATTAACAGATTTGCCAACATGAATTTTGTTGCAACCAATTTCTAAAAGCACCCCACGTTTCGTTTATGCGTAATTCTGTTTTTAAGCGTGATGTTCATACGAGTCCTTATCAAACTCAAATTGCATATTCAATTTGACTTCATAAACAATAGATAATAAAAATCCATAAAGGAAATTTTAGGAAGCGAGCTATATATGAGGATAGGTGTTGATTTAGGTGGAACCAAAGTAGAAGGAATTCGATTAAAAGACAATGGACAAATAGACAAAAAGATACGTGTTAGTACACCTACTAAAAATTATGACAGTGTGATTACCTCAATTTGTAATTTGATAAGCGACTTACAAACTCCGGATAGACTCAGCGTAGGGATAGGCACACCCGGAACTCTGGATCCTCAAACAAATTTTATGAAAAACTCTGACTCTCTTTGCATCAACGGAAGTCCCTTTAAAAAAGATATTGAAGATAAATTAGACTATTCTATTAGAGTTGAAAACGATGCTAACTGCTTCGCGTTATCTGAAGCAATTTATGGTGCTGGAAAAGAATTTAAATACGTTTTTGGGGTTGTCCTTGGAACAGGATGTGGGGGAGGATTAGTAGTTGATAGAAATCTCGTCAACGGACCAAATCGTATCTCTGGCGAATGGGGACATAATTGTATGCCTACTTCTGTTAGAGATTTAATCAGAAGCGACCGCATATGTCATTGTGGTCGAACTAATTGTATTGAGACAGTGCTGTCTGGTCGCGGATTTAAGCAGACTTTTAAAGAACTCTCTGGAATTCAGATGGAACCTGAAGAAATAACTAGANAAGCCGANCTGCACNATAAAGATGCTAAAAATTGNATTNATNTCTACGCAAAACAGTTAGCAGGTTGTCTGTCGACTATTGTAAACACCATAGACCCAGATGTTATTGTCTTGGGCGGTGGCCTTTCGAATATAAAACCTATTTACGAACTGATACATAACCATCTGTGCGGTCAGGTCTTCAATGATACTATTCAAACCAAAGTTGTAGCGGCATCTTTTGGTGACGCCAGCGGGGCAAGAGGGGCTGCTTGTTTATGGCCAAAATCTTAGATTTCAGTGTCGAAAGGATTGCGCAAAATTAAAGTCTCTAATCTGTCAGGACCTGTCGATATAATGTCTACNGGTGCTTCAATCTGATCTTCTAAAAATCTTATGTAATTCAAAGCTTCTCTTGGAAGCTCTTTTAATGATGTTACACCTACCGTTGACTGTTTCCATCCTGGCATCTCCACGTAAATCGGTTCTACCTTTTCGAGCTGGTCAGCTTTAGCAAAACCAACTGTCTCATGATTGCCAATGCCCTGATATCCAGTACAAACTTTAATCCGATCAAGACCATCTAGAACATCGAGCTTGGTTAGACAAATCCCACTCACACTGTTTATGCGTACTGCCAACTTCACCGCGTTAGCATCAAACCAGCCGCATCGTCTATCCCTTCCAGTAGTTGCCCCTTTTTCTGCTCCTATTGTGGCCAGATGTTGGCCTACTTCATCAAACAACTCCGTAGGAAAAGGACCAGAACCTACTCTGGTCGTATATGCTTTAGTAATACCCAAAACATAATCAAGAAATAGTGGACCATAACCACTTCCTGCCGAAGAACTCCCAGCAGTAGTATTGGAGGAAGTTACAAATGGATAGGTTCCATGATCAATATCAAGAAGAGAGCCTTGCGCTCCCTCAAATAAAATATTCTTGCCAGCCGCTCGGTAAGAATGGAGTACCTCAATAGTATCAGTAACCATTGGGCTTACCGAATCAAATAACTTATAGCATTCATCTAAGGTTTTTTTGTAATCGACTGCGGAAGCGCTGAAATATTCGGTTAACCAAAAATTATGGTAATCTAGTAATTCCCTTAGTTTGTCACTAAAGACTGATGAATCAAAGATTTCACCGAGACGTATACCTCTTCTTGCTACTTTATCCTCATATGCAGGACCAATACCTCGCCCTGTAGTGCCAATTTTTTTATCTCCCTTGAGCATCTCTCTATGCTGATCAAGCGCAATATGNCTAGGTANNATTAGTGGGCAAGCATTACTAATTGACAATCGCTCTGAAACCTCAATCCCTTTTTCTGAGAGTTCATCAATCTCTTTGGTNAGGGCGTGCAGATCCACCACAACACCATTGCCTATTACGCAGCAAACGCTTTCTCTTAAAATACCAGACGGTAANAGNTGTAAAACAGTCTTCTCACCGTTGACTACTAATGTGTGNCCCGCATTATGGCCACCCTGAAATCTTACGACAACTGAAGCGCGGTCCGTNAGTAAATCAACAATTTTACCTTTACCCTCATCCCCCCACTGAGTCCCTAAAACAACNATAGATTTTGACATTTCTTATAATTCTCGAATTAGCGTTCCATCAAAACGGTCATATTGGTTTAACTTTCCAAGACCCATCCTCATTTACTATGTGTCTATCACAATTCAAATCTTCAAGCGCCTTTCTGTTCAAATTCTTTTCGGACAGATTTATTATGACTGCTTCCCCACTTTTTCGAAGNTTCTCCACAAGCACTTGCAAACGNTCGTCAATAATATCTGGAGCNATAATCGCCTGTTNTTTATCAAAAACNNTTNNGGAAAGTTTAGTCAGAACTTTCAANTCAGCATCNAAGCCAGTCGCAGGCCGGGCTCTTCCGAATACCTCTCCAATATGATCATACCGACCCCCTTTAGATATAGCNCGGCCGNAGTTGGGAGAGTACGCAGCGAAAACTATNCCAGTATGGTATTCATAGCCCCTCAGCTCACAAAGATCAAAGCAAAGCCTCATATGAGGTTCCCGTTCTTTGACTTTTTTCACTACTAATTCTAACTCTTTTAATTCAGCTTTAACGCTATCGGGCGCTTCAGAAAAACGATCTAAGGCTTTTTCTAGAACACTCTCGTCCCCTGATAAACGTATAAGACTGCTAAGCAGCATACCAATTGATTCGTCCCGAACAAATNNAAAAATCAATTNATCGACCTCGTCGTATGCTTTGCGTTGCATTGACTCAAACAGTAATTTTTCTTCAGATTTTTCTAATTTCGCTTCTTGGACAAGTTTTCGGAAAATCCCGACGTGTCCTATTACAATGTGTATATCGCTTATGNCAATTANATTAAGTGATTCATACATCAAGCAAATCATTTCAGCGTCACTGTTGGAGCTACTATCACCATACAGCTCCGCACCAATTTTTATTGGCACTCTCGAAGTCATAATTCCACGAGGCTTNGTATGCAAGACATTGTCAGCGTAACATAGCCTCGCCGGACCTTTCCTATCCAAACAATGAGCATCGATCCTCGATACTTGTGGAGTTATATCGGCGCGAATTCCCATCATGCGCCCACTTAATTGATCAGTAATCTTAAAAGTTTGTAGATCAAGATCATGAGAGGAACCGACGAGCAAAGATTCTAGATATTCAACTAAAGGTGTGATGACAAACTGATAACCCCACGATTTGTAGAGATCTAATAGTCCTCTGCGAATTGATTCCAACTTTCCAGCATCTGAGGGCAGNATTTCTTCCACCCCATCGGGCAATAACCAACGTTTAGTATTGTTCATAACTCTTTCTGTTATTTTAATTAGTTTATGATCAAAAGAAGTGTAGTTCCGGAAATCATCAATACCAACCCGAACAGCCTAATCTGATTATCATCCAAATCCTTTAACATCAGGAGAAGTGATCGCCATAGATGAGGAGCGATAAAAGGAACAACTCCTTCTATGATGAGCATCAGACAAAAAGCTATTGCGAGACTCTGTAACACGATATTGCTCTTCAAACTCCAGATTCATTAGATTACGAACGCCAGAACTCGATGTAAGTTCGTTCCAATCCGAAACCGTCAAAATTTGAGTGGACGAATACCATCAAAAAGGATTAGGCATCTGAGATCGCTATTGTTGAGAAATACCATCCTTTAAGTATTTGAAGTAATCACTATCTGGGTCTAGTAACAGAACGTCGTTTTTTGAACTAAATGTCTCGCGATATGCATTCAAACTTCTAGTAAAGGCGTAAAACTCTTCATCTTTGGAGAAAGCGCTAGCATAGATCGAAGTGGCATTGGCATCTCCCTCACCCCGGATTCGTTCCGCGTCTCTATAGGCCTCCGCCTCATATATAACAACCTGCCTATCGGCATCGGCGCGAATTCCAATAGCAAGTTCATCACCTCTTGATCTAATTTCTTGTGCCTCTCTGTTTCGTTCTGTGATCATTCTTTCATAAACAGAAGATCGCACATCATCGGGCAAATCAATCCTCTTTACGCGAACATCTATAACTTCTATTCCGATATCTGATGCAGTAGTCTCATTAAGCTCTGCTGTTAGATCAAGCATCAGTTGATCACGCTCACCGGCTACGACCTCGATAAGCGTCCGAGCTCCAATCTGGTCTCGCAGACCGTCATTAATTCTCTGCGCTAACAAATTTCCGGCTGTGCTAACATTTCCTCTCGTAGAAACATAGAACTGACCAACGTCTAAAATTCTCCACTTTGCATAGGAATCAACTTCCAGCGCTTTTTGCTCAAGAGTCAAAAATCTTTCAGGAGTCGCATCCTCTGTTTGTATCCGAGCATCAAATTTTCTAACGGTATTAACCCAAGGAATCTTGTAATGGAGTCCAGGCTCAATATCGGCGTTAACCAGCTGACCAAACCTCAACATCACGGCTCTCTCAGTTTCTTTAACGACAAACAAGGTATTCCCTACGATGATTAAAAGAATAAATACAAATCCTACAGAGAAAAAATTTCTCATGGCCTACCTCCCCCTGCTTCCGCTGTTTAACCTTGACCTATCGACGGTGGAGTTCGATGGGCCTGGTAAGTAAGGTGCAATTTCATTGGCAAGATCACGTAATTCCTGGGCGGTAGTGGGCCTTGCTCCTAAAGTGCTTGAATTTTGCTCTAAAATCTTATCTAGCGGAACATAAAGCATATTATTGCCACCCTCTACATCTATCATAATTTTACTACTGGATGTCATGACATCCTGTAGAGAATCAATATACATTCTCTGACGTGTTACAGCGGGAGCTTTAGCATATTCTGCTAATAGTTGATTAAATCTAGACGCATCACCCTCAGCCTTAGCGATAACTTCTTCTCTATAGGCGTTTGCCTCTTCCATTTGCCTCTGCGCTTCCCCTCGNGCCTCGGGAATGACTCGGTTCGCGTATTGCTGAGCTTGATTTTGAGCACGCTGCTCATCTTCTCTTGCCCTAATGACATCGTCAAAAGCTGCTCGCACCCCATCTGGTGGTTGAGCATCAACCACGTTAACTTGACTTACAAAAATCCCCGTATTGTATACATTCATGTAGTCTTGAAGGCGATCCTCAACATCTGCAGCCACCCTGTCCCGGCCAGTTGTCAGAATTTGCTCCATTGTATTACCGCCTACAACATGCCTAATGGCTGATTCCGCAGCATTATCTAAACTAAGTTCTGGGTTTTCGACGGCGATTACGTATTTAACTGGGTCTTCGATAAGATATTGGACCGTAACTTCAATATCGATAATGTTCTCGTCCGTGGTGAGCATTGCTCTATTTTCATAAGTCTTCGCGTTTAATTCTGAGACGTTCACTAGGCTAACTTCATCAACGATTGGTGGATTCCATGCGAGTCCAGGTTGGACAGTGGTATCAAGTACTTTACCGAAACGCAACACCACTCCCCGCTCCGCTTCATCGACGATGTATATACCCATAAACCCCCAGATCACTGCGCCTACAGCTATTATTCCGGCCAAAAACCCTCCAGAAATATTTTTGTTAGGCGACTGTCCTCCGGCGGAGCCTCCAGAACTGGAACGCTTACCACCAAAAAGACCATTAAGCCTTTTAGTAAGGTCCTTTATCACTTCATCAATATCTGGTGGTCCCTGGTTACCTCCTCGACGACCACCACCCCACGGGTCGTTATCGTTTCCATTATTTCCAGGTTCGTTCCAAGCCATTGTTATCTCCTAGCCTCTATTGAAGCAGAAACTCGATTCTAGCTAAAAATTGACAATTAACACAGTATTAATAAGGTTAATGGGGTTTCAGGTAAAGTTAATCAAGCTGTCTTTTTCTGAGGGCTGACTNCAATANTCTCAACANCCTCATCTACTAACTCNGGTAAGGCAACCCTTTTCGCGCCTCTCTCAAGCAGTTTTCCGAATTCAATACGAGGTAAACATATTTTCAAAAAACTAGCGCCTGTATCGTCCACATGCTCAGATTCAACAAATCCNTTTTCATAAAGTTCGCTACGTGTCTTTGCGAGACTAGCAACCAATCTTACGGTAGTGTTGATTAAAACCCCCGATAACCTTGCTGCAATTGCCTGATGAAGTAACTCGATCCCCAAGCTATCTTTNGCTGAAACCCAGACCTCTCGCGGCAGATCGTCTTCATCATTTAAAATATTGGGTCCAATGTCTGTGCACTTGTCAATTTTGTTGTATACAATGATCTGTGGAATNTGTTCGGCACCGATTTCTTTAAGAACTTCGTTAACNTCCTGTATACGATCCATTTTATCGTCATCCGCACAATCTACGACATGAATTAGCAAGTTCGAAGATGCTACCTCCTCAAGCGTCGCCCGAAAAGCATCAATTAAAGTATGGGGAAGTTGCCGAATGAAACCAACAGTATCAGCTACTACAACTCTACCTAAATTATCCACATCCATTCTGCGTAAGGTGGAATCGAGTGTCGCGAACAGTTGGTCGGCTACATAACTCTTTTCGAATGTTAGATTGTTGAATAGGGTCGATTTCCCGGCATTTGTATATCCAACAAGACATATCGTAGAAAGCTCCGCTCTAGTCCGTGAGCGTCGACTCTGATCTCTTTGCTTCCGAACTTTTAACAAACTTTTATTTATTGATTTGATTCTCTGCCCGATCATACGTTGGTCCAATTCTAACTGCTTCTCACCGGCCCCGCGAAGGCCAATACCACCTTTCTGTCTGTCCAAGTGACTCCAGCCTCGCTTAAGTCTGGAGCTAAGATGTTCTAGCTGAGCAAGTTCAACCTGAAGCTTTCCTTCATGACTTCGGGCTCTCTGGGCAAAAATATCTAGGATCAATCCTGTGCGGTCAAGGACCCTGCATTTTAGGCATTTTTCTAAATTGCGTTCTTGTCCAGGAGAGAGCCTTCGGCTAACTATCACTAGGTCAGCGCGATGCTTTGAAACAGCTGCTTCGACCTCTGCCAATTTCCCTGACCCTAACAAATGAGAAGAAGTTGGGGACCCATTTTTACTCAGTATCGTCGCCACAATGGCTGCCCCGGCTGACTCGGCTAGTGCCTCAAATTCCTCAAGGTCGCACTCTTGAGAGTCATCCCTGAATGAGACTTGCACCAAGATGGTGTTATAACCGGAGGTAGGTCTTTCAAAAAACAAAAAGTAATCTCACAACGGGAATGAGGTTCGTATCAATCCAAGAAATCACGAGTCGCCAACATCTGTTTGGTCAACATCTATTTGATGGGAATTAGGTACTTTGACCATCCGAGCCGGCACAACCGTTGAAATAGCATGTTTGTATACCATCTGACTCACTGCGTTCTTCAACAAGATGACGAACTGATCAAAGGATTCAATTTGACCCTGAAGTTTTATACCACTTACTAAGTAGATAGACACAGGAATCTTCTCTTTCCTGAGAGCGTTTAGAAATGGGTCTTGCAGGGTATGTCCCTTGGACATTTGATCCTCCTTAATAGGTTAAAACTCACGTTTTTCAGCTTTTTGTTTAATTAGTAGTGTCGAGTTTAAATCTCAAATCAATTCTTTAATATTGAGATCGATTGGCAGTAATTCAAGACTTTATCTCTCGAATCAAGCCCCCCATCTTTCAAAATATGCAATGATGGCCAACTTCTTAACCATGTATACTGGCGTTTAGCTAGTTGGCGCGTGGCAACATTACTTTTCTCTACCATTTCCTTGTAATCAAATTGCCCGGATAAAAACTGCCAGATTTGGCGATATCCTACTGATTTCATTGACGGCAGCCTATCGCTTAAATCACCGCGGTTATACAAATCCTGGACTTCCGATATAAACCCATCAGCCAACATCTGATTTAATCTTTTTGAAATCCTGTCGTGTAATACGATCCGGTCTGGTGGTTGGATTCCAAAGAAATGAAAATTGAATGGCTGCTTTTTTTGGCCATCTGACCTTTTTTCAGCTTCTTCATTGAAAAACTCCGTTAGCCTTTTGCCGGATAAAAGAAATACCTCCA
>PBXX01000086.1 GCA_002727755.1 Gammaproteobacteria bacterium | reverse complement strand
AATATGGTTTTTACAGTAGAACCAGGTTGTTATTTTATCCCTAGCCTTCTCGAAGCTCAGAGAAATACAAAAAAAGGTAAACTAATTAACTGGAGGACAATTGAACAATTATACCCCTATGGAGGAATAAGGATTGAGGATAATATCCTTGTAACTAAAGATGGTCCTGAAAATCTTACACGACAGTTTGAAGCCATTAATCCATAGAAAGCAATTGGTCAACTATGTTTACCAAAGAAGGTAATGATTCTTGGTTAGACAGTAATTCTTTTTTAGCAGCTTCTCCCATCTGTAGCCTTTTAGATTTATCAAATAGCAATTTGATGATCTCCTCAGAGAGCTCATACTCATTCCGCACCGTTAAAAGACCACCTGCTTTTTCTAATCGCGAGCAGATTTCGGAAAAATTATATTGAGATGGCCCTGCTAAAATGGGTAAAGCTAATGCAGCAGGCTCAAGTACATTATGACAACCCGTGTCTACGAGACTACCCCCGACAAAAGCTATATCAGAGACTCCATAATAAGAGTGCATCTCACCTAAACTGTCTCCGACTAAAACCTGAGTATCTTTAGCAATAACCGAAGTTGATGACCTACGTTCGCAATTCAAACCCGATTTCTTCAATAACGAAAATACTTTGTCAAAACGCTCAGGATGCCTGGGTACAATAATGAATAGCGCTTCTGGANATTTTTGTAATATAGACCTTATAGATATTATTACTTTCTCTTCCTCACCCTCGCGCGTGCTAGCTGCAGTAATTATTTTTCGTGGAGATACACTAAGTTCTCTGAATAAANGNCCACTTTTTTCATCGATACCCCGGATATCCATATGATACTTTAAGCTTCCTGTNACGGTGATTTTATCAGGTNTAGCNCCAAGCTTTATAAATCTTTTCGAATCAGATTTAGATTGTGCACCTATCTTGTCTATNCGGTTCAGAAGCTTTTTAAAAAGTCCACCGAACTTTGAGTAACCACTCGCAGACTTTTCAGAAAGTCGCGCGTTAGCTAATAAGATTTTTACCCCCTGCGCGCTCGCTATATTTAGCAAATTAGGCCAAATTTCTGTTTCCATTATTATTAATAGTTTAGGACGCAAATTATTTATGAAACGCACTAACAGTAATGATGAGTCATAGGGTAAGTAGCTGTGAAAGATTGTCGTTGAAAAAAGTCGACTTACCTGCTCGGAACCAGTCGGCGTCATTGTTGTAATAAAAATTTGATACTGGGGGTATAGTTTCTTTAACTCGATTACTAGAGGTTGTGCTGCTAGTACCTCTCCGACAGATACAGCGTGTAACCAAATTGTAGGCTTAGTTGAATCAAAATGGTTTGGGAATTTGAAAAAACCAAAGCGTTCGCGAATCCGTTTCCGATAGCCTGGAACTTTATGTCCGCGTATAAACAAACGCACTATGATCA
Source organism: Gammaproteobacteria bacterium (assembly GCA_002727755.1). GTDB lineage: Bacteria > Pseudomonadota > Gammaproteobacteria > Pseudomonadales > Pseudohongiellaceae > UBA9145. The sequence goes on along the minus strand of PBXX01000086.1, from coordinate 11,560 downwards.
GCGGCATCAAAATAATTACGATCAATTCATAAATTAACCGAAACATAAAATATATTTACAATCCTTTGGCTTATCTTTCTTTAATTGCGAAATAAAGGTTTATACAGATATACTCGACTCATATTTCACCCACTCATGCCCGAGCCGTAAAGGTAACTAATGAATTTAAGCTATTCAACTAACATCGTCATCTTTGGAGGTGGTATAGCAGGTTTATGGTTACTTAATCGTATGCAGTCTGAAGGATATGACTCGATACTTTTTGAAACTAAATCGCTAGGGGGAAGGCAAACTCTTGATTCGCAAGGAATCATTCATGGTGGGCTAAAGTATGCGTTAAGAGGCAGTGTGGGCAGAGATTCTCAAAATATCGCTAATATGCCAAATCGCTGGAGACAATGCCTAAGTGGTGACGGAGAAATCGACTTAACTGACGTGAGTGTGCTCAATGAAAATTACTACATGTGGTCAGACGGAGGAATGAAAAGCCGGCTTAAAAGCTATCTAGGCAGCAAAAGCTTAAGAGGACGAATAGACATAGTTGAAAAGGAACATTACCCTATATTTTTTAGAGAANCATCTGTGAAAGGAACCCTCTATAAGTTACCAGATTTCGTCATAAACACTGTGAGTTTATTGAATAAACTGGTTTCTACAACGAATGATAGGCTATTCTCTTTAACAGACTGTGACTACAAATTTTTCTCAGAAGACCCGAGTCTTAAACAGAAATTGCAAGTCAGTGTAAAAGATAAAACAGTGAATATCGACGCAGATTTATTTATTTTTTGTGCGGGGGAAGGCAATCAAGAATTAATTAACAAGGCAGGATTAAGCAAGATCGAAACACAAGCACGCCCTTTGCATATGGTTTATCTGAGAAAACAAAACTTACCCGAAATATATGTGCACTGTATTGGTAACGATTTCAACTTAAATCCCTCAGTAACAGTGACTTCTCACAGAGCGCAAAACGGTGACATCATTTGGTATTTAGGCGGTGACATTGCCGAGTCGGGCATCACTAAATCGAAAAGTGAGCAAATTAAGGCTACTCAGGAGCTGATCAGAAATACCTTTCCATGGTTGAATTTATCNGATGCACAATGGGAATCTTTTTACGTTAATCGCGCAGAGGCTAATGTTCATAGCAGCTTTCGTCCGGACGATGCGGTGGTTAAAGAAGATAAAAACATCCTAGTCGCCTGGCCAACAAAACTCACCTTAGTGCCGTCATTAGCGGACAAAGTATCAGAGCATGCTGCTAGAGCAAGAAAAGGCCTTCTAGAAAAAAATATACCTACCGCTGAATTACAGGCTATATTTGAAAAACCAACTTTAGCCAGAGCGCGCTGGGATTGAGTAATTATGGAATTAGAACAACGCTTGTTGGGACAAAGTGGAATAGTCATTTCCTGCTTAGGGCTGGGAACAGTTAAATTTGGACGTAACCATCAGGTAAAATATCCAGAAAAGTTTTCTCTACCTTCCCTAAAGGAACTGGAGGGCATATTAAATAAAACAAGCGCATTAGGTATCAATTTTCTCGATACTGCTCCAGCGTATGGAAGCAGTGAAGAAAGAATTGGTCGTGTTCTTAGGGACCGATCAGATTGGATAATATGCACGAAAGTTGGGGAAGAATTTGCTAATGGACAATCGTCGTTTAATTTCAGTGGAAGGCACGCGCAGAAAAGNGTCNAACGTAGCTTAAAAAATCTAAAGACAGACTATTTAGATATAGTTTTAGTTCATTCGAANGGGGATGATGAAGCCATAATTGATAACACTGACTGTTTAGAAAATTTAGCCCGTTTAAAAGAAAAAGGAATTATCAGAGCTTACGGAATGTCGACTAAAACCNTTAAAGGAGGAATCCGAGCNGCAGACTTAACTGACGTCGTGATGGTAACCCTAAATCCTTCTAATAAAGANGATATGCCTGTAATTAAAAATGCAGAATNGAAAAACAAAGGGGTTCTCGTAAAAAAAGCATTAAACAGCGGACGTTTGAGCGAATATAGCATCGAGAAAAATCTGAACTTCGTACTTAGCACTTCAGGAGTCACGAGCATAGTGGTGGGGACAATTAACCAAGAGCACCTAGCGACAAATGTTGCCATCATAAATAGTGCCTCATCAAAGTAAACTAGCGGTAAATAATTAATCTTCCGCTTTTTGCATTTTTTCTACAATTGCCGAAGTTGAGCAGTTATCAAGAAATTCCAGAGCTTTTACTTCACCGCCATAGGATTTGACAAATTCTCCTCCTACCACTTCGTCAATGGCATAGTCCCCGCCCTTTACCAATACATGAGGTTTTAATTTTCGTAAAAGCTCGACTGGCGTATCTTCAGAGAAACTAACAACCCAATCTACAGCTTCTAATCCTGCTAACACAGCCATCCTCCGCTCCACAGGATTGATGGGACGACCTATACCTTTAACCTTTCTTACTGATTCATCGTTGTTTATTGCCACAATTAACTTATCACCTAACTTCTTTGCGTCTGCCAGATAGCCCACGTGTCCCGCATGAATTATGTCAAAACAACCATTCGTAAATACTATTTTTTCTCCATGTTCTTTAGCGTCTTGAACTGCAAATGAAAGTTGATGAGCNGTCATAATACCACCACCCCAATCATGTTCTTGTAAAACTGCACGGCGTAATTCTGGAGCACTAATAGCGGCTGTACCTAGTTTACCTACCACAAGTCCTGCAGCAATATTAGCTAGTGCTGTAGCATCAGAAATACTCTCCCCAGATGCAATCGCGGCTGCTAATACCGAAATTACTGTATCTCCTGCGCCAGTAACATCGTAAACTTCTTGAGCTCTAGCTGGCAGATGAAGTTCAGGCGAGCCTGGTCGGATTAATGTCATTCCATGCTCACCTCGTGTAATCAAAAGGGCATCTAGTGATAAGTCTTGGACTAACCCTAGCCCTTTATTTACTAGTTCTTGCTCATCATTGCTCTTCCCTACAACAGATTCAAATTCTGAAAGGTTCGGCGTGATTATTGTTGCTCCTTTATACTTGTGAAAATTCGTTCCTTTCGGGTCAACAATTATTGGTTTTTTATGATAGCGACCCAATTCTATCATTTTGGTTATTTCACTCAGAGCTCCTTTGTTGTAGTCAGAAAAAACTATTGCGTGGACATCTTGAACTAACCTCTCTGTCTTATCAAACAAACCTTCCACNTCNTGTTTTTCNAAGAGCTGTTCAAAATCTANNCTTATTAGGTGTTGGTGCTGACTAATTACGCGNAGCTTTGTNATTGTTGGTTTATTTTCAGACCGGTTGAAATCGCAGTAAACTCCTGCTGCTTGCAATTGAGATTGTAGCTCCTTCCCTGTCTCGTCTTTTCCAACAACGCCTATCAATCTAGCCGCAGAGCCTAAAGCGGAAATATTAAGGGCCACGTTGCCAGCACCACCGGGCCTACCTTCTCTACTATCTACACAAACGACAGGCACAGGTGCCTCGGGAGATACGCGAGAGGCACTTCCATGCCAGTATCGATCAAGCATTATATCTCCAACAACCAAGAGCTTGGCCTTCTGGAACTCTGGCATTTCGAGTTTCATGCATACCCTCCAATCTTTCCTGGGTTACCCACCAAAATATAAGGCTGAATAGAATTCCATGATAGCATAAGGATCAAATTATAAGGACACCCCTGTTATAAGAGTAATTAATTTGTTGCTCTTTTGTTATTAAAGTAAGCTAAACATAAGATTATGCGAGCTTTGAAATTGTGTTTTAAAAGTAAAAACTTATTTCAAATGTAGTCTAAATAACTGAGTTCTGTTGAAGAGTGAGCAACTGTGCCTAATGCAGAAAAAAGAGAGAAATGGCTCTCCATGTTAAAATTTTGGTCACCTCAATATTGGCCAACTTGGTTGCTTATTGGTTTTATGAAATTAGTAAGTTATCTCCCTTTTGCGTTACAAATAAAATTCGGGAAATTATTGGGTTNTATGACTTTCTATCTTGCCAAGAGTAGAAGACATATCTGTGAGGTCAACCTAAAACTTTGTTATCCAGAACTCAAAAATGGGGAATTACAGAATTTAGTCAAGAGAACCTTTATCTCGAATGGTATAGGATTGATCGAAACGGCTATTGTCTGGCATAGAGATCCCAATGANTTTAAATCTAAATTAACAGTGTCCGGTTTAGAGAATCTNAAGGATGCTGTTGCTGATGGTCGCGGAGTACTATTGATTTGCGCACACTTCACTACTTTGGAAATAGGTGGATTCCTATTGAGCTTATTTCAAAAAATGGATGTAACGTACCGCCCATTTAAAAATTGTCTTTTTGACCATGCAATGCTCAGAGGAAGATCCCGTCATTANCCCTCCGTAATTGACAGAAAGGACATCCGCAGTGCATTAAAAAGCCTGAAGAAAGGCAACGTCATTTGGTATGCCCCAGATCAGGATTACGGCCCAAAGCACTCTGTATTTGTTCCATTCTTCGGAGTTAATGCAGCTACAATCACTGCCACCGCCCGTATTGCAGATTTCAATAATTCTGCCGTCATCTTTTTCAGCCATTATCGTAAAGACGACGATTCCGGATATGAACTACGATTCAGCGAGAAATTGGAGAACTATCCAACAGGTGAGTCAGAAACAGATGCATCAATAATCAACAAGCTCATTGAAAACGCAATAAGAGAAAGGCCAGAACAATATCTATGGTTGCACAGACGTTTTAAAACTCAGGCTGCGGGTAAGTCAGCTCGACCCTATTAAATGAAAACAGGTATATTGGAATAGTGAATACGGGCAGAATAGAGCAATTCATTAACACAGATATAAGAATTATAGGGGTGCTTATTAGCCTCCTAGTTTCATGCTTTACTATTCTAAATTCAGGTCTGCCAAATGATGATGCTTACTCTTATATTCGAATAGCTGAGATTGCACTCAACGAGGGGATTAATGCTTCTTGGCAATATTATTCGTGGGCGAGCTACCCCTTACTNATTGCGTTCGTCGGTAATCTGGGAACAGATNTAATAACTGCGGCACACATCGTTAACGCTTTTTTTCTCTCACTTCTGGTTTATTCCTATATAAGCATAGTAAGTTTCTTGAATGCTTCAAAGTCGGTTTCCATTTTAGCAGCTACCTGCATACTCTTGTTTCCNACACTNAATGAATTGAGATTTGATATTATTCGAGACATAGCGATGTGGGCGCTCAGCTTATTTGGTCTTTGGCATTTTTTACTATTCCTAGAGTCTAACCGCTTGCAAAACTTTNTTGTTTTTTGTGGCTCTATCACACTCGCCTCTCTTTTTAGAGTGGAAGCAATTATTTACATATTCTCNCTTCCAATAGCCTTACTTTTNGACAATCGGCACCAGAAACAATTTAGGTATCAACAGCTAAAAAAGTGTACTGTGATCATAGNCTCTGTGCTAGTTTTGATGTTCTTATTGTTTCAAACAATGGGCATTAATCTNATATCAGTTTTACTAAGATTCATCTCTGTCTATGAACCATTCTTAAATAACTTCACTAGTCTTAATGAAGACCAAAATTATTCGTTAAGCCGAGGGATTTTTGGAGAATATGCCCAAACNTATTCAGGNCCCTACTTGAGTTTGTTTGTAACAGCAGGGCTCTTGGCCATACTGTTTGTGAAATTATTTCAGGGTATCGGAGGACCTTTTTTCTGGTTACTNGCATACGGCGCCTTNAAGCGCACAATAAGTCTGGNCAGATTAAAAGTAATNCCAATTTTTATTTTTTTATTAACNAATCTAACTATAGTTTTTATTTTCATCACCATTACCAAATTTGTTTCCACTCGTTACTCTATGCTCTTCTGTTTAGCATTAATACTTTTTATACCCTTAATACTTGACAAAATTATTGAGCGAGTACAACAGACCTCACTGAAAATCCTATACAACAGAGTCCTTATATTATTCTTTGGATATTGCGCCTTTGATTCTTTTATAAGTTTTGGATCACCAAAAACTTACATTAACGAGTCGCTTACTTGGTACCAAGCTGAAAACCATTTGCATAAACGACTTATCACAAATAACCATGCAATTGCTTACTTTTCTGGCGAGATTGAAAATTATGATAAAGTAGCCCGTGTTATTTCTGAGGAAGAAATTCTTGACTTAGAGACCAACGACTTAATTTTTTTAGAGACGAATTATGAGGCGCTGCAAATCATCGGTAGGGAATCAGTTTCTCCCTATATCAACTTGCAAACAGCATTCCCTAATAGAGAAAATATGCAGATAGCTGTGTATCGTAGGGTAGATCCATAAACTAAGAGTTAGTTAGTATTTCAAGCTCATCAATCATGCTCTTAAATTCTTCTTCATATTCATTATTACGCCAATTTTTCATGAACCTATTAAAATCTTTCATAATCGCCTTTTTAAAATGCCGATTACTCTGGTGTCTTTTCATTCCATCAAGATCTAAAACAAAAAGTTTTTCATTATGGAAAATAAAGTTTGAGGCCTTCATATCTCCATGACTAATTTTATAGTCAATCATTATCTGAAAAAGGTTTCTAAATTTAGTGATTATCTGAGCCAATTCAGAATGATTCAATTGCCTGCCTTCAAAATACTCCATAAGATTTGGAGCTTCGATTTTTTCGCAGACAAAATAGGCTTTTCTTCTTAATAATCCGAATAGCCTCTCTTCCATAATCATAAAAGGCCGTGGTGTTTCTANTCCTAACATACGTAACATTAATGAATTACGCCAACACTTTGCGGCTCTACTTGGTTTGAACAGGTATTTTATTTTTTGCCAGAGCGATTTCAAGTTGTATCTTTTTATNACACATATTTCCCCATCGAAATTAAACTCTGCTACTGTAGTAGAGTTTCCATCCTTCATTAGGCACTCTTTTTTTATATAGCCATTNGGATCTCCTACAAAACTTTCAAAAGAAGAAGAGTAAATATCCCTNGCATGCACTACGAATTTACTAATTGATCTGATGCTACGATGAGCAGTCGTAGACCTGAATAGCTTTTTTTCATAATTAGATATGCGTAAGATTCGGGCCTCTCTAACTTTGTCCGCTATTAGCTNCTTATTTAGATTATTTATTTTTNGGTTTTCAAGACAATATTCCTTCAANAAGATGNCGATATTNTCGTCATTTTCAACTTTAAATTGGGCAAGGAATAGGGCAATATTTCTATATATCACGTCATTAGATGAAGAATCTTCAAGTACCCGAATACCNCCGCCATCCAAATAGTAAATGTGGTTTTTTGANTGTATGAAATTATCCATGTGAAGATCGGACTGCCATAATCCACTGCGATGGCAAACACCGATCGCACGAACCGTCTTTGAAAACCACAGCTGTTGCTCGNTCGCTGATTCAGCTTCTTTGAAATACTCTCCCACCGTCTTGCCATCTTCAACAAATTCTAAAACTAGAGCCGCACCTTTTTTGTCGGCTAGTTCTCCATCATGAAGTATGGCAGGAGCTCGAAGTCCATTTTTCCTAAGTAGAATAATCCCGGAAATATCCCTAGATAAATTCCGCTTCCAACGTAGGGGTGCAAAAAATATTTTTACTATGNCTGTGGTTCCCTGCCAATTAGCTTTAGCTACTAACCTTTTCCTCGGGATAATTCGAAGGATCTCNATTATTTTGATTTGGTCTAGACATCCCTCCCTATAAATTTCGATAAGAAAGGGCGTAACTATTTGCCTTCCAAGCTGAGTCAATTCGGAGGACGTGTAGGTCTTCAAATCTTACCTCGCGGGCCCAAGTTTTCTATGCATTCTGNTGGCCTTCTCCTTAACTCGCATCCAAAATTCGCCGTTTTCTCTAACTGTAAAATTTTTATTCAATTTACTGTATTGCCAAATGAACCGCTGTATGTCCCGGCTTGTCAGCCCGATGCTCATAGCCGAATAATAAAGACCGGCNATATCCTTAATTACCCATCTCTTTGGTANNTGCTTTCGAATTAAAGCACGATGAAGATCAATTANAGAAATTTGCGGAAATTTAGACNNTTCTTTATGTAAAAGAAAATGGCATAAATAGAGGTCGCGATGACAGATCCCACAAGAATGCAAAGCCGAGGCAATTTCAGCAACTTTGCATATCAAGGCTTTCCGCTCAGAGAACTGGGGCTTCGAGTCTAGCCAGTTAAGGCAGTAGTCCTCTAGACTAATTGTTTNTTGGAGATCTTCTGTGATGATGAAAGACTGTCGCTTAGCTGGATTCCAGCCTTTCTCTCCATACGCGACTGCAGTCATTGTTTTGATTGAAGTGCTCCTGAGAAGTTTGAGTGCGCTCCATTCATTCTTTGCGCCTAGCACNGGACTCTTAAGCTGAATCAGNTTTTTAAAGATCTCGATCCATCCAACGCCCGTGTGAATCTTTGCGAAATAGCTTTTGCCGTTATATTCGAACTGAAGCGTCTTACGATTTTTAACCTCTCTATAAACATTACCGTTTAGCTCTTTTAACACTTTATATGGATCAGAGTCGGAAAAAAANTTTTTAAGCTCCCCGCTTAAATAAACCATAAGTATCTCATTTTATGTTTTCCGCAAATTTATCGATTAGGTCCGCTGCTTTTTCATGCAAAGAATANAAATCGTTCTCTCTTTCATATTTCAAACCATTTTCTGACCAGCTTATTTCATCCTCATTTTTTATCATTAAGCTTAATTTATGATTTAACTCATCTTGGTTAAACGGTTCAGCACAGANTAACCCAGATTTTGCNTGCTCTATATGCCATGCGTAACCGCAAGTAGAAGTAGTCAATACTGGTAGGCCAGAAACCATCGCCTCTAACAGCACATGCCCGGCACTCTCTCTATATGCTGGGTGGAGCATTAAGTCTGAACCAGCTAAAAAGTCCGGAATATCTTCGCTGCCAGGAACTATTAGCAACCTATCTCTAATCGCCAAATCATCTGCTAATTTTAGTACTTTAGCTGGTTTGTCTTTGCCAACTAAAATAAAAATAACTCTATCTCTCAACTCAGAGGGGAGTGAAGCAACTGCTTTTAAGGAGCGATCAATACCCTTGACCTTAAAACCTGANCCAATTTGAAGTAGAACGATTTCATCTTCTGTTATGTTGAATTTTTCCCGAAAGGCTANACGTTTAGTTTCCCGTTGATCATCTANCCTTCGGTCTAAGTCTATACCTGGCGGCAAATCATGCATACGTCGTATGCTATCAGGGTAATATTCCTCAAAATCTTGCCTTTGTTGAGCNGTAAGAGTCATAATCTCCGTAGTTTGGTTTTCTCCAAATACTGCTCTTTCATATTCAGCGAAATGCCTGTAGCGAGAGGTAAACCTATATAAAGGCCCGCGCTGATTTTNTGCCTTCTCTAGAAAGCAAGGATCAGCAGCAAAATAAACATCAAGACCCGGCATCTTATTAAATCCGATAACGACACTCGGCTCCTTGTTCCTTAGGTGTTTAAAAACCCATGAAGTATATTTCCTATAAAGACCCACATTCGTAAGCGCTTTGACAGGAACAATAATTACATTAAGATTTGACGGCGCATCGCCTTGCCAAGAAAGTGTATAGACATCAGCCTTATAACCCTTGATAACGCAGCGTTCTGCAATACGAAGAAAATCGCGCTGCTGGCCACCATATGGAAAATATGAATAGATCAGAAAACTTAGTTTCATAAGTTGCTTTTATTTCTGGANAAGACCACAAAAACGTTCCCAAACGTAATCTGGTNTATTGGTGGAAAAGCATGGCGGCGAAACAAGAATTTCATTTCCATTGTAAAAATCTTTNATTNCTGGACCGTTGTACGAACATGTTTTTTTTACACAAGGCGCACAATCTAAATTGGATACTANATGAATTTGGTTTAAACCAAAAGTTCCAGACAATGCTGANTCTGTTGGNCCATAAAGAGAGACAGTGGGCTTTTCTAATGCTGCCGCNAGGTGGCCTAGACCGGTGTCAACCGCTATTACTCCCTTTGAATCGTTTATGTGTTGTGCAACACCAGACAGGGATTGTCTTTCNAGAACTTTANCCATNTCATTTCCGTCAGAGATGTANTCGGCTCTTTCCTTTTCTGCAGAGTTTCCCCAAGGTAATAAAACTTGGAATCCTGACTTAGTTGCGAGGAAAGCGAGTTCACGCCAGAAATACATCGGCCAATGTTTAGTCGACCAAGTCGTCCCATGNAGGAATACAACTGTTTTTGGGGGCANATCCTCTGTTAGAGTTTTTAGTTTATTTGTATCAAGCCCATAAGAAACTGAATGCGGATCATATTGATATTGAAGCGCTCTTGAAAATAATTGCCTTACTCGGTCTACGGCATGCTCCGTCCAAGGGACAGAGTATGCTTTATTGTAAAATAAAGCAGCCAGAGGTTCTCGAACGGTTCTATTACTTAAACCAATAGTGAGCCCACGAGACATTCTGCTAATTATCCCACTCTTGATTAACCCCTGAGCATCAATGACTAAGTCATATCTGGTTCCCTGCAANGCACGTTTGAACGTCCGAAATTCGTGGGTGAGATAGGTTTTCATCAAGNTTTTTCGCCACCGCCTGATCGCAACAGGAATAACNCGATCTACNGCAGGGTGCCATCCCGGAACTTCGGTGAAATTCTCCTCGACNACCCAATCGAAAANTAANTTAGGATGTGCTCGTTTCGCATCCGTAACAGCTGGAAGGGTATGGATAATGTCTCCCAAAGAAGAAACTTTCACTATCAGAACACGCACTTCACATATTCCTTAATTTACGTCTTGACCAAATGAGGTTATAGCGTCAAGAACTCTCTCGGGTTTAATTTCAGTTAGGCAACGAAGATGACCAAATCGGCACTCTCGTTCAAAGCAGGGCCGACATTCAATATCAGTAGAAATCAATTTCTTGCTGTTAGATAAAGGCGGAGTGAAGTCGGGCGAAGTTGAGCCATACAACCCAATTACATTTTTGCCAAGTGCGGCGGCAACATGCATCAGTCCAGAATCATTTGAAAGTACAACAGATACCAATGATAGTAGATCTATAGCCTCAGATAGATCAGTCTTGCCAACAAGATCAATGCAACTATCCCTAAAATCTTCTTCAATGTTTCCCAAAATTAAATCGGCTACTGAACGGTCGTTAGAGGATCCAAAGATCCATACCCCCCAACCTTTTCTTAGCACTCCGGTTGCAACCTCCGCGAAATATGCTGCAGGCCACTGCTTTGATTCACCAAACTCAGCCCCGGGACAAATCGCTAATACATTTTTTTTGCTCGATAGATTAGTCCTAGAATATTTAAATTCTTCGTTAGGTTCTTTAGGTAAGAGTTTTGGGAAAAAAAGATCGTCTGGCGGTTGAGTGCTTTCGGGATAAGCAAGCCCTATAAATCTCTGAACCATTAACGGGTAGGCCTTTTTATCAAGCTTGCGACAATCGGTAAGCAAAATATTTCGCCACTCTCCTCTCCGCCCTATTCTGTTTGGTATTTTAGCATGCCAGGGAATAAGGGCTGACTTAAAAGATAAAGGCAAAATAAATGCTCGGTT
>PBXX01000085.1 GCA_002727755.1 Gammaproteobacteria bacterium | reverse complement strand
TTCGTTCAGACCAGTGGGGGACCTGATATAGAGTTGACCATTGAATTTCTCGTGGATTTAGCCAGAGAATTTCCACAATGCGGCTATATTAAAGAAGAGTATGGTAACGCCCACGAGAGGATGTTGGCTCTTCAAAAGTATCAGCCTGATCCAATACGCAGCATTTTTGGTGCTACTCTTGGTCGTGGTTGGTTATATGAAATGCGAATAGGCACAGATGGAGTAATGACTGGCGGAGCGATGTATGCTGATGTCTATGCTAAGTTATGGGATTTCTATGAGAAGGGAGATGAATTGTCTTTAAGGGATTGCTACTCAAAACTTTTGCTAATACAAAATTTAGATAATTTAATTCCTGGCGTGCGCCTTTGGGTCATGCAAAAGAGAGGTATCTTTAAAACGACAAAATCGCGGCGNGGTGTATACAGTTTTTCTTCGATGCAAATTGCGGAGATTGAGTATCGATACAATGCTTTGGAGCCTTATCTAGTTACGTAAGTCTCTGGAGATTATTCATCGTCCGATAAGTTGTTGTTGAAGTTTAGGGTAACTACTTTTCTCAGAGAGCCAAATGGANAGGAAATCTCTTGTAAATTGCGGGGTTTTTATTTCGCCGATCCGTTCAAAATTGTAATGAAAAACACTCTCTAAATTATCACCAACTTTCAAAATGATGACGTCTCCTTTGATCACACTTGGGAGAAACTCTTCGAGCTTTGCNAGCCATTCGNTACTTTCATCAGAGAGTAGGCCAAGCTTTTCCCATTCCTCACCGGTTCNGGAAATAAATTCGTCTCCGTCAATAGCTCGTCGATATTCAATTTTCAAAGCAAGCCCAGGTTCCACTCCTTCATAGGATCCTGATGTTGTATANATGGAGCTGTCATAGATTCTCCAAAAAAATACGCGGAGTTGCGCCTCGCCAACTAACCGGAGATCCTGCAGAGGGTCTTNAAATTCCGCGGCAAANCNAGAAANAATGGNAAATAAAAAGCTAGCGCATATGCAGTCTTTCAGTAAAATTTTCATGCGATACCATAAATAAAATTGGAAAGCTTACAGACCATACAAGANCAAGGACCAGTATCGAAAAAAGATAAGGCTCGCCGAAAGTGACAGCGCCCAAACGTTCACCAACCGCATAATTGAAAGGCAAGGCGGTTGNGCCAAGTCCAAAAGCGACCANTTTGTTCTTGCCTATAAACGAAAGAGANAGGGGAATGGTGGTGCTAAAATTAATCCACAATACGATCAGCCAGAGGGGAATAATTAAGCTTGNGTCGGGNAAGTTGAAAATTCCNAAAAAGGTGAGGCTACTGTCGATCGTAATTCCGATAATGGCTGGGAGTAATACCTGATGNACTTTGAGATTACCAATACGTAAAAGACATGCTAAATAAATGAGTAAACTGGGTAATGTTAAGTGNATTAANGAGTCTCTTCCCAGAACCAAGCCTACCCACAACAAATTAAAGATAATAAGGTTGAGAGGTTTAGAAGTAACAATTTGTTTGATGGCTTGCACNTTTCTAATATTAAATATGAGGCGCTTTGCTCATAAGTATCTGTGAGGCACTAATCCGGCGCTCCAGAAAACCACCTTCNCAATATCCGAGATAGTATGACCAGAGGTTAAAGAACCGGTCGTCGTAACCTAGCTGTTTGAGGAAGTCTTTTTTATCTATTAGGTTTTCATGCCAATGAGAGAGTGTTTTTGCATAATCCAGCCCAATATCTCTAACATCTCTGAAAATCAATTCGGTTGAATTAGTAATTATCTTTGAGATCAGAAACAGNGATGGTAAGAATCCACCCGGGAAGATATGTTTCTGTATAAAGTCTTCGCTATTTTTGTAAGCCTTAAAACGTTGGTCGGCGATGGTGATTGCCTGAAGCATCAGTAATCCGCCTGGTTTGAGTAANTTGTTAAGCTTGNCAAAATANTCANTAAGATATTTCCTTCCTACGGCTTCGATCATCTCTACTGAGACGACTTTTTCGTAAGTGCCATCGAGCAAACGATAATCCTGCGAGAGTAATTCAATCTTCTGAGAAAGTCCTTGCGAGGCGATCTTATTTTTAGCATAGCGAAATTGCTCGTCGGATATTGTTGTGGTTGTCACCTTGCAGCCGTAATTTTTCGCNGCGAATATCGCAAGACCACCCCAGCCCGAGCCAACCTCAAGTAAATGATCACTCTCCTTAAGATCTAATTGTTCGCAAATACGAGTTAGCTTTTTAACCTGAGCCTCTTCTAGAGAAAGCTGCTCCGATGCATAAAGTGCAGAGCTATACTGCATCTTCGGNTCCAAGAAAGATTGATANAAATCGTTCCCAAGGTCATAGTGCGCAAGAATATTCTTTTTGGCTTGNCTTTTTGAATTTAAGCGCTTCAAGTGCCTGATTACNTTAAANGGCTTNAAAAAGAGGCCAAAGCGGCTGTCCCAGTAGTCCATCATTGAGAGGTTTCTTGAAAAAAATCGAGTTACTTGGGTGATATCCGGCGAGGTCCACCAACCATCTACAAAAGCCTCTCCTGCTGCGGTGTTACCTCCGAGAAGAGCTCGCAAGTATGCCCGTTGGTCAAGCACATCCGCTTCAGCTCGAAGTTCAGCTTCCGGGTCTCCCACTTCCGCAACGANCTGCCCATTTTCTTTAAGCAAGAAGTGGCCCTCTGAGGCTTTACTTAAAACCTTAAAAAGAAGGGAGCGCACAAGCGCTATTTTTTTCGAAGTTTGATATGTCCGAGCGCTCGAAGAATCAATGGAGAAGTTATTTTGGCTCATACTGCNACTGCTTTCCTCTCAACTACAATTTAGAAGGATGCTTATAAAACGGTACTCGTTTTAGCAATAATTTTAAAGCCTGCCAGTATATTCCCATCATGACCGTTAAAGTTTGCATGGGAGTTCGTAGCAGGGTACGAGTGAGTGCCGAATTATTCAAAGGTTTTCTGCGTAATCGTAAAGTAGCGTCAAAGACTTTGTTGTTTGTCTTTTGGCTAAAACTTTCAATATGGATTACGCAAGGACTTTCGTAATTATTAGGAGGATTGATTATCCACTGATAAGTCTGCTCCATGGGGTTAAAGGGAGAAACATGAAATTCTTTAGGGTGCTGCTTCAAGTCGTTAAGATCGAGAGCATAGTAATGTTTCTCGTGCCATGGTGTGTTACTGACCTCCGCCAACATGTGCGTACACGTGCCTTCTTTCTTAACAAAGTAAACGTTCAACGGGCTGAAATAGAGACCAAAGTACCTTAAATGAGCTAGCAGGAACACTTCGTTTCCTAGCTCTTCCATTTGACAGTTTAATTCTTCGGATAACTTTGCCCTAACGGCCTCAGCAATGTCTTCATGATCGCTAATTATGTAATCGTCGCGTTTGAATCGCGCCCAACTAAACGCACGAAAACTTAGTTGCCAAAAGGCCCTAACAACTCGAGGAATCTCATCGACTTTCAGCAGAAACATAAACAATGGGTAATCAAAATTGTGGCTTCTTGGACTAAATCGGCGATGTCGGACGGTGCCCTCATAAATCGCACTTTCGAAGTTTGATTCAGGGTTGTTGGTCATAATTTTTCGCCAAACCGAGCAGCGACATCCAAAGCACTTCTAACACCATCTTCATGAAAGCCACTATACCAATATGCCCCACAGTAATGAAACCGATCGACGCCACAGATTTCTCTTCGGCGAGACTGGGATTGAATTGCTTGATAGGAGTAAATGGGATGAGAGTATTTGAGTTCCCTTAAAATTTTTTCTGGGTCAATCTTGTGTCTTGCATTTAAAGACACAAGAAGGGGTAATTCGCTTTTGATCGATTGCAATATATTCATGCAGTAAGTCACGAGTGGCGGTTGCTCTGCACTTTGCTCTCCAGCGAGAAAATTCCAGCTCGCCCACGCTAATTTCCTATCAGGCATGAGAGTGTCATCACAGTGCAGTATGACGTCATTTTCCTGATAGGAGAGCCCACTTAAAATATCCTTCTCAATAGCAGCAGGTTCCTCTATGAGGTTAAGAGCCTGATCGCTGTGACAGGCGAAAATGACCTGATCAAACTCGTCGGCACCTCCAGCATGGCGAATTTCGATAGAGGACTCTTTCCTGCTCACTTGATCCACTGGGCAGTTCAGCTTGATTCGGTCTTCGAAGGGAGAGATTAAGGGATTAATGTAAGTTTTTGACCCGCCTTTGATCACATACCACTGGGGCCGATTTTTGATATCGAGCAGGCCATGGTGGTGAAAAAATTTTACAAAGAATTCGATTGGGAACTCTTCGGCCTGCTGCAAGCTGCAAGACCAAATTGCGGCAACCATGGGCAACAAATAATTATTTTTGAAGGTGTCACTTAATTTGTGGACAGTAATAAAGTCAATTAACTTGAGTGGCTCTGAATGATTGTTTTCAATGAACGCCTTTGCAGCCTTGTTGAATTTCAGAATGTCGAGAACAAGCTGGTAAAATTTTGGTCTGAAAAAATTACGTCTCTGTGAAAAAAGTGTATTTAGGTTGTGTCCGTTATACTCCAGATTCAGCTTGTCATTTCGGACGCTGAAGCTCATCTCTGTTGGTTGGAGTGAGACGTCTAGTCTTGACATCAACTTTAAAAAATTGTCGTAGTTCCGTTCGTTTGAAACGATAAACCCGGTGTCTACTTGGTGGGTTTGTCCGGCGTGGTTTACCTCAACCGTATTGGTGTGCCCACCAATGTAGTTGTTAGCTTCGAAAATTGTTATTTGATGGTTTCGATGCAATAGGTATGCGCAGGTTAAACCTGATATACCGCTCCCGATAATTGCGATTTTTTGTGCGTTCATTAGAGATCTAAAATTTTATTATGTGAGGACTCTTGCAATCAAGAACTGCTGGACTCGGTTAGGTAGAATAGAGATTAGTTTGAGGATGGAGGTGAAACGGCTAGGGAAATGTATTTCCTGTTTTCTTGCTGCTAAGCCCGCTCGGATCTTCTCGGACGCGAATTTAACATCAACCCGCATAGGCATTGGGAAATCGTTTTTGTCTGTAAGGGGGGTCTCAACAAATCCCGGAGCGATATAACTTACGTGAATATCTGATGACTTTAAGGATATTTGAAGGGTTCGGGAAAGATACTCAATCGCCGCCTTTGACGCACCATACGCTTCTGCCCTTGGAAGAGGAAGATAGCTAGAGCTGCTTCCCATTAATCCAATTATGCCTCCGGGTTTAACCTTCGGGATAAGCAACTGAAGGCAGTTGGCTATGCCGATACAGTTGGTTCTTAAAACTCTTTCGAACATTTCAGCATCAAACTGCTTTGCGTTGATGTATTCGCACGTGCCGGCATTCAGGATTATCGCGTCAAGTTTATCTAGGTCCTGCAGAGAGCTCTCTACCTCACTCAGATTCGCAGCGTCGAAAGCATGCGTCTCAGAATGATCCTGATATTTGTTGCTTAATAGGTCAAGGGTCGCGGAGTTCCGACCGCAGCAGTGAACATANTGTCCGTCATCTAGGTAATCGGTTGCGAGCTGAAGACCGATTCCTGAGGTGGCCCCTGTTATCAGGACCCTCACGATCTATCGGGCCACTCTTTGTTTAATTTTTTGAATGATCTTTCCGAGAAGGGGNAGGTGCTCGTANAGAAGGGAGCCCATATCAAAATAGTCGCGGTGGTAGTAAATCTTTCCGTTTCTTGTTTTCAAGAAGCTTGCGCCCTCCACCCTGACTGATTGGCCTTTCAAAAATTTTGGGTGCTTGGCTGTCATCGTCCAAGCCAGGAATATATCAGCGCCATCTGACACCGTGCGATGAAAGTTGAAAGAGCAACCCTGCAGCTTCGCAAAAGACTTTGAAAAGTGAGCTAAAACCGCTGTTTTACCCTGAACGCCGTAGGTCGGNTCTTCAAAATAGACATCAGAAGTNTACAAGGTGGCAATTTCGTCAAGTTGTGTAGGATCAAGGTTTTGATAAGCTTCTATGACCCGTGNCACAAGAAAATCAGCGCTTGTGCTATTATCTGAAGCAAATTTNAGTGTGGGGGCCTGTTTCATCAGGGCAAGCCTCGNTATAATGGTCGTACACTAGTAACGGTGAGTTTTTTAGTACAGATCACTCAATCTTCATCAGAGTGATCTANTTTAGTNGAGTTAGCGTTTAAAGCGGCTATGACTACTTTAAATGCCACGATGGATCACATGCACATGGGTAATTTAGCTTCTAAGGCTGAACCTGCATCCAAGGCAGCGAGTACCTCCAGTAGACCTTTGTCTCAGTCGGACACAGATCCAGACGAAAAACTTCTGCTTGAAGTTGGCAATCACCAATCGAGGGAAGCGTTTAATAAGCTATTCGAACGTTTCTCTACAAAAATTTTCGCACACGGTATGAAAATCACTCGTAACGAGCAGCTTTCGAAAGACTTGGTGCAGGAAGCTATGATGACTGTGTGGCAGAAAGCGCCCTTGTACAATTCCGATAGAGGCAATGTTCAAAGCTGGATTTTCACACTCACTCGAAATCGCTGTTTTGACATGTTGCGAAAGCAAAAAAGACAGCCGATGTGTGTGAGCGCCGATGACATCTGGCC
>PBXX01000004.1 GCA_002727755.1 Gammaproteobacteria bacterium | reverse complement strand
CGGTGTGATCCCCAACGATATCCCCGGCACGCACAGTTGAAAATCCTATAGTACTCAAATCCCTGCCGTCAGTTGATCCTCTACGTCCAAAAATCGATACTTCGTTGAAATTCCTTCCTAGAGTCTCGGAAGCTACTTGGCCCATTTTAAGTGCTGTTCCAGACGGGGAATCCTTCTTGTCCCGATGGTGCGCTTCGACGATCTCAATGTCATATTGATTACCAACTGCCTTCGCAGCTACTTCCACTAAGCCAAAGCATAAATTCACACCTATGCTCATGTTTGGTGAAAGTACAATGGGTATTTGTCTACCCGCGTCCCTTACCAGTTTAAGCTGTTCGTCACTCAATCCTGTCGTACCTATGACCAAGGCCTTGTGGTGTTTTTGACAAAGATCAACATGCTCTTTCGTCGCTGATGGAGAGGTAAAATCAACAAGGACATCAAAATCATCAATATATCCACTTATATCAGCTATAGTCAGAACCCCATTTGCTACTCCCATAGCTAGAATGCCTGAATCCATACCTAGACTTGGGTCTTCATCCAACACTGTCGCAACCGTAACTTTAGAATCACTAAAATTATTGCTAAATGCCTCGATAAGAGACCGACCCATACGCCCAGCAGCGCCAGCTATCGCTATTCTAATCATTCCTTTTCACCAATGAGTTTAAGTAGCCAAAATACATCTTTGACGTTTTTAGTTTAATTTTTAAAACTTGCTTTTTTAAGACTATCTAGAATTGATATTTAATCGAACCGTAGGCAACACGGCCATTTTGATCAAGGATTTGTGTGTTGGAATTGAAAATTTTTATTGTTCTTTCATTGAAGATATTTCTAATTCCAAACGAAATAATCGCGCGGTCATCGTTGCCTGTGTTTACGGTATAACCATATTGAAGGTCAACAGTGGCTATATTGTCGACAAATGCGTTTATTTCATCTAGGTCCAATTCGTTGATATCTTTAAAAGAGTTAAAGTAGTTTGTAATCGCTGTCGCCGTATGGTTGCCAAATTGCCATGTAAGCATCAAGCTACTCTGCAACTCTGGACTCATCACTCGATCAACATCCAAATCCGATCCCGCTTCAAAAAAATCAGCCAAAGATCCCCTATTTTGAAAATCTTCCACATATGTAGTTTTTGTACTCAAAATAAATTGCCCAAATCTATCCGTATCCCAAACGTACGATGCACCTATATCAAAACCCTCGCTTTTTACAGTTTTTCCGAGAGACGGGTCATCAATATTGAACTCGTTAATTGAGGAATCCTCGATAAATAGCTGTGAAAGATTCGACGAAGAACCCATTTGAACCTTATTTTGCGAAGTTTGATCTATTTCTTGTTGCCAAACTCCTGCTTTTACCTCGAGACCCGGAATCGGTGTAATTTGCATTCCAAGGTTGAAATTCAAGGCATTCTCTACAATGTTGCCCCGGATGTCTCTTGCTTCTGTTCTTCGAGCCATTTCGATAAGAGGCACAACGGCCTCGCTTAAAACAGAGGTCGGGCCAATTTTAAAGGTCGCAAAGTCATCCTCGCCTGATTTTTCGCGGCTAATTGCTGGGGCATTAGTTTGAGCATGTCCATCCTGCCAATGAGCGCAGAACGAAAGGGCCAAAAAACCTGTAATGAAGTAGCCAGAGAATCTCACGTTCTTTTCATCTTGAAGTTAACTAAATTTCCGATAATTCAGGTTACATAACCAGCAGTGAATGCTTGGCAGATAACACAAATATCATCTCAATATCTATTGTGGGAGCGTACCATTAAGTGCATGCAAATTACATGATTTTCCTCATGATTTTGCTTCTATAATTGATTCGCTTGGAATTTTCGTACCCACCCATTATTTGGTAGTCTGCTTAGTAATTCCACAACCGAAAATTCCTGGCCAGGAAGAATGAGATCCGGAGCAATCTCCGCAAGTGGCTCAATCACAAATCGACGCTTTACGGCCCTAGGATGAGGTATGGTCAGATAATCTGACGAAATTGACTTTTTGCCGAAAAACAATAAGTCTATATCGATCGGTCGAGGTTCGTTAATCCCCCTCGACCTAACGCGACCCAATCTTTTCTCCAATTCCTGAACACACCTAAAAAACCTCATAGGTTCCGCATTAACCGGTAAAAATAGAACAGCAACCAGGTTAANAAATATTGGGGAATCAGGTGGACANAATTCAGGCTCTGATTCATAGAAAGATGAAATAATACTCGGNCGCGAGCTGAGCTCTTCTAATGAATTAANTGCCTTACGAATAANCTCGAACTTTGAACCATTTCTCGAGTCTTGGTTTGATCCCAAGCCTACGATAGAGATTAAAGTATCTGATTCCTCAAATGTGATACTGGGCTGAGATTTCATGAACTGAGTCAACAAAAACTTTTACATGATCAGGATTTACTCCGGGCGCAATACCATGGCCCAAGTTAAAAACATGCCCATTCTGTTTGCCAAAATCTGACAAAATGCGGTCTACTTCCTCGCGAATTGTTTTTGGAGACGAGTACAAAATTGATGGGTCCATGTTACCTTGCAGAGCGCACTTTGTTCCTACAAGTTTTTTCGCGGCTCCTATTTCGATGGTCCAATCAAGGCCAATTGCATGAGCACCTGCATCAGCAATCTGCGACAACCATTGACCACCATTCTTAGTAAAAAGAATTATGGGGACATCCCGACTATCATGCTGTCTTATCANCTTAGATACTATCCTCTTCATGTAATTAAGCGAAAACTTAAAGTATCCAGGCGTATTAAGGACACCACCCCAGGTGTCGAATANCTGAACAGCTTGTGCGCCAGCCCTTATTTGAGAGTTTAGATAATCGATAACCGCGTCAGTTAATTTCTCTAANAGCAAGTGCATCGCCTCTGGCTCGTTATACATAAAGGCTTTCACCTTACTAAAATCCTTAGACCCTCCCCCTTCTATCATGTACGTCGCTAGGGTCCAAGGGCTNCCACTGAATCCAATAAGAGGAANTGAGCCATTAAGTTCATTCCTGATCAANGTCACTGCACTCATGACATAAGATAAATCATCGANTGCGGTAATTTCTCGCAAGCTATCTACATCTGCTCGTGTCTGGATAACCTTCTTGAATCGAGGACCTTCTCCTGTTTCAAAGTACAAACCTTGACCCATAGCGTCGGGNATAGTCAATATATCTGAGAAAAGAATAGCAGCGTCAAAGGAGTAGCGACGTAGCGGCTGCAAAGTAACTTCACAAGCCATTTCGGGAGACCGACACAAATTCATAAAATCACCAGCTATTTTTCTGGTATTTCTGTATTCTGGCAAATATCTGCCTGCCTGCCTCATCATCCAGACTGGCGTAACGTCAACTTCTTGNCCTAATAATGCTTTTAATAGNCGGTCATTCTTTAAAGCCACATTTCTCCCCATAACAAAATATTTTTAATTCAAGATTAAATTGGTGAATAAAATCGATTACATGCAAAGCCGATTGCCGCAAGTCAATGTCTCTTTCAGAACATTTTCATCAACGTCTTGCGNGATAACNGCGCTACCTATCGCTTCCAATAAAATGAANTTTATCTTACCTTGCTCGGCTTTTTTATCTGATCTCATGAGATCTATATAGTCATTTGCTGTAATTGAGGCAGGGGGAATGACNGAGAAACTGAACTCATTTTCCAGCGCATTTCGAATTTTTGCGGCTGCACTCGAATCGAGCATACCCAACCTTCTCGAGAGATCAGCNGCCATAACCATACCGGTCGCTACAGCTTCGCCATGTAATAATTTTCCGTACCCAGTTGCAGTNTCTATTGCGTGACCAAACGTGTGTCCTAAATTTAATAAAGCTCTTTTACCAGACTCCTTTTCATCAGCTGAGACTATCTCTGCCTTAGCTCTACAACAAATATGCACCGTTTCACTAAGGAGCTCAGAATCAAGACCAAGCAGNGCCTGNTTATTGATAATCAACCAGTCAAAAAAATCTGCGTTNCCAATTAGACCGTACTTCAAAACTTCCGCAAAGCCTGCTCTTATCTCGCGNTTTGGAAGAGTACCTAATACAGACATNTCGGCAATCACACANTGAGGCTGATGAAAAGAACCAATCATNTTTTTGCCAAGAGAATGATTTACCCCTGTTTTACCTCCGACAGAGGAATCAACTAACGAGAGAATGGTCGTAGGTATTTGAATAAATCTGATGCCCCTCTGGAAAGTTGCTGCAGCGAATCCAGTTATATCTCCGACGACACCTCCACCAAGCGCTATTAGTATTGTTTTTCGATCATATTTTCCTCGCAATAGATGCTCATAAATAAGCCCTACGGAATCTAAATTCTTGTATTGCTCACCATCTGGCAAAATAACTGCAGAATCATAATGCGAACCTAAAAACGTTTTTATTTTTTCGAGATAGAGGGGCGCGACCACAGAATTNGTAACCACAACTGCTCGACCTTTGTCAAAAAATTGGGATAGTAAATTCGGATCTTTAAATAGACCGGACCCAATAAATATTGGATAACTCCGNTCACCCAAATCAACATTTAGCGTTTTCATTCGTCAATTTCCCGTAANAACTTTCCCCCATTCTTTTGAATTAATTCTTTAATCTCACTCGCGACGGTCTGCGGTTTTTTTCCTTCGGTATCAATCACAATATCNGCAGTATCTTTATATAAATGATTTCGAGCGTTNAAAAGTTCGATGATCTTTCGCTCAGGATCATCAGTTTGTANNAGTGGTCGATTTTTATCTTTCCGAGTTCTATCAACAAGTTTTTTTATTGGNGCTGTCAGATANACAACCGTGCCATTAGAGCAAAGCGTCTCTCTATTTTGCTTTGCGAGAATTACGCCTCCCCCAGTTGCCAAAACAATATCTTGTCGTTTACAAAGCTGTCTTATCATTTTCCTTTCTCTTTCTCGGAAGCCGCTCTCTCCCTCAACATCAAAAATCCANGGAATGTCAGCACCTGTATTNGACTCAATTTCTTGATCTGAATCAAAAAACCGTAAATTCATAATGTTGGCTAAAACTCGCCCAATAGTGCTCTTCCCAACACCCATAGGCCCGATCAAAAATATGTTGCCTTTTACACCCATTTTTGCCCAATCAATATAACCAAGCCATTATTGTACCCCTATATTGGTACTCAAATATAAAAAACCACATTTTATTGACCATACAATAGCCCTTTTTGATGATTGTTCTTTTCGAAGTCGATAAAATCAGGGTTGGAAGGTCCTACTATGGATATTAAACCCAAAAAGTTAGCAAAATATTTCTTAGNCGCCAGCATCGNGGCAATATCAGCTGTNTGCATGNTGGCGTCTGCAGCGTATTTGTATTTGGCTCCCCTCCTGCCAGAAGCTGAAACATATAGAANTGTCCGCCTNGAAACTCCACTTCGGATTTACACCTCGGACGGGCGTCTAATTGATGAAATCGGGAATCGTAGAAACCCAGTCCAATTTAATGACATACCCGATGTTTTAATTGATGCTTTAATTGCTACAGAAGATGTTCGATTCTACTCTCATCCAGGCGTTGATATCCAAAGCTTAATTCGCGGATTCTACGGATTTATCATAGGACGAAGATTGGGTGGAGGTAGCACTATCACAATGCAATTAGCGAATAATTTATCCTTCGACAACGACAATGTTTACTTAAGGAAATTAAAAGAGATTCCATTTGCGTTGCAGATTCAACGAGAACTTACTAAAGAAGAAATCTTAACTCTATACTTGAACACGATTTATTTTGGAGCCGGAGCAGATGGGATAGGCGCTGCCGCCTTTGTCTACTACGGGAAGCCGGTTGAAGAGCTCACGCTTGCGGAGTCCGCTATGATGGTTTCCTTGCTCCCATGTCCTTCCACATGTAACCCATTCAGCAATCCAGCGAGGGCGCTTGATCGAAGAAGAACGCGTCTGGCTAATATGCTTAAGGAAGGTATGATTTCTAACGATGAATTTAATGAAGCAAATGATGCCCCCATAACAGCGAACAGGCGAAATCGAAACATAGAGGTGAGTGCACCCTACGTCGCCGAGATGGTGAGAAAAACCATTTATGATCAATTCGGTGAAGCCACTTATTCAATGGGCTTTGAAGTAATTACGAGCATAGACGGAAACCTACAGCTCGCTGCAAACGAAGCCGTGACCAATGGGTTAGAAACTTATTATGACAAACGCCATGGTTATCGCGGGGTTGATACAAACTATCCTCCCACACAGGAGAATGCTATCCCGAATTGGAGCGAACAGTTAACATCAATACCGACATACGGTAATCAAGAGCCGGCAATTGTAGTTTCCGTCCAGGAAAGAACGTTTGAGGCGCTAACAAAAGGTGGAGAAATCGTTACCATTCCGTGGGAAGGAATGAGTTGGGCTTATGCTTTCATCGATAGAAATAATATGTGGCCACCTCCTGACGCTGCATCAGATCTGGTTAAAATTGGAGATCTGGTTAGAATAAAGCTTGACGAAGAAGGAGACTGGGAGCTCGGACAAGTACCTGAGGTTCAAGGCGCATTGGTCTCAATGTCGCCAAAAAATGGGGCAATACTCGCTCTTGTGGGAGGATACGATTTTAGACGAAGCCAGGTGAACCGGGTTACAACCACTCGTCCACCCGGTTCTAATTTTAAGCCATTCTTGTATGGCGCGGCATTGGAGAATGGTTACTCTGCCGCAAGTGTGATAAACGACGCACCCATAACAAGAGGAAGCTATCGCCCAAATAATTATGAGAACAATTTTCTTGGACCCATAACTCTCAGATACGCGCTAAAGGAATCGCGAAATGTTCCTGCCGTCAGGCTCTATGATTTGATCGGTTCGGCTAAAGTCCTCGAGTTTGCTTCGAAATTCGGATTCCAGACACAGAATTTCCCGACTAACGATTTAACGGTCGCGTTGGGCAGTCAAGATGTACAACCCCTCGAATTAGTAACTGGTTACTCCTCAATTGCGAATGGAGGATTCAAAGTAAACCCGTGGTTTATCGAGAAAGTCACTTCCGAATTAGATGGAGTTTTATATCAGTCTGATCCTTTGGTAGTTTGCGAGAATTGTAATGCAACAGATTCGACTACAAAAATTGCCCCTAGAATAATGGATCCAAGAATCGCCTACATATTGAACTCCATGTTGGAATCAGTGATAACAGAAGGAAGTGGCAATAGGGTTTACAGAGAGTTAGGACGCGATGACCTGAGAGGAAAGACTGGAACAACAAATGGCCCACAGGAATTATGGTTTTCTGGTTTCAATAAGAACATTGCAACCACTGTTTTTGTAGGCCTTGATCAGCCAGAGCCACTGGGGGAAAGAGAGCAGGGTGCTACCGTCGCAGTGCCCATATGGATAGATTTCATGCGAGAAGCTCTAAAAGACGAGCCAGAAACAACGATGAGTCGACCAGATGGAATAGTTGACCTTTTAATCGACAAAAATTCCGGAGCTCCGGCAACACCCGGCGACCCCAATGCCGTTTTTGAGTATTTTCGCTCCGAAAATGCTCCTACACCTGCACCAGAAACTATACCTGGCTTAGAGGTTGAAGAGGAAATGAATACCATTTCAACTGAAACAATTTTTTAACCAGATTCGTAGCGCTCTGCCCCGACCATGCGGCTGACGAATTTACCTTTATAAGAGGATTAT
>PBXX01000084.1 GCA_002727755.1 Gammaproteobacteria bacterium | reverse complement strand
AAAATACTCCTTTTCTTGTGAGTAGAGCATACACATATGCTGGCAGAAACTAAATCTTTGCCTCTGAATTCGCGGAGGTAGTTCGGCTTCTTAATTTGAAAGATTAAGACATTCGAACAGTTAAAAGACCTGAAGATCAGCATTTTAGGCATATTATCAGTCACTTCCTATAATGACCTCCAGACTCTCGGTAAGAGAGTTCTTGGTCATTCGACGGACTATATATATACTCCTAAATCAAATTATCTGCGTGATTCAGCCTGCGATAGTAAATTTGATTAACAAAAACTAAATCTAAGTATGCCCTCACAAAGGAGGCAATCTAATGTCTTTCCTCACAATAGTAAATCTCGTTATTTTTACCGGTTTGTTAAGTTTTATTTTTCAGCTTAACAAGAAAAAGATGAGCCTCTCAAAGCAAGTGCTTTTGGGGCTTTTAATCGGGACCCTCTTTGGAGCATACCTTCAAATATTTTTTGGAGCCGAAAATCGAGTATCTCAAGAGACAATTGAATGGACGAACATTGTAGCGAATTCCTTCGTGAATTTACTTCGCATGATCATTATCCCTCTGATTTTGGTGACAATGATCGCAGCTGTTTTAAAGGTAGATGAGATAAAATCTCTTGGTAAAATCGGAGGAACAGTCGTAGGTGTTTTGGTGTTTACGACAATGATCGCAGCCATGGTTGGGATCTTTATGGCCTCTGTGACCGGCCTCGATGCTACCGACTTCAACTTGGGAGAAAGAGAGGCTGCCCGCGCAGAAATTTTAGAGTCACGACAAGACAGCGTAGCCGATCTCAGCATTCCGCAATTACTCACTAGCATGGTTTCCACCAATATTTTTAGAGACCTAAGTCAGTCTAGGAGTATTTCCATCATAGCGGTTGTTATTTTTGGGTTGTTGTTCGGCATAGCCTCTTTGCTCGTGAGTCAGGAGGATGCTAATCATAAGGATCGAATACTTGGCTTTATAGAAACGAGTCAGGCAGTCGTGATGAGATTGGTTAAGATGGTTATGAGCTTGACGCCTTATGGCGTTTTAGCCCTTATGACAAGGGTGATGTCCACTTCAGACTTTGACGCGATACTGACTCTAATAAATTTTGTACTGGCATCGTACGTTGCAATTGCAATTATGTTTGTTATTCATTCCCTTATTATTTTGTTGCTCGGTGTAAATATTGGCTCGTACTTTAAAAAGGTCTGGCCGGTACTAACTTTTGCGTTTGTTACGAGAAGTTCTGCGGCAACAATCCCGCTGACTATCAGGGCTCAAATTGAAGAACTCAAGATCCCGGCGCCCATCGCAAACATTGCCGCATCTTTTGGAGCTACTATAGGACAAAACGGTTGCGCCGGCGTTTATCCAGCGATGCTCGCAATAATGGTTGCACCAAGCGTAGGTGTTGAGGTGGATTTATCTTTCGTCGCTTACTTAGTCCTTGTAATTGCTATTGGTTCTTTTGGTATAGCCGGTGTCGGAGGAGGAGCCACAAATGCAGCCTTAGTTGTATTGCCGCTTATGGGTCTGCCTGTAACAGTTGCAGCTCTTTTAATTACAGTAGAACCAATGATCGATATGGCGCGGACAGCTTTAAATGTGAATGGTGCGATAGCAACTGGAATGGTAACGTCTCGTTTCGTTGAAAAAAAGACCGAGGTACCAGATTCCGTGGGTGCAGAGCAGGCGATAGAAGAAACCTAATTTCAAGTGTTTGAATTCCAAAAAACTCAACCATAGTTAAGAGAGGTAAATTGATGACTCACGTTAAGCCAAGCATTTTTGTTTTAATACTTTCGAGTATGATTTTTNNGATTAATTCGAGCGCCCAGGAGATTACTAGAAGTAACGAAGGGACCTACTTTTATAGAAGTATTACGATTCCNGCGGGAGCNGAAACCATGTATTTGAGTGGGTCCGGCGCCCAACCGCTTGATGATGGCACTTGGGGTGATATGAGNCAGCAAACTATCGACACNTTNTCNAGGTTTAAAGAAACTCTNGANGAACAGGGCTGGTCAATGAGNGACATNGTTCAGGTNAGGGCTTTCGCAGTTGCNGGGGAAGATGGGNTAGATTTTGCCGGNTTTAATGCGGGTTATGCGGANTTTTTTGGTACTTCTGACAANCCCAACAAACCAGTAAGATCATTTGTTGAGATAAANGACTTGGTTGTAGAAGGTTGGNTGGTAGANATCGAAATTAGAGCTGCACGAATGCCTTAAATTTAAGGNAAATTTCAGATTTATGAAGTTTTTTCAACCAAGGCGAAAAATTCTAGACTTGACTCTTATATTTCTACTAGGTTTNTTGGTTTCNTTGCCCTCATTTGACCAAACCACCATTGAGATGGATGAGTTCAACGCGGCATATTTTCAATACGGAGAGATGAAAGATACTGACTCAGATGCCGCCAGGGAGGCAGCGAGACGTGCTTACGAATTGGGNAAGAATTTGTTTGGAGCGGCAAGTGAGCGAAGTGCAATGCTCGCAGTAAACTACGCAACTCTCCTTGAAAANGAATCAGATGCTCGGATTTATTTGGACGAAGCGGTAGAGATTTATCAATTAGTATTTGGTTTTGAATCTCAAAGAATGATTAACCCCCTTATTGGTCTTGGGCTTCGGTTAAGTGANAGGGCTCAATCTAACTTGTCTNAGGAATACTACTCCAGAGCTCTTNGTTTGTCGGAGAGGCATTTGGGTCCCGATGCAAGTGAGTCTGGTTATATAGAATTGGANCTCGGAGCATTGCAGTTAAAGGCCGGNCGATTGGAGTCATCTTGGGATCATTTACAAAATGCCAGNCGTATTCTTTCTAATTANTCAGACTCTGGGTCTAAAAGTGGCCTTACGAGGGCATATTTGCTCACAGGTGAGTATTATCTTGCTGTAAATGACTACAGGGCTGCAATCGAGCCATTGCTTTTGTCGTTGAAGGATTTTAATTCCTATCCAAGTGCTAATATCACAGTTCGCAATCATGTTGACTTGATAAAGGCGTATGAAAATTTAAATGAATCTGAAAATGCCACGTTTCATTGTTTAGCTATCGGTGCCACAAGGCGTTTGGCAGANGATGAAAACTTAAAACCNGTTTTTAGAGTTCCAGTCGCAGGCATGAAAAAAGAAAATTCTGTTAAAGGAGTGAAGGTGTACTTTACNGTTAATAGTAAGGGTTATGCGGTCGATCCTTTTATAAGNGATCAGATNGAAAACGATAAACTAAGGGACGAGCTTATAAATACAATAAAAAATTTCCGTTTTGCTCCTAGGTTTTTGGCAGGCAAAGCAGTGGATAGTCCAGGACAATATTTTGAATTTTAGAAACTGTAAGTCTAATTCAACCAGACTAACGCAATTGCTTGNCGGGCTGGTTACCGTGTTAGCATTTTCCATGAATCTCTTTGCTCAAGCTCCATTTACTGTCTTTGAAAAAAGCATCAATGAAATTCAAGAAGCTCTAGAAAAGGGCGATGTGAGTTCCGTTGAACTTGTCGACCAATATCTGGCTCGANTCGCTGCGTACGATAAAAAAGGTCCTCATTTAAATAGTATTGTTCGCGTTAATGAAAACGCTAGGGCACAAGCGGCAGTTCTTGATGAGGAGAGNAAAAATTCGGGTGCNAGGTCTATGCTGCACGGAATCCCTATACTCATTAAAGATAATTACAACACCTCGGATATTCCAACTACTGGTGCTTCGGTTGCATTAGCTAATTTTGTTCCAAATCAAAACTCTACCCAAGTAGTCAAATTGCTTGATGCCGGNGCTATTCTTATTGCNAAAACAAATTTGCATGAGTTTGCGTACGGTATCACCAGTGTTTCTTCTTTGGTTGGGCAAACAAGAAACCCTTATGATCATAGACGGGTGCCCGGAGGTTCAAGTGGGGGAACTGGAGCAGCAGTTGCGGCGAGTTTTGGTGCCGCGGGTATGGGCTCGGATACATGCGGTTCAATCCGGATCCCCTCGGCATATAACAACTTGTACGGNTTACGCCCGAGCAAGGGTTTATCAAGTATTTTTGGAATCATGCCACTCTCTCATACGCAGGATACAGGTGGTCCACTGGCAAGGTCTTTAGAAGATCTGGCTATTCTTTTGGATTTAACTGTTGGTTATGACCCCGAAGATCAAGCTACGCAAGTAATGGAGTCGAGACCTCATCCAGAATTTGTTAAAAATTTAGATACAGTGAGAGCTTCGGATTTGAGGTTGGGGAAGATTGTTTCATATTTTGACAATGCAGATGGACCTACTCAGGCAGTAACTAGTGAAGCATTGAATTGGTATGCAGAGCAGGGCGCGGAAATAGTTGATGTTTCGATCCCTAATCTTCCAGATTTGCTTTCCGCATCACGAGTAATTGAGCATGAATTTGAATCGGATCTGAATGAGTATTTTGAGATTTTTGGTTCAGAGGAAATCGATAGCTTAGAAAAACTCTTTGAGTTAGGTCTCTTTCATGAGGCTATAAGGGGGCGTTTATATCGAACCCTAGAAGAAGAGCCGAGCAATGAAAATTATATGGCCGCTTTGGAAGCCAGAGTTATCTTGAGAGAGGCATTGAGCCTGATTTTTGAATCCCAAGACTTGGATGCGCTGGTTTATCCTACCATGGGTAAAATACCTGTTTTCACTGGTGAACAGCAGACCGGTAGTAACTGCTCTATGGCAGCGAACTCCGGGTTGCCAGCCCTGTCAATGCCAGCTGGTTTTACAGAAGCTGGTATTCCCGTTGGTATCGAATTTTTAGGGAAACAATTTCAGGATTCTCAATTATTGGCAATAGCTCAAGATTTTGCCAACTCAAATAATGTAAGGCAACCACCTTCCGTGACGCCTCCCTTGGTTAATGGTCAATCGCCGAGTCCCGAAGTCGTTGAGCTCGTTTTCAACCAATCTGGTATTCGATTAGCGGCAGATTTTTCCATAAATCGTGTAACAAATTTGATAAGCTACGAAATATTTGTGGATCCTGAAAGCGTAGAAGGGTTGTTCGCGGTAACATTAAATATTATGAGTTCGGAAGATGAACCAAGTGCAACCGTGCTAAATTTAGTTGGGCCAATGACAGAACAAACGAGTGGTGATTGGTTTATGAGCCCTGAGCTGCTAACTGCATTCCAAGAGCAACAACTATACATACGAGTTTTTAGCGATTCGTTGCCTGTTGAGGGTAAAGCAATTCTTCTTCGATAGGTAGATACGCTAAAAGCATTTTAAATGCATCTTTACAACCTGATGAAAGAAAACTCAACGGCTCATTTCGAGAATTTCAGATTTGAGTTGATTTACTTGAAGAGGTTGTCTTCGTAGCTGTCCCTCGGAATCAACCAATATCCCCGTTGCTGCAGTATTCCCCTCGAGAATAGTATTAGGTCGTTTGATGGTGAGTGGAATTGAAGATACAGATTGAATGCCGACAACTGGTTTAAGGGTATTGGTATAAACCATTCGTTGGCCTTCTGATTCTTTGATAACGAAATGGCCCTGAGACCAACCAACCAGTGGGTTTATCAACTTATTAGATGTAGATTCAACAAAATAGATACCTTGTTCGCCAGGTTGAGGGATTGATAAGCCATTTATCCGGACCGTTTCACCGTTTAATGTTCCGCCTGCAAATTTCAATTCAAGGGTATCTATCTGGTTATTGCCTTTAATTACGTCTAACACTAAAAATGTAACAAAGGTATTTATGAGATTGCTGTTGGAATCGACTCTAACTTCATGAGTCAATACCTCACCCTCAAAAACAAGTTCGGCTTCCATGACAACGTCGTCTATATCTAGCTTTTGTATTGTAGTTCCATATCCGATGGGCAACCAAAGTAAACCCAAAAGGAAAGTTAATCTTGCAATGAGTCGTCTTGAAAATTGAAACGTCGCGGACCGTTTTGAAATACCTATATTTGACATAAACATTGGGACTATCAAAAGGTGGGTTGGTCAACACGCAACAAAACCACGGGAACCATTTCGCTATACTGAAACCAATCTCCATCGATACGCACTATTTGATCACCCGAATCATTTAATCGTATCGTTCCTGTGAATTCTACGTCGAGCCGGGGAATTCTAATTGTAATATTGGCTCCATCGACTCTAACCATATCCGCCGGCATTCCGTAGATACCCATTCCGCCACTAATTAAAGCGGCAGCGTATTGTCCGTCCTTTATACTGAACGTAAAAGCCAGATTTGTGCTGTCTCTACCTATCACTAAAGGACCTTCCCAAGAGCCTGTTAGCGATGGGAATTCAGATATTTCCTGTGCGCCGATAAACCTTGGTATTATTAGTATTAATAATATAAAAACTTTAGAAAACGTATTCATCTTTTCAATGTTAAATCACCCTTATACTAATGCGCAATCAAGAATTTTTGGAAGAATCATTTTTCGATAAAAATTTAAAGAAGTGAATAATAAATTTTCCTGATGAACNNNTGTTAATTAAGATTACTTACTGCGAGAAAATACATGGAAATTTTGCCAGCTGTAGAGAAAGAATTCCCGATGGGTAAAGAGGTTAAGGCATCAATTATATGGCTTCATGGCCTTGGCGCTGATGGCAACGATTTTGCACCCATAGTTCCGCAAATCGACTTATCTTTTGATTTTGGTGTTCGCTTTATATTNCCTCATGCTCCCTCTATTCCAGTAACAATAAATAACGGCTATGTGATGCCGGCTTGGTACGACATAAAACANATGGATGTCGATCGACATGTGGATATTGAGCAGCTGCAAGAATCGGCTTNGTGGGTACACAATTTAATAGATAGGGAAATTAGTCGAGGAATCCCAAGCAACAAAATAATCGTGGCTGGCTTTTCCCAAGGAGGAGCCGTCTCCTTCGAAGCAGCGTTAACTTACTCTCAACCGTTAGCCGGAATTATGGCCCTNTCTACATATTTTGCGACATCAAAGACTGTTAAGATAAATATGGTCAACAAATCAATTCCTGTTCTAATTTGTCATGGCGCACTTGATCCAGTGGTTCCGGAATCGTTGGGAAAGAAAAGCCTATCTACTTTAGAAAGCTTGGGTTTTGATGTCCAGTATCATAGCTATCCTATCGATCATGCTGTCTGCCCTCAGGAAATAGAGGATATTGGGCAATGGATATCAAAAATACTGAGTGATAGTTAAATTACTTGACCTTAGAGTTAACTCTAAGTTTATACTGTTCGAATTAATCGGGATGTTCTTACCTAGAGGTTTTTAAATGCTAAGAATTGGTGAATTGGCCACAAAAACGGGCCTAACCGCTCATACGATTCGCTTCTATGAGAAAAGTGGTTTGATAAATGCGAGTCAAAGGAGTGAGTCTGGTTACCGTTACTATACAGATACAGATGTCCGCCAAGCAGAGTTCGTAAAGACTGCGCGTAAGATTGGTTTTTCCGTCGATGATGTCTCGACATTGCTTTCCATACGAGTTGATAAGTCTAATCATACTTGTCAGGACGTCACAGAAATAACGCAAAGGAAGCTCAATGACGTCAATGAAAAAATTTCAGAGTTGCTATTGATGCAACAAACTCTCAAGATTCTTTTGAATAGTTGTTGTGGAGGGCCTGAAAGTGCGACGCATTGTTCTATAATGGAAGCCCTTGACGCATCAAATGCTCTAAAACCAAGGATCGTAGCAGAATGAATTTACTCTTTATTTTTTGGGATCTAGTCGTTGAGAGTGCTCCATGGCTTTTAGCGGGTTATTTGTTGGCCGGAATTATCCGGCAGGTGATACCCAGTAGTTGGGTAGAGAGGCAATTGGCCACGCCTGGCTTTTTATCTATAGCAAAGGGGGCATTTATCGGTGCGCCTTTACCTTTGTGCTCATGTGGGGTTATTCCAACAGCGTTAGCGATACGCAACGCCGGGGCGTCTAAAGGAGCGACTTCCTCATTTCTAGTTGCAACCCCTGAGACGGGAGTAGATTCTATTTCTTTTTCCTACGCGGTTCTTGGCCCTATCTTCGCCATAGCTAGACCGATTGGGGCGCTTATGAGTGCTATCATGGCCGGAGTTCTGGTAAATGGTTTCGACGGGGAAGCTAATAATGCCGGAGAAAAAAAATCCGCATGCGGTGGATGTTGCGGAAGTACTAAATCCGAAGTGACTCAGACCACTGTGACTCAACGTTTCATAAATGCTGTTACTTATGGCTATGGGAAGATGATTTCGGACACCGCTAAGTGGCTAGTGATTGGTCTTGTCGCAGCAGCAGTAATTACAGCATTAGTTCCTCAATCGTTTTTCTTACAATGGGGTGACGGTGTGGTTGTTATGCTTGTTATGGTCATAGTTGGTTTGCCTATGTACATTTGCGCCACCGCTTCGACCCCAGTCGCGGCGAGTTTGCTGTTTGCTGGTCTTTCCCCCGGAGCCGCGCTAGTTTTTATGCTCACAGGCCCTGCGACCAATATCGCTACCATGGGAGTAATCAAGGAACAGCTTGGGTTTAGATCGCTGATTTCTTACCTCGTCGGTGTTATCGGAACCGCAGTGGTTTGTGGCCTGATGTTAAATGAGCTCTACGCGTTTTACGGGTGGCAGCTTCAATTGTCCCTTGTGGATCAAGGGGGATTTCCGGTTTGGCGTCAGATTTTGGGTGTTTTATTAGTTTGCTTGATTGCGCGAGTTTGGGTACAGCCACTGTTGTTGGGTAAGAAATCTTTTCCGGAAACTATTGAGCAATCTTAATCCAGACCAAGGCAAGAAATGATCTGATGTTTTTCATTTAAATCAAAAACTACATCAGCCTTTTTTGGCAGATTTCTGAGACAGTGTCGGGTCAGTCGCTCGTAATGTTGAATAAACCTAGCCAGCTGAGGTTTGCTCATCAAGTTTTGAGAATGCCCAACTCTTTTTCGTAATTTTTTTTCTTGAAGATTCCTCCACTCAAAAATTTGTTCAAAGGAAGGGGCTTTTAAAAATATTAATAATTCAATTTGGTCAAAAATACTTTGGTAATTCTCTTCTAGCTGTTTAGTCATAAAATTCCTCCACTCACCATCTATGTCCTCTGCTGCCTCTAGTTCGTTGACAGGCTCTTCAAGAGAATTAATATCAAGAGGAGGTGCTCCAACAAACCATCCTTCAATTATGATTAAGTCTGGCGGAGGTTGAATAATTTGCCATTCTTTTTCAGAGTAACGATCGTCCGAGGCTTTGTTAAATCGAGGAACTTGTATGATTTCATTATTGTCTGGCTTTGCTAACTGATCGAGTTTTTCTGATAGTAAAACTGTGTCATGTGTACCAGGGATACCACGAGTTTGTAGGAGAGGATGCACGTTTATTGCAAGGCTTTGTCGTTCCATTTTTGTTAGGTAAAAATCGTCAATGGAAAACTTAACAACATTGAGATCCTTCGTCTTCAGGATCTTTTCCAATAATTCACTTAATGAGGTTTTACCAGTTCCCTGCGCACCGCTTATACCGACAATGGGTGCGGTTTCTGACTGATTTGTTTTGTTGATGATCAGGTTTACCAAAGGGATAAAATACTTTTCGGCATCGACTAAATAACTTTGGGGTAGTGACTCCCCGTTTATAAAATCTTTGATTATTTGTGAGTACATTGTGAATTTTTGGTGAATAACCTCTGGATAATTTTTACGTATGGAGAGTCTTCCGATTCGTTTAAATACAACGTACGCTTAAAATTAATCGTGTGTTAGGATGGAGATGTATTCTACAGAATTACGCACTTTTGGATAGATATTTAAATCGAACTGATGAAATCTTCGCTGATTACTGAAAGACCGCTGCTCGTCTCACCAACTCTGGCCGCGACCATAGGGCTAGAGGAAGCTGTTATGTTACAGGCTCTTTCTGAATATTCTGCGCTTAAATTCGGTCAAAAAAAATTGGATAACAATGAATTAAACACATTTACTTTCACGAATGAACAAATGGAGGCGGTTTTTCCATTTTGGGCAGAAAATGAGATCATCCGAGTTAGAGACAGTCTAGCGGCCATCGGAGTGATAACTATACATAAGGGGCGAACTGATAAAGAGTTTGTCATCGAAATTAACGGACCAAGCGCCGCTAGGACTGATATACCACCGGTTAGAAAAAGTAATGACAACGTGCCACGTTCTGCTTCGGTGATTTCGGAAAATTGGCAACCAGAAGAAAATTGGATTCGTCTTTGCAAGCAGCATTCAATTCCAGAAAAATTTGTCCGCGATCTGATACCTGAGTTTGTTAATTATTGGAGGGACAGAGGCCAATCTAGATTCTCTTGGGGTAATGCATTCTATAAACATGTCATAAGAGAGTGGAGAGAGGAACAAACTCGTAATGGCAAAAACGACTTGTTAACCACTATGTCATCGCAATGGAAGCCAAGTCCCGATGCCATTGAAATTTTGGAAAAATCAGGTATTGCTTACAGTTTTATTGAGGATGCTATCCCTGAGTTTGTCCTTTACTGGCGAGAAAGAGGAATAAGCCATGGAGCCTGGAATACCAAATTTGTTGAACATATAAGAAGGCAGTGGGCGAAATTTGAGGCTTCCTTTAATTTAGATGATACTCCAAGAGTAATTAGTGATGATTGGCAGCCAAGTGAAGACTGTTATGAAATTCTCGGCTTGGCTGAAATAGATGAACAGTACGCTCGTAATCGAGTTCCTGAGTTTATAATGTATTGGAAAGACAGTCAGCAGGTGAAATCTTCATGGAATACAGTCTTCCTTCAATACATAAAACAAAATTGGGCCAGACAGTTAAAACAATCGCAATCAACAGAAACCCCTTATGCAGAAAATCAATTCATTAATAGATCAAGCGAACATAAAATTAAAGAGAGATTCCGACAGTACTCAGACAGAAGTTGGGCTGAGTAAACCTTTCCTTAAAGGTTTTGAAGATACAAAAAGTTCTGATTCTGACTCGATTGATCTACCACCTGATCGCATAGATGCGATAAACAAAGTATTTGCGGAGTTTGAGTTTGCTTATCACAACCAGTTTCATAAGGCGTTTAGTAGTCATGAGTCTTTAACAATCGCAAAAAAATACTGGCTGAGTAGCTTGGAAGAATATTCACCGTCACAAATAATTGCTGCCGCAAAAAAAATAATAAAGTCGCAGGAATATTTGCCGTCCATAGCGACATTTTTAAGCGCATGTCAGGACGTCAATGATATTTTTGGTTTGCCCGATCCAAAGGCGGCTTATAGAGAAGCTTGCCATGCGCCTTCACCAAAGTCGGCCTATCAATGGAGCCATGAAGCTGTCTATTTTGCAGGAAAAGAAACAGGATGGTTTCTCTTACTGAATGAGCCTGAGTCGGTCAGCTTTCCTATTTTCGAATACCATTACTCTTTATTGATTAAGAAAGTTATGTGTGGAGAGAAACTAAACATCGAAAATCCGCCCGCGTTGACAAAAAAACTTGAACAACCTGTATCAAAGGATGATTTAAAATCGCGTATTTCACGTCTCAGGGAAGAACTGGATTTTTAACTCAATTTTTTATGTTTAACCCTGGTTGGTTGAATAGAATCCCCGCGACGATTTTTCAATTCAAGTTCATAATCAGAATAGTTACCATCATGGAATTTAATTTGGCTATTACCCTCGAATGCCAGAATATGGGTGCATATACGATCAAGAAACCATCTATCATGAGATACAACAATTGCACTTCCAGGAAATGCTAATAGTCCTTCTTCTAATGCCCTCAATGTTTCTACATCCAAATCGTTTGTAGGCTCATCTAAAAGAAGAACATTGCCCCCTTTTTTCAAAAGCTTGGCCATATGAAGCCTGTTTCTCTCACCACCAGAGAGATCTTTTACAAATTTTTGTTGGTCCCCACCNCGAAAGTTAAATCGGCTAGCGTATGCGCGGGATGCNATTTCATAATTACCGATTANAAGGTTATCTTGTCCATCTGAAATTTCTTGCCAAACAGTTTTTTCACCATCTAATTCGTCTCGACTTTGATCGACATAAGCGAGTTTTACCGTTTCTCCTAACTCGATGGTCCCGGAATCGGGTTTTTCAGAGGAAACTAACATTCTAAGGAAAGTTGTCTTTCCAGCACCGTTGCCACCGACAATCCCCAGGATACTGCCTTTAGGTAGTGAAAAATTGAGATTTTCGATTAGAGATTTAGACCCAAATCCCTTGCTCAGATTTTTAACCTCAAGCACCTTATCGCCGAGTCGAGTGCCTGGAGGTATATAAAGTTCTTGGGTCTCGTTACGAGATTGAAAGCTTTGAGAATTCAACTCTTCAAAACGGGCAATTCTCGCTTTACTCTTGGACTGCCTACCTTTAGGGTTGGCGCGGATCCACTCCAGCTCCGACTTAATCGTCTTCTCATGAGCAGACTGTTGCTTTTCCTCAACGGCGAGTCTCTTCTCTTTTGCCTCCAGCCATGCGCTGTAATTACCTTCATATGGAATTCCGTGACCCCGATCAAGCTCCAATATCCAGCCGGCCGCGTTGTCGAGGAAGTANCGATCATGGGTTATGGCAACAACAGTGCCAGAATAATCCTGAAGGTATCTTTCGAGCCATGCAACACTTTCGGCATCAAGATGATTTGTAGGCTCATCNAACAAGAGCATATCGGGTTTTGACAGTAATAATCTGCACAATGCCACACGACGCTTCTCACCCCCGGAAAGATGATTTACGTCATCTTCCCATGGGGGAAGACGCAGCGCATCGGCTGCNATCTCAAGAGTCCGCTCTATTTGCCATCCGTCAACGGCATCGATTTCATTTTGAAGAGTCCCCTGCTTTTCAAGGAGTTCGTTCATTTCTTCTTCGTTCAGAGGCTCTGCAAATCTGTCGCTTATTGAGTTGAATTCGGCTATGAGATCAATGGTACTTTTTATGCCATCCTCAACATTACCTCTAACATCCTTTGACTCATCGAGGTGCGGTTCTTGAGGAAGGTAGCCAACTTTAATTCCTGGCTGTGCTCTCGCTTCTCCTTGAATTTCTGAATCCTCGCCAGCCATTATTCGCAGTAAAGTTGACTTTCCTGAACCATTGAGTCCGAGCACTCCGATTTTCGCACCTGGGAAAAAAGAGAGTGATATGTCTTTCAAGATTTCCCTTTTGGGAGGCACTATCTTGCCTACCTGGTGCATAGTGTAAACAAACTGTGGCATGGAATTTCCTACTTATGGTTAATTAAATTTACGCAGAGTAATGATATACGAGATATGGGGTTTCTGAAAAAAAAACGACAGCAGATATCCATTATATAGGTGCTCATTTTTCNCGTTTCAGTTAAAATTCGAGACTTAATTCCCTTCATAAGATGAGTGAGGCAGTTGATGTTCAACAGCGGTAACAGCTTGGCAGAATTTGATCCGGAAATAAGCGCGGCTATTGAAGCTGAGAGAACGAGACAAGAAGAACATATTGAGTTAATAGCATCTGAAAATCACACAAGTCCTTTTGTTATGGAAGCTCAGGGATCGGTGTTAACAAACAAGTATGCAGAAGGATATCCCTCAAAGAGATATTATGGGGGGTGTGAAAACGTTGACGTTGTAGAGGAGTTGGCGATAGAACGAGCTAAAGAGTTATTTGGTGCCGATTACGCAAATGTTCAGCCTCATTCTGGTTCGCAAGCAAATGCTTCGGCTTACATGGCGCTAATGAAGCCGGGAGATACATTGTTGGGCATGAGTCTTGCTGATGGTGGACACTTAACTCATGGTGCAACAGTCAGTTTCTCGGGCCGGATATATAACTCGGTTCAATACGGTTTGAATGGTCAAACAGGAGAAATCGACTATGACGAAGTTAATCGACTTGCACACGAACACCGGCCGAAATTAATTGTTGCTGGCTTTTCGGCCTACTCGAAAGTGGTAGATTGGCAAAAATTTAGAGATATTGCAGATGAGGTAGGTGCTTACTTTCTGGTTGATATGGCACACGTGTCTGGTTTGGTTGCAGCTGGAGTGTACCCAAGTCCAGTAAATATAGCCGATGTAACCACTTCTACCACCCATAAAACCTTGCGGGGTCCCCGTGGCGGAATAATACTTGCTCGTTCAAACCCTGAGTTGGAGAAGAAATTGAATTTCTCTGTGTTCCCGGAAAGCCAAGGAGGCCCCTTGATGCATGTAATAGCAGCTAAGGCGATATGTTTTAAAGAGGCTATGGGAGAAAATTTTAGAAAGTATCAGGAACAAACAGTAAAGAACGCCCAGGTTATGGCGAACGGGTTCATTCGACGGGGCTTTGAGGTAGTTTCTGATGGAACAGACGATCATTTATTTCTTCTTAGTTTGATTAAGCAGGGACTTACTGGAAAAGATGCGGATGCCGCGTTAGGACGCGCTAATATTACGGTAAATAAAAACGCAGTTCCGAATGATCCTAACCCACCGTTTGTGACAAGCGGTTTGAGGATTGGCTCGCCTGCCATTACTACCAGAGGTTTTAAACAAGAGGAAGTGGCAGATCTGACGGCTTGGATGTGTGATGTTCTTGATGATCTAGATGATGAATCAAAAATAAGTGAAGTGAAATCTAAAGTTTTGGAGCTTTGTTCCCGATTTCCAGTTTATATGTAATATAAAGTATCTTTACTTTCTTTGAAGGGTTTTTATGCATTGTCCGTTTTGTGAGGCTGTAGATACGAAGGTTATTGACTCTAGGTTGGTCTCAGAAGGAAATCATGTAAGAAGACGCCGGCAATGCACAGCTTGCCATGAGAGGTGGACAACCTACGAATCTGCCGAATTAGTGATGCCTCGAATAATAAAACAAGATGGAATTCGTGAACCTTTTAATGAAGATAAATTGATGGCTGGACTGTCGAAAGCACTCGAAAAAAGACCAGTCAGTATCGACAAAGTAGAGGAAGCCATGAGCAGAATCAAGGCAAATATCCGTTCGGGAGGTGAGCGGGAGGTGCATTCTCGCGCTGTAGGGGAGCAGGTAATGAAAGAGCTAAGAGGGCTTGATGAGGTCGCCTTCGTCAGATTTGCATCGGTATATCGTAGTTTTAAAGATCTAAATGAGTTTCGAGAAGAGATCGACAAATTATCTAAAGATAGCTAACACACCTCTACGTCACAATCCATTTCTGATAGAATCCGTGCGTCTAACCACAGCAAGGGAGCTTGGATCCCAATTTTGCTTGAGGTTTTTTGTTTATCGCTAGTTGAGATTTCTTAAGATGAAAACTCTAACGTTGAAAGAACTCGACGGAGAATTAGC
Source organism: Gammaproteobacteria bacterium (assembly GCA_002727755.1). Taxonomy (GTDB): domain Bacteria; phylum Pseudomonadota; class Gammaproteobacteria; order Pseudomonadales; family Pseudohongiellaceae; genus UBA9145. The sequence continues at coordinate 11,327 of PBXX01000084.1, read as the reverse complement.
TGAATGGCCGTTCTATATGGACAAGGCTATTGGCTTGGCTGCGTCTGTCTTCAATGCAACTCCTAATCCTCGAGTCGGTTGCGTAATCGTGAAAGACGGGTCGGTCATTGGAGAGGGGTGGCATTCGGCAGCAGGTGAGAAGCATGCGGAGATAGTGGCTCTTGAAGATGCAGGTCCAGCGGCCAAAAATTCAACAGCATTTGTTAGCTTGGAGCCTTGTGCTCACCAAGGGCGCACGCCGCCATGTTCCGAAGCTCTAATAGCGGCCGAGGTTGATAGGGTCGTAATCGCCAGCGTTGATCCTGATGAGAGAGTTTCTGGTCGGGGCATTAAAGCCCTAGAGGAAGCTAATATTAAAGTATTTCATTTGTTAGATTTTGATGAACGAGCGAGAGCGGTAAATCCAGGTTTTTTTAAACGTCAGGAGTTTGCTAAACCTTTTGTTCGCTTAAAGTTGGCGATGAGTATTGATGGACGGACAGCNNTNTCAAANGGCAAAAGTAAGTGGATTACCAGTTCNGAGGCAAGAAAGGATGTCCAGAGACTGAGGGCTCANAGCTGCGCNATAGTTACCGGTATCGGCACAATTCTGATGGATGACCCCTCGTTAACGGTTCGAATTNCAGAGTTAGGTATAGACGATATNCAACTTAANTACAACGAGATGTCGTTATCTAAAAGCCCTGCTCGCGTGGTAATTGGGGACTATAAAAAGATACCTGCTACTGCGAAGGTTATACACAATGAGGGCGCGGTTAAGTTTTTCACTTCAGCCAAAGGCGGTAGCGTCACCAATTACCCAGAGAATGTCGAGATTTTTGAGATTAAGTCCGATAGTAAGCGAGTTGATCTGGAATCCGTTTTAGTATCATTAGCGTCTGACTCGAAGTGCAACGAAGTGCTTGTTGAGGCGGGCCCTACTTTAAGTGCAGATTTTATTGACCAGGGTTTAGTTGATGAGTTCATTACTTACAAGGCACCTAAAATTCTCGGGAGTGATGCCAAGCCATTAATTAATTATACTGGCCTTACGAGTTTGGATAAGAGCATAAATTTTTCAGTCAAGGAAGTTTGTAGACTGGGGTCTGATATTAAAACAACTTTCATACCGAGTTTTAAAGAATGTTCACAGGAATTATAGAAGCCGTCGGGAAAATAGAAGCACGCAGTCAAGAGAAAGGCGAGTGGAGGTTAAAGTTTTTTACTGGTGATCTTGATCTGAGTGATGTAAAAATTGGAGATAGCATAGCTGTTAGTGGATGTTGTTTAACGGTCGTTGAAAAACATGCAACAGCCTTCTTAGCGGATGTTTCCAACGAAACCATGCGCTGTACCTCTCTGGGTACTTTGGAAATTGGATCTGCAGTAAATCTTGAAAAAGCGATGTTAGCAACAGACCGTTTTGGTGGGCATATTGTTTCAGGGCATGTTGACGGTGTTGGGCACTTAATAAAAGTTGAAAATGAAGGGCAAAGCATAAAAATGACTTTTAAAATACCTTCGAATTTGAGCAAGTATGTTGCAGCAAAGGGATCAATCTGTGTAGATGGAACCAGTCTTACCGTGAATGANGCCAACGANGACTATTTNGCCGTGAATCTGATCCCTCATACACAAGATGAGACAGTATCAGGTAGTTATCAAATTGGAGATAGTGTAAATCTTGAAGTAGATATAATTGCGCGTTATCTAGAGCGCATGAANGAAGGGTTGAATAATAAAGCGCATGAAATCACTAAGGGTTATCTTAAAGAAAATGGGTTTGGATAATTAAAAATATTTTGAATTATGGATTTAAATTCTACACAAGAAATCATTGATGACATTCGCCTGGGCAAGATGGTCATACTCATGGACGATGAAGATCGAGAGAACGAAGGAGATCTCATCATTGCTGCTGAAAAGGTGTGTACTGAAGACATAAACTTTATGGCGACTAACGCCCGTGGGCTTATATGNCTTACCCTGACTCGNGAGCGGTGTGAACATCTTAAACTGCCTCTGATGGTCAATGAAAATAANACCCCATANAATACCAATTTTACTGTTTCGATTGAGGCGGCTAGTGGAGTTACGACGGGCATTTCAGCTGCTGATAGGGCACGCACTATTCAAGTCGCAGTCGCACAAGACAGCAAGCCTGAAGACATAGTCCAGCCGGGTCACGTTTTTCCGATTATGGCTCAACCTGGGGGAGTATTGCGAAGAGCAGGTCATACCGAGGCTGGGTGCGATCTGGCGCGTCTTGCTGGTTATCAGTCTGCTGCTACGATTGTAGAAATAATGAATGAAGACGGGTCAATGGCAAGACGCAAAGATTTAGAATTATTTGCGCAAAAACACGGCATTAAAATTGGGACAATTGTTGATCTGATTCATTATAGAATTGCCAACGAACAAACAGTTGCACGGATGGAGTCTCACATGCTGATGACGAAGTATGGAGAATTTGCGGTCCACAGATATCAAGACTCGATTAGCGGAAGCACTCACCTTGCCTATGTGAAAGGAGAAATTGATTCTGATGAGGCCGTGCTAGTTCGAGTCCATATCCCGAACACTTTGAGAGACATTTGTGAAACCCACAACAAAGGAAGAACGAGCTGGTCATTTAATGGAGCTCTGGAGCAAATTGCTAACGCAGGGCAGGGGGTTGCCGTCCTACTTTCAGGTGATGATTACGGGCAAACGTTAGAACAAAATTTTTTATCGACTTGTGTGGAAAAATCGGAATCAAAGTCAATAAATAGATCGGGTAATGATTTAACAATTGGTACCGGATCTCAAATTTTACGAGACCTTGGAGTAGGTAAAATGAGATTACTAGGCTATCCGGCTCGATTTAATGCTATTTCCGGTTTTGATTTAGAAGTGGTCGAATTTGTGGAATTTTGCTAGTTGGAGATTTTCTTCTAATGGAAAATTGTCTCGCATAGGAGAGTATGAAAAATGAGTTCAATAGAAACAATTGAAGGCGGTTATGGCTTTGGTTCAGCTAATTATGGAATAGCAGTGTCAAGATTTAATGGTTTTATCGTTGAGCGATTACTGAGTGGCGCTCTTGAAACTTTGCGAAAGCATGGGGTAGAAGATCGAGAAATTTCTATAATAAAAGTACCTGGCGCTTTTGAGCTTCCATTGGCCGTAAAAGCTATGGCGGAATCAGAAAACTATGATGCGATTATTGCGCTNGGCGCAGTCATTCGTGGGGGAACCGCTCATTTTGAATACGTAGCGGGGGAATGCGTCAAGGGGATTAGTCATGTGGGGCTTACTCTAGGCCTTCCTGTTTCCTTTGGAGTTTTAACAGTCGATACTATCGAGCAGGCAATTGAAAGAGCCGGCAGTAAGGCTGGAAATAAAGGTGAGGAAGCTGCCTTAACAGCGATGGAAATGCTGAGCCTTATGCGACAAATTAAAGGTTAGTTTTTAGGGAAGAANTTGGAAATAATAAANCAGGTTAGTNGTTCTCGAGAAAAAATCCCGATCGCGCAGAGAAGAAAAGCGCGACGCATAGTGATGCAGGCTATCTATCAGTGGCTAATAACTAGCAACGAGCCTTTTGAAATAGCTGCTCAGTTTCGCGAAGCAAATTCGTCAAAAGTTGACTGGGATTACTTTGACGAAGTTTTNCTTCGTATTCCTTTATGTCAAAAAANTTTAGTGGAAGAACTTGAGTCTGTTGTTGATCGAGAAATTAATACGCTTGATATGATAGAAAAAGCATTACTCTATGTAGGTGTTTTCGAGCTGACTTATTTAAGGGATATCCCCTATAAAGTTGTCATTAACGAGTGNGTGGATTTAGCCAAAACGTTTGGTGCTAGCGAAAGTCATAAATACGTTAATGGCGTGTTAGATAAGTTGTCAAAGAGATTGAGAGCGGATGAAATATAGACAGCTGTCTAGTTACTCGTTTTCTATTGATAGACCTCTCCATTATGAATAGAAATGAATTTGATATTATTAGAGATTATTTCTCTACTCCCGAGTTAAGTTTTGAACAAGAGGGTTTAGAACTGGGTATTGGAGATGACGCCGCTTTAATTCAAATCCCCAATGCCAACAGCTTATCGATTTCGACCGATGTGTTGGTTGAAGGCGTTCATTTTCCGACAAATGCCAATCCGTCTCAAATTGCTAAGAGAGCTCTCTCAGTTAATTTAAGCGACCTAGCCGCGATGGCAGCAAAACCCAGCTTTTTTACGCTTGGATTAGTTTTGCCTTCAGCGAACGAGGATTGGCTCAGTGAGTTTAGTGCAGGGCTCGGAGAAATTGCGCAAAAATACCGTATTACCTTGATCGGAGGAGATCTAAGTAAGGGCCCAATGGCTATAGCTATCCAAGTTCATGGTCTTTCGCCAATAGGTAAGGCATTAAGACGTGATGGAGCTAAAATTGAGGACGAATTATTTGTAACCGGACCATTGGGAGAGGGGGCGATAGGTTTGCTTTGCGTAGGTGGCAAATCTCATCTCGGTTCTTCGTTTAAATTCCTATCTGACCCGCCAAATAAAATACGCAATTACTTTGAGGAGGCTTACTATCAACCTACACCAAGGATTGATTTTGCCTTGACTTGTCGTGAGTACATTTCAAGTGCTATCGATATCTCCGATGGTTTAGTTGGAGACTTAAAACATCTGGTTAGAGCAAGTGGCACCGGTGCTATTGTTGAGGTTGAAAAAGTCCCTGTTTCAAGAGAGGCACAATGTTTTATGACAGCAGATAATTTGCGAAGAGCGGCACTTTACGGAGGAGATGATTATGAACTTTGCGTCACTGTCCCACCGANTAAAACTAAAGANTTTATAGATCAGGCAAAAAAGTTGGGAATAGAAGTTATAAAAATCGGAAAAATAATTACGGGTAAGGGCGTTGAGCTAGTCTCTTCTCTTGAAAAAACAATACCAGTTGAGGGAGTAAAGGCGTTTACTCACTTTTAGCGTGAAGAGGAATCATGACTGACATTCGTAGAGAGGTCTTGCGAAAGCCATTATTCTTTTTGGCATTTGGATTTGGTTCTGGGTTTTCCCCAAAAGCCCCAGGCACTGTTGCTACGCTGGTAGCGATCCCATTTCATTTAGTATTTGTTAATTTCCCACCTTGGCTACACGGAACCATAATTTCACTGGCCTTTATTCTAGGCATTTGGATTTGCGGAAAAACCGCAGACTATTTAGGTGTTCATGATCATGAAGGAATTGTTTGGGATGAGCTTGTAGGGTATTGGGTTACCATGTTTCTGCTGCCGGCAAATTGGCTTTGGATTATTTTAGGATTTATTGTGTTTAGAATTCTCGACATACTTAAACCATGGCCTATTAAATTGATCGATTCAAAGATTCCGGGCGGGGCCGGAATCATGCTTGATGATTTGGCAGCAGGTATAATGGGAGCAGCCTTTTTGAATGCTTTGCTCGTGTTGAACAACTGATCAAGTCTTTGAAAGTTAGCTAATCTAAGAAAATTTCTGAAGCAAAAGTAAGTAAATTGTGTGAAAGAAAGTAGTTTGTATTATGAGAAACGAAAATAAGACTATAGTTGTTGATTTCATCCGTCACGGTGAGCCTGCCGGCGGTGACATACTCAGAGGACGCATTAATCCGGAACTCACTCAATTAGGTTGGCGGCAGATGAAAGCTGCAATAAATTTGGATGCAGCTTGGAAGCCGTCTGTTTCGACCCCCAAATGGACGCAAATTATCACATCGCCTTTAAAAAGGTGCCATCAATTTGGCAAGCGTCTATCTGACGAGCTGGGGTTGTCTTTAAAAGTTGAACAAGACTGGCAGGAAATAGACTATGGTGATTGGGACGGTATGCCCATTAATGAATGGAGAAAAGCGGCGGCCTCACAATTTAAAGCGTTCTCGAAAGATTTATCAGCGTTAAACCCTCCTAATGGCGAGAGTTATTTGGTATTTAAAAAACGAATTCTCCGTGAGTTAGAAAATTTATTGGAGCTACCAGATAAAAGTCATGTGTTAGTGGTAACTCATGGTGGTGTATTGCGGGTCGTTATTCCAAGTTTGTTAGAAATGCCTTTTAACAAGAGTGGACCATTGCATATTCCTTTTGCATGTTTTAGTCGTGTGAAATTTTCTTTGTCTAATTCTAAATTGGGCAAATCACTGGTTTTCCATAATAGAGGTCAAAGTCTGAACTCGCCTGATTAAAGTCACTGTGTCCTCGCCTGATTAATATGTTCGCACATTTGTTTCGCGCCAATAAGTGTCCGAGGGGTTTGACGTTGTATCAGGTCTGGATTAATCGAAAACAAATTCTGATTTGAAACTGCTTCCATTCTCGGCCAGTGTTTCCAATTATCGAGCCAGTCAGGTCGAGTTTGGTCTGAGCCGCTCCCTATAATAACCTCCGGATTTGCAACAATCACTGCCTCTAAACTGACTTTGGGCGCAATCTGGTTTATCCCATTAAAAATATTCTCTCCAGAACATAATTTAATGATATCGTTTATAAAATCCTTCCCACCCGCAGTGATAATCGGCATATCCCAAACTTGATAAAAAGTTTTGACCAACTTGCGGCCACTATACTCCGCTATAAGAGATTTATAAGTCTGGTTGAAGTTAGTAATCGCTGAGCTGGCCTCTCTCTCAGTCCCAGTCAATTTGCTGATATTTTTCATTTGCTTAGAGATGGAAGGTAAGTCAGTTAACTCTGCTAGGTAAACCGTTAATCCTAANCTTTTAAGTTGTTCGATGGATCTTTCCGGATTTCCGCTTTTCCACGCGACGATAAGATCTGGTTCTAGTTCTACGACTTTTTCGATATCTAAAAGGTCAAATCTTCCGATAACCGGTAATGTTTTTGCTTCGGGNGGGAAGTCGCTGTATTCAATTACGCCAACTACTCTTTGTGCCGCGCCAATTGCAAATAGAATTTCTGTCAGGGATGGTGCTAGACTAATCACACGTTCCGCTGGTTTATCAAGCCTTACAAGGTTGCCATCTGCATCAAAGATTTCTATGGCGGAAAATGTCACAGAGGGTAAACATATTGTGAGCACAGCTGTGCTGAAAGCTAAACATTTAAAGTTCAATAGTCGATTCCTTTTTGAACTTTGATTCCAGAGTCGAAAGCATGCTTAGTGTTGTTAATTTCGCTTACTGTATCCGCAAGTGCGATCAATTCTTTGGAGGCATTTCGACCCGTGACAACTGCATGCTGATTTTTTGGTCTGTTTTTAATGGCCNTGAGAATGCGACTTTTTTCTAAGTAACCATAAGTTAACATGTATGTAAGTTCATCCAGGATTACGAGTTCATAGCTCGAATCTGTGAGGAATTCTTCGGCCTTAACCCACGTCTGCTCGGCTGCTGTTATGTCCTTACTCCGATCTTGAGTTTCCCAAGTAAACCCAGTGTTCATTACATGAAAGTCCACTAATGGATGCTCGGCGAAATTTGCATGCTCACCACAATCCCATTGACCTTTGATGAATTGGACCACGGCGCATTTCATGCCATGACCGACACTTCGAGCTAGCATACCAAATGCGGAAGAACTCTTACCTTTCCCATTACCTGTTAGTACCAGAAGTAAATTTTTTTCGGTAGTTGCCGCCGCAATTCGCTCGTCTACATGCGCCTTCTTGCGTTGCATAGCCTTTTTGTGTCTCTCATTCCTCTCTTCTTGATTGCTCAACAGTGTCACCTACTTGCTTTTTAGATGTTTATCCTAAATCCGAGATATGAGCCGCGTCTTGGTGTCAGATATCCAATTACTTCTTCATACTTTTCGTCTAACACATTTTCTATCCTGGCAAAAATTTCGATTTCAGGAGTTATTTTGTACGATATAGATATGTCCAGTACTTCAAAATCATCTAGGCCTATCAGACTACCAAATCTTTCGTCGATGGAGTTTTTTGACATTCTGTAGAAGCTATTCAGTCGTAATTTGCCCGAATCATTCTGATAATTGATNCCGATGTTTCCTAGCTTTTCTGGTCGGCGTAGCCTTTGTAAACCGTTAGGGCGTTCCGTATCATTATAGGTATAGTTAGCTTTGAAAGTTAAGGAATCAGAAAGGATGTACGACCCGTTCACCTCTATACCAGTTGACTTGCTTTTGCCTGTTTCTTGAAGGTAGCCGCTATAACCCGCTAAATCAAAATAGATCGCATCATCAATCTCTTGATCAAAAACAATCAGTTCACCACTTAATTTATCATGAGCTAGAAATTCAAAGCCATATTCATAACCTTCACTTTTTTCTTCTTGCAGCTGGGTATTTGAAGCAGGTGGAAAGGCCCATGGTCCGCTATTGTAATCAATTTCATAAAGGCTTGGAGCTCTAAAGCCAGACCCATAGCTCGNCTTAAANNTNANTGNTNNNTNGNTCCAATNAAANAGATANGCNCCNGTGANTCTGTGGCTTGTATGCCCACCAAAATCGTCATTTTCATCTCTCCGAACACCACCAGATATTGTCAACTTGTCAGAGAAATTACTGAGAAATTCGAGATAATAGCCCTCATTGTCTCTTTCCATCTTGCCATTGATTTCCTCTTCCAAATCAAATCCGTATATCAACGAGAAGNTATCGAATTGATTTAAGCTTCCAATGTACTCAATCCTATTTAACTCACCTGCAGATGAAAATCCTAGTTCATCAGCNGAAAAAAACTTGCGATCGGTTTCTGTCTTTGAAAATCCTAATGAATGTGTCAAAGTCTCTGAGTTGTAGTCGATGGACAGACGACTTGCCTCTAGCTCGTAATCTGACTCACAGTCATGGATAGTGGTTTGTAAAAAACAGCCGTCATATTCAGAGTCGCCTTCAACATTTCTATGGACAGCTTGTATTCTAATCTGATCGGTTAATTTTGTTCTTGCTCTCAAATGGATAGTACTGTTTTCATACCCATCGTCATCCATGAGTATNTTGTCATCAGAGCGCGCGTTGAATCCGTCTGTATTAATCTGGCTAGCAAAAATTGAGAAATCGCTACTACCATTTGATCCGGAGATATTCAGGTTCCCTTGACTAGTGCCAAATTTGCCTGATTGTGCTTCGAGAGACGTATTTAATCCCTCTTCGTTGGTTTGGGAGGAAAGTGCAATGATACCTCCGGCGTCAGCTCCGAAGTTTAATCCTTGCGGTCCCCTTATAATTTCAACTNGCCCTATGCCGTCGCTTAAGATNTGCTCTATAGGGGTTGCTACTTGGGTTGCGCTGGGGTCCGACAGCCTGATGCCATCGAACAGAANGAGNGTACGAAAACCCTCCTCTCCTCTAATCCTAAGCGANGAGGTNGCACCCATTCCGCCATTAGAGGTTGAAGCAACACCCGGTGTTTGGCGAAGTATATCTTTGATTGAGAGGTTGCCGTATTCAGCAATATCTTCTTGTGTTAAGACGGAGACGGAAGAGGCTACTTTTGAAGAAGGTACAGGGAGTCTGTGCGCGACTACTATTATCTCTTCTACATCCTGATCCGTGGATTGAGCTAGCGTATTAGTGCAGGCCAGCATAAGGCAGCTATGTATTAAATTTTTNGTTCTTGCGACTATTTTCACAGGGTGCTCCTCANATTAATNTATGAAGAGTCAATACAGAAANACAGCAGACAGGATTCNACNAACGAAAGCAATCAATTGCTTTGTCACAGATGAGCCCTCCGCTGCATCANGATTGACTGTCTAGCTGGCTGGTGTCGGACTTATTGAATTATTGAAAAGAATTCAAATTACCGTTGCGGGGGCAGTGTTGGCTTTTCACCAACTTCCCATTTAATTAGACAGCATTTTNCTGCTATCTGAACCACACTCGACTTTTTAAAGGATCGCAAGTGTAATCTTTATTCTTAAAATGTGCAAAGAAGTTAAGAATCTTTCATGAACACTATTATAGCCCACATTCATTTTGTTTATTTTTAATGGCCTGAATTATGCCTTCACAATTCAGGTTGATCTCATCCAACATTTCAAAAGGTTTTCCATGCTCCAGGAATCTGTCGGGTAATCCAAGATTCAGCGTCTGAATAGGCGTACTTGTTTGGGCCAGAAACTCATTTACAGCCGAGCCTGCGCCCCCCATTACTGCGCTTTCCTCGACGGTGACGACAAGCTGATGGTTAGNTGCGAGTTNGCTAATAAGCTNCTCNTCAAGGGGCTTAACAAATCGCATGTCAACCAGCGTTGCTCCGAGTNTNTCNGCTGCCTCAAGAGCNGCCTTAACCATACTTCCAAAGGCGAAGATAGCAATTGTATTTCCATCTCGCCTGANTAACCCTTTTCCAANTTCTAANGGGCGCATGCCCTTATCAATNGGTATTCCAATTCCTTTACCGCGAGGATACCTTACNGCAGCAGGACCATTNAAGTCGNACCCTGTNGATAGTGCCCGATATGTTTCACNCTCATCGCTCGGAGTCATGATTATTAAATTTGGGATACAGCGCANAAAAGAAATATCAAAACTACCAGCGTGAGTTGGCCCATCCTCACCNACAAGTCCGGCCCTATCNATNGCNAATAGTACGTTCAAATTTTGAAGAGCAACATCATGNATAAGCTGATCATATGCTCTTTGNAAAAAAGTGGAATAGATCGCAACNATTGGCTTGNCACCTTCGCACGCTANNCCNGCGGCAAAAGTTACCGCNTGNTGNTCNGCGATAGCCACATCATGAAACCTATCTGGGAATTTTTCGGCAAATCTACGCATGCCCGAGCCTTNGCCCATTGCCGGAGTAATTCCCACAGCCAAGCCATCCTTTTCAGCAATATCACAAAGCCAGCTTCCAAATACCTCAGAGTATGAGAGTATGTGTTGGTCTGTGTTAACGTTTTTGTCATTAACAGATTTCGCCTCGATTTTGCTCATAGCATGCATACCAAAAGGATCCTTTTCAGATTCTGAGTATCCTTTACCTTTTTGTGTAACTATATGCAGTAATTGTGGACCCCGAAGGGTCTTAATGTTTTGTAAAATTTCAACGAGGCCAGGCGCATTATGCCCGTCGATTAAACCAATATAATTAAAACCTATTTCTTCAAATAAAGTGCCAGGTGACACCATACCTTTCATGTATTCCTCTGCTCTATGAATAGCTTTAAGTGCGGGGGGTATTTTTGAAAAAACGCGCTTACTGCCTGTTCTTATAAAATTATAAGGTTTGCTTGCCCACATTCTTGCAAAGTAACTCGATAATCCTCCAACATTGTTTGAAATTGACATGTTGTTATCGTTGAGAATTACCAGAATGTTGTCATCGATGTGCCCAGCGTGATTTAGTGCTTCGAACGCCATACCAGCTGTCATAGCGCCATCTCCGATAACTGCTACATGATACT
>PBXX01000083.1 GCA_002727755.1 Gammaproteobacteria bacterium | reverse complement strand
TCTGGACGAGAAGTTTACCTCACGGATCTTCCCCCTGAATTATCCAACAACAAATCTACTCGTGATGAAAATACAAACTGGACAGATGCACTTCACGCCTGGGCAGATCAGCAGCTGAGTCTGGGGAATACGGGCATCCTAGATGAAGCTACCCCTCTTCTAGAGCGGACACTAATCGACATAGCATTGAAGCATACAGCAGGACGAAGAAGGGATGCGGCCGACCTTTTGGGATGGGGCAGGAACACATTAACTCGGAAAATTAAGGAGTTCGAAAATTCTAATTTGTCTTCAATCACCGAAATTGGTAGCCGATAACGTAGCCAAATAGATTAATTTTTCGAATATTGATTTATAAAAATGGTAGATATAGTTCTTGTTGAGCCAGAAATTCCTCAAAACACTGGGAACATAATTCGTTTGGCTGCAAATACAGGTTCAACCTTGCACTTAATCCAACCTTTAGGGTTTCAACTCGAAGATAAGAAAATGAGGCGAGCCGGTCTCGATTATCATGAATTCGCTGCGATAACGGTTCATACTGGATGGCAAAACTTCAAGGAAAATATAGAAGGAAATCGCAATCTGATTGGGTTAAGTACCAAAGGATCGAAGCTCTACTCTACAATCAACTTTAAGGCTAATGATCTCATAGTCTTCGGTTCAGAGACGAGAGGCTTGCCCAACTATATTCGCAAAGATATCGGACAAGAAAACACCTATAGAATTCCTATGAAACCAGACAGCCGAAGTCTGAATCTATCCAACGCAGTTGCAATCATAATTTATCAGGCCTGGCAACAAAACCACTTTTCAGGTGGCGCTTAACGCAATAACTAATTCCTCTATAAATCTACTTTTTAGTTTGAGCTGGTTTCTGTACCCTCCGACGCCTGAGCTTGCTTTTGCTGCGCGTAAATTGCGTCGAAATTTATTGGTGCTAAGGCGAGGGCTGGATAACTGCCCTTCAAAACCAGTGAATCTATGGCTTCTCGAGCATAAGGGAAAAGTATTGTAGGGCAAACAGTTGCTAGCATGTTTTCCAATTGACTTGCATCAAAACCCTTTGCCGCAAATAGACCTGCTTGATGAACTTCCACTATAAACGCCACTTTCTCATCTACTTGCGCCTCGACTGTAAGAACCAACACTACTTCGAAGAAATCATCTTGCAACTTTTCATGTTTGCTTTTTATATCGAAATTTATTTTAGGGGTCCACTGCCCCTGAAAAACTCCAGGACTTCCAGGCGACTCAAATGAAGAATCTTTTAAGTAGATTCTCTGCAAAGCGAATTGAGGACCCGCAGGTTGTTCTTGATCTGACGTCCCTGCTGTAGATTGTAAATCTTCTTCTTCAGCCATAAATATTCCTATTCCTATGTAGTAATAAATTAATCTTTAACTTTTAGCCCTGAACTAGTGGCAGAGATTGAGCCTTCCACTCGGATAACCCCCCTGACAAGCGCACGACCTGGCCATGTCCAGCATCTTGCAACACCTTAGCTGCTTCTCCAGAGTGTTGTCCTATTTTGCAAACAACAATAAGGGGCTTTTGTTTGTGCTTTATTAACTCATTGAGCCTTTGTTTTAACTTGCTTAGCGGTATGTTAAGGGAATCGACGATATGTCCGGAATCAAACTCCTTTCTGTCCCTAACATCAACCACAACAGCGTTTTGTCGATTTATTAGCATCACTGCTTCCTGCGGCGCTACGCTGCTGGCTGATGTTCTTTTATGGTAAAAAAATATCGCAACTAGTGTCACAACCCACATTGACGCGAGAACTAAATGATTACTTATAAATTCCAAAAATTGAATCATAATTTTTAAAAAACGCTTATAAAAATTGCTTTGTCGAGTCTGCTATTATGCTTGTTTGCGATGATGCCCTATCCATAAGGATGCCCTAAAAAATGAAGCAGTATACACTCCAAGAGACGACTACAGAAGGACTAAAACCACTAGCGAATCGATCGATTTTTAACACAAATAGACTATCGGGTAGAATCCGCGAGATAATCCTAATTTAAAAGTATCACAACGTGGAAACTTTTCTAATTGAAGGACCTTGGAATAATGAGTAGATCAGTGAAAACCACACTCTTACTAATCTTAGATGGCTGGGGTCACACGACGAAAACAGACCATAACGCTATTGCTGCTGCCGAGACTCCTACATGGGATGGCATTTGGAATGATCAACCAGCAACTCTCATNTCAACATCAGGNCACTCAGTAGGCCTTCCTGAAGACCAAATGGGTAATTCGGAGGTGGGTCATATGAATATGGGAGCTGGACGCGTCGTGTACCAAAGTTTAACTCGNATAGACAAAGATATAGCAGAGGGAAAATTTGCGGAAAACACGATTCTAAACGAAGCTTTAGATAAAGCCGTTTCTGAAAACTCAACGGTCCACTTACTCGGTCTTCTGTCGCCCGGGGGAATNCATTGTCATGAAAATCATATATTNGAGGCGATACGCCTNGCNAGTGATCGAGGCTGTCGAAAAGTTTTACTGCATGCGTTTCTGGATGGNAGGGATACTCCACCGCGNAGTGCGATGAATTCACTAAAAAAAGCGGATCNNGAGTTAAAAACATCTGGCTTAGGGGGAATCGCTTCGATCTGCGGTCGCTTCTATGCTATGGACCGAGATAATCGTTGGGATCGAATAAANCCAGCTTATGAATTATTGACCGAATCCAAAAGCGAATTTTCATTCAAGGATGNTGATACTGCATTAAACGCGGCATATGAAAGAGGGGAAGATGATGAGTTTGTGAAACCCACACTTGTTGGNGCTGGAGAATATCCTCCAATCTCTGATAACGANGTCGTTATTTTCATGAATTTTCGAGCTGACCGAGCAAGGCAACTCACCCGAGTTTTTGTTGATGAAAACTTCATCGAATTTGAACGCTCTAGAGTCCCGAAGTTGTCTGAATTCGTCATGTTAACCGAATATTCCTCCGACATTTCTGCAGCTTGTGCTTATCCGCCGCTGGAATTAGAAAACGTCTTAGGAGCGCATTTAGCAAATTCTGGAAAGAGGCAGCTTCGAATTGCAGAAACTGAAAAATATGCTCATGTCACCTTTTTTTTCAATGGGGGGCGTGAAGAGCCTTTCAAAAATGAACATCGTATTTTGGTATCTTCTCCCGATGTGGCTACCTATGATTTAAAACCCGAGATGTCTGCTCCGGAAGTTACCAGTAAGTTGGTCGAAGCAATAGTATCNAACAGATATGATGCGATAATTTGTAATTATGCAAATGGGGATATGGTTGGTCACACTGGTAATTTTACTGCAGCAGTTAAAGCGGTCGAAGTAATTGATACCTGTCTGAAAGAAATTATAAATGCCATCAAAGAAGTTAATGGCCAACTTCTAGTGACCGCTGACCATGGGAATGTAGAGCAAATGTTGGATACAACAACTAATCAACCGCTAACTTCACATACGAAAGGTCCCGTTCCTCTCGTATATGTCGGTAACAAGAAAATCAAGTTTAAAACGCCAGGAAGCCTTTGTGATATTGCCCCAACTATGCTCTCTTTGATGGATATGCCTATCCCAAATCAAATGACCGGCACAGTTTTAGTAGAAGACACTTAGAAGCAAGTTTAGAGTCAAAACCTTGGGGTGNTCGAAATCTGAAGGGTAGAGATCAAGCACTAATCTGGTAATATGAGTATGGAATAGTTGAGTATTATTTTCATAAGTGGAAGTATACTTCGGGCTCAAAACACAATTAGTATCAAGGGTACATTTATGACTTTCATCATTGCTCGATATCAATTGCTTCAGNCAATCCTAGCTGCAACGCTATTTTGGACGAGTTTTTGTCATGCCCAGGATAATATCGATACCNCCCTCCCGTTGCCGCTAGAGGAAGTNAGGATGTTTACCGAGGCTTTAGAAAGGATTCGAGCATCCTATGTCGAGGAAGTCGACGATAAAACTTTATTAGAGAATGCTATACGAGGAATGCTCTCTGGATTAGACCCACACTCGGCCTATGTNGTTGAAAATGAATTTGATGCTCTANAAGAAACNACCACAGGAGAATTCGGAGGNCTGGGNATTGAGGTNGGTCGAGAGGACGGCTATATTAAAGTGATCAGTCCAATTGATGATACGCCGGCGGANAGGGCNGGCATTNAAGCCGGAGATCTCATAGTNCAGATTAACGATACGCCGACCAGACAAATCATGCCAGAAGAGGCTGCCAGTTTAATGCGNGGGGAGCCTGGAACATCTGTAACCGTAACNATNGCNAGAGANGGGAGNGANTTATTCGANCTNACTATCACTCGAGAAGTTATTGCANTNAATAGTGTNNGNAGCAGGATGCTTGAACCNGGATATGCCTATTTTAGAATTTCGCAATTTCGAGCAAACACCGCTCAAGATTTAGANNATGAATTTATAAACGTATCAGGAGAAAACCCCGNCTTAAAAGGTCTTGTTCTTGACTTGCGAAACAACCCAGGAGGNGTATTGCAAGCTTCGGTCGGCGTAGTTGACNCTTTTATAAGTAATGGCCGAATCGTATCTACCAAAGGAAGATTGGAAGGAAATGATATGGAATTTATGGCTACCGAACGAACTATTGCCAAAGACATTCCATTAGTCGTACTGATAAATAATGGNTCCGCATCCGCCTCCGAGATCGTGGCAGGCGCATTACAAGACCATAGCAGAGCGATCATAATGGGTACACGCAGTTTCGGAAAAGGTTCAGTGCAATCAGTAATGCCCCTTGCCGAACAAAGGGCCATCAAACTCACAACTTCGCTCTACTTCACTCCAAATGGGCGCTCAATCCAGGCTCAAGGCATAGATCCAGATATTATCGTGGAAAATGCTTTTGTTACTAAGCTTGCAAGNAATGTGNCACAAATTAATGAATCTAACTTACCTAATCGACTAGACAATGCGAATGCTGATCAACAGTCCGAAGATGACATNGCAGATGNGCTAATCTCCGCTGAAGAAGTATTAGTNACAGATTATCCNCTTAATGAGGCACTAAATGTATTGAAAGGAATCAATGCGTTCTCTTCACGAGAAGCGAAAATACAAACCGAGTCTGTCGCGCGAGCTAGGCCAGAGTGATTTAGNTTTTTTTNATTTATTAGGATCCACCAAAAAAATAAAGCACCTCATAACCTAACTTCTATCCCTTGAGCTGCCATGTGGGCNTTTGCTTGACCAATTGTAAANTCTCCAAAATGNAAAATAGAGGCNGCTAANACNGCATCTGCNTCTCCTNTNAGTATNCCCTCGGCAAGNTGTTNAAGANTCCCAACTCCGCCAGACGCAATAATNGGCACAGTTACCGCCCTACTTACTTGCTTCTTTAATTCCAAATCAAAACCTTTCTTNGTGCCGTCTCGATCCATACTGGTTAAAAGAATCTCACCCGCNCCACTNGCAACCATTTTCTTCACCCAATCAATAGCGTCTTTNCCAGTCGNCTTGCGNCCTCCATGAGTAAAGATTTCCCATTTCCTCTCTTCATGTTTCCCGCTTACCTGCTTCGCATCCACTGCCACTACAATACATTGGGAACCAAACCTTTCTGCTGCTTGCTTTACCAACTCTGGATTCAATAAAGCTGCAGTGTTAATTGCAACTTTATCAGCGCCAGCATTTAGCATTTCTCTGATGTCATCAAGATTTCTAATCCCCCCGCCTACCGTAAGCGGAATAAAAACCTCCCCTGCTATTGCGCTTACGGTTTCAATAGTAGTCTGTCTCTCCTCGTGGCTTGCAGTGATATCGAGAAAAGTAATTTCATCAGCACCTTCGTCACAGTACCTCTTAGACACCTCGACCGGGTCACCAGCGTCTCGAATTTTTAAAAACTTGACACCCTTGACTACTCTTCCTTTATCACAATCAAGACAGGGAATAATTCTTTTGGCCAAACCCATGCTAACTAGCCTCACTATCGCAGTATTCTTGCGCAGTTCTCAAATCCAATTTCCCCTCATAGATGGCTCGACCTGTTATAGCGCCCACAATGTTTGCACTAATCTCACTGTTCACTGCGGCTTTCAAATCCACAATATCAGCAAGCTTAGCAACCCCTCCAGAGGCAATGATTGGAATAGGGCTGCGCCTCGCCAGTTCGACCGTAGCATCGATATTACATCCCTGCATCATGCCATCTCTGGCAATATCCGTGTAAACAATGGCTTGTACGCCTAAACCTGCAAGCTTACCGACCAACTCGATAGCTGAGGTATCCGATACGTCTGACCATCCCTCTGTAGCAACTTTACCATCAATAGTATCAAGGCCTACAATTACTTTACCTTCATAGGCTTGACAAGCTTCTCTGACAAAGTCTGGATTTTTTAATGCCGCTGTTCCTATTATGACGAAGGTAACACCAACATCAACGTAAAACTTTATACTCTCTAGAGTTCTTATTCCCCCACCAACTTGTACTTCTAAGTTAGGAAAATTTTTTACTATCGAGGCAACTATGTCGGAGTTGACTAGAGTGCCAGCAAATGCTCCGTTTAAATCTACAACATGCAGTCTTTGGGCTCCTTGCTCGACCCAGTGTCCGGCCATTTTAACAGGATCATCCGAGAAAACCGTGCTCTCTTCCATTTTACCCTGCCGCAGTCTTACGCACTGCCCATCCTTCAAATCAATAGCTGGAATAACTAACATTATTCCTGCCCGTCCCATTTTAAGAAATTACGTAGTAAAGTCTGCCCCATCTTTTGAGATTTCTCTGGATGAAACTGAACCGCAAAGATATTCTCTTTNGACAAACAAGACACAATATCTAGACCATAATTTGTTATACCTGCNACNTTTTCAAGATCCTCTGTCTCGACATAGTAACTATGCACAAAATAGAATCGACTGTTGTCAGGGATATCCCGCCAGAGTGCGTGATTTTTTGTTTGCTTAACCTGATTCCATCCCATGTGGGGTACTTTCATTATATTGTTTTCAGAATCTAACAACGGATCTCCAAACAATTTGACTATGCCGTCAAATAGNCCTATNCACTGGANTCCGTGATTTTCCTCACTTTGCTCCATCAATGCCTGCATTCCAACGCATATAGCCAAAATCGGCTTTTCCTTTATTGCATCTTGNATTTTATTGTCGATTCCCAATCGTTTGATTTCAGCCATACAATCTCGAATAGCGCCAACTCCAGGAAAAACTACTCGGTCAGACTGGGATATGTCTTGAGCGCTAGAGGTGACCAAAATTTCGGTATCTTCGTCGAGCTCTCTGCCCACGTATTCAATCGCCTTAGTGACGGAGTGCAAATTACCCATGCCATAGTCGATAACTGCTACCTTATTCATTCAAAGTCCGGTTTTTCGATTGATTCTTATCTTTAGGGATTAACAAACAATGTCCGGTGCCTGCCAAAGTTACATCTCTCTTTCGACATTCCAATTCTATAAACTACCCTTCGTAGACGGCACTACATTTTTAGCCCGAGGATCAAGTTCAACGGCCATTCTGAGCGCTCTCCCAAAAGCCTTAAATATCGTTTCTATTTGATGGTGTGCATTCTTTCCTCGAATATTATCGATATGCAGCGTAACCAAGGCATGATTAACGAACCCCTGGAAGAACTCGTGAAACAAGTCGACGTCAAAGTCACCCACTGTACCCTTTACAAAATCCACTTTGTATTCAAGGCCTGGCCTCCCAGAACAATCTAATACTACTCTGGAAAGAGCCTCATCGAGGGGAACATAAGCGTGCCCGTATCGGCGGATACCTGTCTTGTCCAAGGCACTATTAAAAGCCTGACCAAGGGTTATTCCAATATCCTCGACAGTATGATGGGCATCTATTTCCAAATCACCTTTCGCTTTGATAGTAATATCCATCAGACCATGTCTAGCTATTTGGTCAAGCATGTGATCAAGAAATGGCAGCGAAGTTTGGGAGTCAAGTTTTCCAGAACCATCCAGGTTGAGGAAAATCTCAATTTGCGTCTCTTTCGTGTTGCGCTCGACACGAGAGGAGCGCGAGTCAACTGATGAAATTTCGGTCATAAAGAACCCCAGTGGCGGAAACATCGCATTATAATGCTGACTTCAGATAAGTAAAAGCGATAGCGATAAAACTAACCTCTGGGAATCAGCAAAGGTTAACCGTAAGCGATGCAGAGGCAAATCCATTCCTGTAAACTATCCTCTGTCCATAATTAGAGTATCAACACTGTTGAAAAATAAAATTTTCATATTTGTAATTGCGACCTTGATATTAATCGGTCTCATAATAGTTCTGCTTATCAGGCTTGCTCAAAATGAGGCAAGGAATCTGGCCCGCGAATTTGTTTTGTCTAACACCGGTTATGAACTTACTATTGCAGGCGAGCTTGAGTTCAAGTATTTCCCTTC
Source organism: Gammaproteobacteria bacterium (assembly GCA_002727755.1). Taxonomy (GTDB): domain Bacteria; phylum Pseudomonadota; class Gammaproteobacteria; order Pseudomonadales; family Pseudohongiellaceae; genus UBA9145. The sequence continues at coordinate 397 of PBXX01000083.1, read as the reverse complement.
CTTTGGATTAATTTTTACCGACGTGCGCCTACGAAACCAAAATTTCTCACAGGAGCTAGCGTCTGCATCCGAGCTCAGAGTCGATCTATCCGTTGAAACAGTCTTTGGCAATGAAATTAATGTCCAAGAGTTAAGTATTAACGACTTGCACATAAATCTGTTCGTCACCCCAGATGGGAGAAATATTTGGCAACAAAAACGGCTAGGAAATATAAATGAGACATCTGAAGATAAAAGTCCGCAAGGCATGAATTATGATTCAGTCTCAATCGAGAAGATTCGGGTTTTGAACGCGAGCATGGATATTCAGAACACGAATCAAGGTTACCGTTATAATCTCAGCAACTTAGACCTCGAAAGCGACAATACGAATCTTAAAGGTCTGCCTTTTGAAATA
>PBXX01000082.1 GCA_002727755.1 Gammaproteobacteria bacterium | reverse complement strand
GTTGTGAACAACAAGTAACAATAAGGGAGACGGCCTAGAATTATTATAGATACAGAAAAATGAGTTGACTGGACGCAGGTGCTTAGCGAAAAGCTAGTTATTTCCCTTCTGCTCAGCTCGCAGGTTGCAAGCTGTAATTTCTGGTAAGTACGCGAAGTACTTTATCATCATTGCTCCNCGGATATCCTGTTTCTCNANAAAANTAGTNTCATCGGTGACTCCAAAAACACGNTTTGTCGTAGNAACCAGCTCCTCGTCCATGGCTCTAACGCANCGATGCATATCAAGTCGATCTGGAATACTTNCTTTTGCANCTTGNCTGTATAGGAAAACCTCAGAGGTATCGGCAAAGTAGACGTGCTCAACGATTCCGTCATTNTCTGTGTCTTCAGCGCACATTTCATAGATTANAAAATTATCACAATATACATTGTTAATAGGGCTTNTGGAGAGTAATTTGATCGAATTGCAAGCGACCAGATATGAAACTAATCCCAACGAGAGGGTTACTCTTAAAATNGATTTACTTTTGATCATNAGACCAAAGTAATCCTTACAANCACAGACTNTAATTNAATTAGATTTGTTTGATGCTTCCAAGATATGAACTTACTGATACAGAAAATNACCATGTTGATCTANGAGCCGCCACTTGGAAAGGCAAACTTAGCTTGCTCAGTCTTATCGCTTGCAGGCCATCGNTGTGTCATGGTCTTGCGNCTTGTGTAGAAGCGAATCGCATCCGGCCCATAAACATAAAGATCACCAAATAAAGAGCGCTTCCAACCACCAAAGCTTTGGCTNGCCACCGGCACCGGCAAAGCTACATTTACTCCAACCATGCCCACATGAATANTATCGGTNAAGTATCTTGCGGTTTCGCCATCACGAGTAAAAATACAAGTTCCATTACCAAACTCATGCTCATTAATGAGTTCCATCGCCTCGCCCAAAGTCTCNACCCTAACCACACACAAAACAGGTCCAAAGATCTCATCAGTATAAATGTCCATTTCCTTCTCGACTTTATCAAATAAAAATCCACCAACAAAAAACCCCGCTTCATTACCTGCGATTTTGAGCTCTCTCCCATCGACAATAAGCTCGGCGCCCTGCTCCAGGCCCCTCTCCACATAAGAGTGGATGCGATTGTAGGCATCCAATGTGATCAGTGGACCCATATCATTGNTAGTATCTTCGCCCGGGCCAATACGCAAAGCTTTAACTCGAGATTCTAAATTCTTGACGACTTGATCACCTACCTTNTCTCCGACACAGACCGCGACGGAAATAGCCATACAACGCTCACCACATGATCCATAAGCCGCCCCCATGAGAGCATTCACTGCGTTGTCAATATCTGCATCGGGCATAACGACAGCGTGATTTTTCGCCCCTCCCAATGCCTGAACTCTNTTTCCATATTCTGTACCCTTTCTATAAATCGCTTCCGCAATTGGTGTCGACCCAACAAAACTGACTGCTTGGACACTCTGGTCTTCTAGAATTAGATCGACTGTTTCCTTGTCACCGTTGACTACGTTAAAAACACCATCGGGTAAGCCGGCCTCGCTCAATAGCTGAGCCATCAGGATAGATGCGCTTGGGTCTCGCTCGGAGGGTTTTAAAATGAAGGTATTTCCACAGGCAATCGCAAGAGGGAACATCCACATCGGCACCATAACTGGGAAGTTAAAAGGTGTTATTCCTGCAACCACACCAAGGGGTTGGAATTCTGACCAGCTATCAATGCCAGGGCCTGCATTTTTTGAGAACTCTCCCTTAAGTAGCTCTGAAATACCGCATGCATATTCGACTACCTCAATACCACGACCTAACTCTCCTCGGGCATCATCCAAAACTTTTCCGTGTTCTGACGTTATCGTTGCGCATAGCTCATCGGCATGGGCTTCCAGTAATTTTTTGAACGTAAACATAACCTGTGCACGTTTTTGTGGTGGTGTATTTCTCCATCCTGGAAACGCTCGCTTAGCTGCAGAAGAAGCCATTTCGTAAGTCTCTCTGCCAGCTAATGCAACTGCTTTGGTAACTTGTCCTGTTGCCGGGTTAAAAACTTCCGATGTTCTGCCTTCAGCATTTACGAGTTTGCCATCGATAAAATGACCAAGTATNGGTCTGGCGAATTCTGAATTTTTTTCAGCTTTTTGCGAGCTCATTTAGAGAATCTCCAACTGCATTTATTAGGCTATCAATTTGGTCTTTGCTGGANATAAATGGTGGAGCTAATTGTACTGTATCCCCACCCCAACGCACGTAGTAGCCTTTTTCAAAACATTTTACGCCCAGCTCAAACGGTCTACGCAGGGGTTCTCCTGGATAATGCTCCAAGCTAATCCCTCCAGCTAAACCGTAATTACGAATGTCTGTGACGAAAGGCGCTGANCGAAGGCTATGNATTCCCTCTTCAAAAATNGAGGACATTTCTTTCACCCTCTGCACTAGATTTTCTTTAACAAGCAAATCAAGTGCTGCGATACCTGCCGCACATGCAACCGGATGCGCAGAGTAAGTGTACCCGTGAGGAAACTCAACCATATACTCAGGACCACCTGATTCGATGAACGCGTCATAAATAGCTGATTTTACCACCACTGCGCCTAACGGAATCGAGCCATTAGTAATCTGCTTTGCGACGGTCATCATATCCGGTGTAACGCCAAACTCCTCGGCACCAGTATACGAGCCCATCCGCCCAAATCCCGTTATCACTTCATCAAATATCAAAAGGATATCATGGTCATCACAGATTTTTCGCAGCCGATTGAGATAGCCTTTCGGTGGAGGCAAAACACCAGACGTTCCTGACATCGGCTCTACTACAACTGCCGCAATGTTGGAAGCATCATGGAGAAGCACTAACTCTTCCAACTCATCAGCAAGATGAGCTCCATGAGCTGGCATTCCCCTACTGAATTTGTTTTCCTCCAACACGGTGTGAGGGATATGGTCGGCCTCTACCGATTGCCCGAATAATTTGCGATTAAAACCGATGCCGCCGACCCCCAAACCGCCGAAATTTACACCGTGGTAGCCCTTGTGCCGACCAATAAATTTGGTTTTACTCGGCTGGNCTTTGTTGCGCCAATATCCTCTCGCCATCTTCAACACTGTATCAATAGTTTCCGAACCCGAATCGGTAAAGAAAACTTTATTTAACCCGGAAGGAGTCAACTCTATTACTTTATTAGCAAGCTGAAAACTCAAAGGATGACCAAACTGAAAACCGGGCGAGTAATCTAGCGTGTTAAGTTGATTAGTAACAGCCTTGTTTATCTCCTGTCTACCGTGACCCGCACCGCAGGTCCATAATCCTGACAATCCATCAAATATCTTCCTTCCTTCGGAATCTGTATAGTGAACACCCTCGCCGGCTACCAGTAATCTCGGATTTTTTTTAAACTGCCGATTAGCAGTAAACGGCATCCAGTGTGCGTTTAAGTCCAAATCATTCATGACTTCAGGTTGCCTCTTGAAGAGATATNGATTAATTGAATGTACATCCAGTTTTTCACAATTTCATTAACTNTNNAAAGCTTTTTNTNNNACCNCGACAGAGNTNNANNAACTNNCTAAANTGGGNGTACAACATACCTCACAATCTNGTAAAAATGTAGTANANAGAGCTAATTCGCTNAAATNNTCTATGNATCTTATTCTGGATTTTACTCCGATTGATCACAAAAATGCTCAAACTACTTTGCTCTATAATCATACGCGCGATATAGTGAAGACCAATACAGTTTCTTATATTTCAAACAAACGTTGACGACCTGACAATCTAAATTGAGGTACGGAAAAATGGCAAAATTTTCCAGGCGCAAATTTATCGGATCTAGCTCAGCTCTCGCTGCAGCGGGACTGGGATTACCGACGCAATCAACTCTGGCTGCTGCTCAGCCAGTTGACATTAAATCAGCTCCAGATTACGTGGTGGTGAATGCTCGAGTATTAACGAGTGACGATTCCATGCCAAGAGCCGAAGCATTTGCAGTACGAGATGACCGGTTCATCGCAGTCGGTTCATCTAGTGATATTCTAAATCTAGCCTCATCAAGTTCTGAGATTATTGATGCAGAGGGAATGACAGTCACCCCAGGTTTTATTGACGCCCATTCTCACCCGTCTTCAGGGGGCGTTAACGAGTTAGTCCAAGTAAACGCAGATCTACGCTCTGTTGTTGAAATAAAGGAAGCCATCGCAGAACGCGCAAGAAACACTCCAAGAGGCCAGTGGGTTCGGGCTTTTAAATATGACGATACAAAACTGGACGAAGGAAGGCCAATAAATCGCTTTGATTTAGACGAAGCAGCGCCCGAGAATCCAGTTGTGGTTGGACACCGTGGAGGCCACACCGGAGTTTATAACAGTATGGCACTTGCTATGGCAGGTGTTACCGCAGAAACACCTGATCCGGATGATGGTCGCTTTTACCGCGATGATAACGGAGTCCTCACTGGTCTGGTCGCGGAAAAAGCTCGCGACGTCTTTCGTGATTTGATCCCAAGCGATTCNAATCGAGAGGAGCGTCGAGACGGGATTAAATTAATTTCTCAGCTAATGACAGCAGCCGGGCTAACATCGGTTCATCAAACAGGAGGCAGTCGAAATGACATGATCGCCTACCAAGATGCACGAGCTGACGACGGACTCCGTTTTAGAATGTATTTGTTTCCGCGCGGGCAACTCTTTTTTGATCTTGTGAATTCAGGCGTAAGAACGGGGTTTGGCGATGAAGTTTTCCGTATTGGCGCCGTAAAATTTGGAGCCGACGGCTCCGCGTCTGAAAGGACGATGGCAATGAGCACTCCATTTGAAGGACGTCCTGGCGATCACGGAATCCTGACGATGAGTCAGGAAGAAATTCATGAGGCTGTTGAAAACGCTCACCGTAACGACTTCCAGATTGGTATACATGCAAACGGTGATATAGCAATTGACATGGTGTTGAATGCGTATGAAAGAGTACAATCTCTTTGGCCCCGACCCGATCCGCGACACCGCATTGAACACTGCTCTCTCGTAAACCCTGATCTGCTGCGGCGCATCAAAGCCACTGGTTCTATACCTACGCCCTTCTATACCTATGTCCACTACCATGGCAATAAGTGGGTTTACTATGGCGAAGAAAAAATGAGATGGATGTTCGCGCACAAATCTTTCCTCGACTATGACATACCGGTAGCGCCGGCTTCTGATTACACACCAGGCCCTTACGAACCTTTAATGGGTATTCAGAGTATGGTGACTCGGAAGGATTGGATGGGGCGAGTATGGGGGCCGAACCAGCGTATTAGCATCGACGAGGCCTTGAAAATCTGCACCATGAACGGTGCGTATGCTTCGTTTGAAGAAAATATCAAGGGCAGCATCACCGCCGGTAAGTTAGCCGATTTCGTTATTCTCGCTGAAGATCCACACGACGTAGACCCCGATCAAATCAAGAATATTGAAATTGTCAGGACCGTGGTTGGAGGAACCACAATGTATGGGGTATAGCTTTTAAGCACTTAGAAAGGAAACTCCAGACTGATGGAATATCTTGCAATAGCAATTTTTGCGGTCAGCACATGCATCACACCCGGTCCGAATAACATCATGATAATGACCTCGGGACTAAATTTTGGAATAAGGAGAAGCCTCCAACACCTTTTAGGTATTTATATGGGCTTCCCTGTGATGATAATTGTGGTTGGTTTAGGGATTGCAGAGATCTTTGAAATCTATCCAATGATGCACACCGCCTTAAAGATTGTTGGAGTCAGTTATCTTACTTTTCTTGCTTGGAAAATTGCAACTGCCCCTATTTCTGAATACGGGGAAAGCAGCGGAAAGCCTTTTACTTTTTTACAGGCCGCTCTTTTTCAGTGGGTAAACCCAAAAGCTTGGGTCTTAGCCGTTGGCGCTACAGTAACGTATACAGTTTTATCTGAACCTTACACCTTTCAAATAGTTGTGATAGCCCTGATATTTATGTTATTTGGCTCCCCTTGTACGTTGTTGTGGTTATGGTTCGGCGCATCTCTGAAAACTATTCTACGTTATCCGCGTTACATTAGAGCATTTAATTTCACTATGGCAGCACTCTTAATCACATCGCTTGCACCGGTTTTCGAAGAACTTCGTAAGCAACTTCTGAACTCTTAAATTAAATCTAAACATTATTATATTTTATGAGCAAATCATCTTACCTAACAGTTACACTCCTTTTAACGCTCACTTCATGTGTAAATACTAACAACCCATTAAAATTGGATACAATTTCTAGGACCACTCCAAAGAATATAATCTTTATCCTCACTGACGATCATCGCTATGACTTTATGGGCTTTACGGGCAAAGTACCATGGCTTGAAACCCCTAATCTGGATCGTTTGGCGCGGGAAGGCGCCTATTTCCCAAATACCTATGTAACAACCTCGTTATGTTCCCCTTCACGGGCATCAATATTAACTGGCCTTTATTCTCATACGCATAGGGTCGTTGATAACGCTGCACCAGATCCGGGCAATCTCACTTTTTTCCCAGAGTATCTCCAAAATGCCGGATATCAAACTGGCTTTTTCGGTAAGTGGCATATGGGAAACCACACCGATGAACCTCAACCAGGCTTTGACCATTGGGAGAGCTTCAGGGGTCAAGGCGTCTACTACGGACCGACATTAAACATTAATGGTACCAAGATCTCATACGACGAGGAGACTTATATCTCGGATTTACTTACCGAGCATGCTGTAGAGTGGCTTGCCTCAACTGCAAGGGATAAGCCCTTCTTTATGTATCTTTCTCACAAGGCAGTTCATAGCGAATTTGCCCCTGCCACGCGTCACTTAGGCGACTATCAGGAACAAGACGTTGTGTATCCTCCTTCTTATGATCCGACTTCGAATAACGGAAGTGATCTAGAGAGAACAGCTCCTGATGACTCGCCCCCAAGTGGGAGAGATTACTATGGAGATCGTCTTCTACCTGATTGGGTGAAAGCTCAACGCGAGTCCTGGCATGGTGTCGACTATATGTACCACGGGCGTATCGACTTTGAAGATTTTTTCCACCGTTACACTGAGACACTTAAAGGCGTAGATGATAGCGTTGGGGCCGTTCTAGATTTTCTTGATAAAAATAAACTAGCAGAAGACACCTTAGTTATATACATGGGAGATAATGGATTTTCCTTTGGAGAGCATGGTCTTATTGATAAGCGCCACTTCTATGAAGAATCTGCCAAAGTACCTCTGCTCGTTCGGTGGCCAACTCGCCTAGAAGGCGGCGCTCCCATAAATGCCTTAATTCAAAACATAGATATCGCTCCAACAATCCTGGACGTGGCAGGCCTGCGAGCGCCAGCGCATATGCAGGGAATGTCGATTGTCCCGCTATTAGAAAGAACGTCGGCAGACTGGAGAGACCGCGTTTTCTACGAGTATTACTGGGAAATGGACTTTCCTCAGACGCCAACGATGTTTGGTGTAAGAACCGAGCGCTATAAGTATATTCGTTATCATGGAATCTGGGATACCAACGAATTTTACGACCTCAGTCAGGACCCTAATGAAATGCGAAACTTAATTGATGCTCCAGAACATCAAGATCGAATCCAAAATTTTGCGAACGATATTTATAAGTGGCTGGAAGATACCGATGGTTTACAAATACCTCTTAAAAATGTGGTAAGGCCCAAATTCGGGGATCACAGAAATCAAGGCGTGCTATGACTGAGAATGCTAGCGATGGAGGACAAAGTAACCTCCATCGCAAAGAACCCTGATTTAAAACTAACGACCAACATTATGGTCATCTAAAAATTCTCGGATCTGCGCGTATATTCCTTCCATCTGACCGGAACTAAAACCGCCATGACCACCTCCTTCAATCGTAATTAATTTGTTAGAAACGCCGGCGCTTTCAAGTGCTTCATGCAATCTGACACCATGCGCATAGGGAACAATCGAATCTTCATCTCCATGTATGGTCAAAATCGGTGGCAAATCATCGCGCACATGATTCATAGGAGATACTCTTGCCGCAATTGCTATGCGGTCAGCCGAACTGCCGACCCAAGCCTCTGTGAAATTTCCTGAGGTTCCAGGACCATTATTCAACAAATCTGAAACGCTCGTAATACCATACCAGTTAATAATCGCTGCGACTTCCAAAGTCTCCATATTCCTTGGACCGACATCCCAGGTGCTCCGCATGCGATCTCCCGGACACTGACGTTCCATACCGACATCACTTTTTAGCATGCCCGTAGTTAGTGCCAAATGCCCTCCTGCTGAATTACCAGTGACTACGATATTCTCTTTATCGAAACCATACTGCTCGGCATTACGATATACCCAGCGAAGTGCACATCGAGTATCCTCTACCGCCGCAGGCGCATGAGCAGCATCAGCCAAACGATAAGCTACATTGACCACTGTCCAACCCATCTCCAGATAAGGCAAAAAAGTTAACGATGATCCTTCTTTGCTACCATTAGTCCACCCCCCTCCATGAATATACATCAGGGTTGGATTAGGACCATCCACATCGCGAGGTCGATAAACATCCAGCTTTAGATCAATACCTCCAGCTCTTTGATAAGTGATATTAGGGATTACTGAGTAAGTACTCGTTACTCCAACGATACTTCTGACGTCCCCCTGAGCGTATGTTGACGTCGAAAAAGAGTTATATACGATGGCCAAGACAAAGGCCTTGTATAAACCCTTTATTAGGGCGAGCCTAAAATTAAGAATCTTCTTTTCTTTCATGGTTTCTCCTGCTTTTTATTCTAAAACTACAGTGTGTTAGACGAGACAATTGGATTTTCGCTCTTTATTTACACATAACTGGATAATAGTCGCCTGAATACTGAGCCGTAAAGGAATGTTTCTATTTTAATATTGCAGTATTCGCGCACCTAGGGTACTNTTAGATCATTGATCTTTAAGCACATTTTTNANAAAAATTGGCCTNNTCGGCCNAAGAGATAAAGACTGTTNTAAGGGTCTTGGGGCTAGCGGAGCTACAATGAAACCAATCTGGAAGAGCTGNAAACATTTGGGGCTGATTTTCGGAATCAGCGGTCTCACTGTTATCGGCATACCATTTNCCTCGCAAATCGCTAATAACGGCGTAAATGCACAAGAGCAAAGTGATTTTTCTGCGCAAGACATGACTCAGATCGCAAATCAGTATTGCCTTGCTTGCCATAATGATGTTTTGGCAACTTCCGGACTGTCGCTACAAAATATAGATTTTAAAGACATAAACAATAATGCCGAAGTTTTTGAAAAAGTCGTAAAAAAACTGCGCGCTCACATGATGCCTCCATCCGGGATGCCTAGGCCCGATTTCGAGACTTATGGAGTAATGACTAGCTGGTTAGAATCTGAGCTCGACAGAAATTGGCTGGAGAATCCCAATCCCGGCAGAGTTACCCCAATTCACCGAATGAATCGATACGAATACAATAACGCTATTAATAACCTTTTGGGCATAGACGTGGACGTGATGGAGCTACTTCCAGGCGACCCAACAGCAGACGGGAGCTTTGATAATATTGCATCAGCATTGCCTTTTACGCCTGCTCATATGGAGAGGTATATGTCTGTTGCTCGACAAGTGACAAGATTAGCAACTGGACTGCCTCCGCTAATTCCCAGCATTACCAATTACGAAATACCTCTTTATATGAGCCAAGATTGGCGTCAGACCGAAGACATGCCTTTTGGGTCACGCGGCGGCATATCAGTGCGTCACAACTTTCAGTACGATGGCGAATACACCATAAAAATTGACTTAGAAACAAACTATCAAGACTACGTTAAAGGACTAGGCTGGGCGCAAACTCTGGACGTGCGATTGGATGGCAAATTATTAGAGAGATTTACAATTGGAGGTGATGCGCCAGGCACACCGACTCCACTTAGTTTCAGCGGAACCGGTGAACCAGGAAGTATAGACTGGGAACAGTACATGCTTTACAAGGCCACCGAGGGATTGGAAATCACCGTCCCGGTGACTGCTGGCCCTCACTCTGTCACCGCCTCATACGTTCGCCAACAAGTAATTGACGAAGAGATTCCTCAACCAAGGCAAGGTGGAAGGCTTCCAGCAAACAGTGAAGCCTATCTTGATTATCAAAAGATTCATGCAATAGAGATCGGTGGACCTTANTCCATAGACGAAAATTTAGGCGACNCCCCAAGCCGTCAGCTCATATTTTCTTGCTACCCAGATCAGCTAAGTGAAGAAGCCTCCTGCGCAAGAGAAATACTGACANGAATAGCTCGAAACGCATANAGACGTTCAATTACTGANAATGATTCACAGATACTACTCAGTTTCTTTAATCGTGGTCGTGAGCAGGGAGGTNCTTTCGANGAAGGCATTCAATTTGCTCTTGAATTCATATTAAGCGATCCNGACTTTCTTATTCGAAGTTACCATGCCCCAGCGGATCTAGCAGATGGCGCAACCTTTGATTTAAGTGACGCAGAGTTAGCTACAAGACTAGCGTTTTTCCTCTGGTCAAGCCCTCCTGATGAGGAACTTTTGCAAGTCGCGGAAAGTGGCACTCTCTCTGACCCTCAAATCTATGAGCAGCAAGTTAGACGCATGCTAAAAGAAGATCTCGCAACTAAGACATTAGTCGAAGACTTTGCTGCTCAGTGGCTAAATCTCAGACGCCTAGACGAAGTCAATATCAATACAGTATTGTTTCCCCAATACGATGTGAGTCTCATAGAAGCTTTCGAAAAGGAAACTGAAATGTTTGTAGCTGAATCCATTAAAACGGATTCAAGTATCATCAAGCTACTTAATTCAGACCACACCTACGTTAACGAGCGCCTAGCCAGACACTACGAGATTGAAAACGTATATGGCAGCCGCTTTCGAAAGGCGACTTTCCCAGATACAGATAAACGCGGCGGACTGTTAGCGCAAGGAGCTTTACTAACGGTAACTTCTTACCCTGGAAGGACATCTCCTGTGCTCAGGGGTAAGTGGCTTCTAGATAATTTATTAGGCACACCGCCACCGCCACCACCGCCAAACGTGCCAATTTTGCCTGAGGCCGAAGCTGGCCAGATACCAACTTCGATCAGAGAGCGTTTGGCCCAACACAGAGAGGACCCTGTTTGCTCTTCGTGTCATGTCGTCATTGACCCCTTAGGTTTTGCACTTGAGAATTTTGATGTAATTGGTACTTGGCGTGAATTCGATGAAGTTGGAAACCCCGTGGACCCTAATGGGAATTATCCAGGTGGCGTCGAATTTTCTGGTTTTTCAGACCTCCGCGATTGGATGTTAAGTAGACCTGAGCAATTTGCTCATACCCTTACGGAAAAATTAATGACATATGCGCTTGGGAGACGGGTGGAGTACTATGACCAACCGGTAATTCGCCAAATTGTCCGAGAGGCTTCCGAAGAAGAATACAAATGGTCGTCGATAATTCTTGGAATAGTTAATAGCCCAGCTTTTACGTCTAGCATCGCTCCTATTGGGATCGCGGCAAATGACACTCAAGTTCCCTCACAAATTGCGGACTCGGATTAAAAAATGGCAACATAAAATCCTGATTTTAAGGATATTTAGGTGTAACATTCAGAAAAGTGCAGCACCAACTAAGAGGTAGCGATAATGATAATTAAACCAAAAGCTATTTTGGAACCTGCAAATTTTGTTTCTGGCAAGACGCTCTCTCGCCGGGCCTTGTTGAGGGGTGTTGGCGCAGCTCTTGCCTTGCCAATGCTTGACGCGATGACTCCAGCTTTTGCCAACGCTCCCGAGAGAATCCACAGATTCCAGACGGTCTATATACCTAACGGTATGGCGATGGAGTATTGGTCTCCCAAGACTGTCGGCGACTATGAACTCACACCGGTGCTTAAGCCTCTCGCTAACTATAAAGAGAAAATGAAGGTCATTTCCGGACTAAAAGCCAACTGGAATATTGCCCACGCAGGGGCAGGCGGTTCATTTCTCACGGGTGTTACACAAGGCGGAAAGACTGAGGTTGAGATACTTGCAGATATTTCAATAGATCAAATACTGGCAAATGAGCTTGGAAAAAAGACGCAACTATCATCACTTGAACTCTCGATGGACGCACCAGCATTAGCAGGTGCTTGCACTGTAAACCTAAGTTGCGTCTACACCCATACCCTGTCTTGGCGAGGCAAAACTCAACCACTACCCACAGAACATAATCCACGCGCGTTGTTTGAACGGTTATTTGGAGATAGTGGGACAACAGCTAAAGAGGCCCGGGAGATTCGTCTCAGGCAGCAAACAAGTATCCTAGATGCGGTGATGGAGAAACTAGCAAATCTTGAGAGTAAGCTGGGTTATGAAGACAGGCATCTCGTTGATGGCTACACAGAGTCTGTAAGAAATATAGAGCGGCGAATTCAGAAAGCCGAAGANCAAATTGATATGGATTTGCCAGAGCTGGATCAACCTGCNGGAGTGCCGCCGAGCTTCGAGGAGCATATGGAAATTATGCAGGACTTGCAGGTTCTCGCGTTGCAAACCGATCTAACTCGAGTAGTTACCTTCATGATGAGTAAGGAGCAAAGCCCTCGACCTTACCCACAGATTGGTGTACCCGACGCGCATCATCCGCTCTCTCATCACAACAATAATCCGGTCTTNGTGGAGCGGATGTCAAAGATAAATACTTATCACACGACCCTGTTCTCAAAATACCTCGATAAGCTTTCATCTGTGACTGAAGGTGATGGAACCTTACTGGATAACATGACAATCCTTTATGGNGGCGGACTTTCTAACAGCACGATCCACTCNGGAGTTAACCTACCGATTCTNTTGGTGGGCGGAGGAGCTGGCTGGCTNGCTGGGGGAGAACATGTTCATTACAGTAATGAACCAACCATGGCTGACCTGCACTTNGGCCTAATGGAAAAATTTGGGGTCTCTGTCCCNAAAATGGGCGGTAGCTCTGGTCCGATAGCACTTTAAGAAACTGCGACTGACATAAGTGACAATCATGACTCTAAAATCGCGTTCAGTTTTTTTCACAGCGCTCATTTCTGTCTCTATTCAAAATTATGCCCAGAATATGCCAATCCTTGTCGAACTGGCAAAGGAACAAAAGTGGAACNAATTAGCCTCTTTACTTGAAGATGGGCTAAATCCAAATGTGATTTATGGTGACGGCACCACAGCATTGCATTGGGCGAGTTATCATAATAGCGAAAACGCGATTCAAAGTTTACTCACCGTCAATGCAGACGTTAACGCCACCACAGATCTGGGCGTGACGCCACTGTGGCTTGCATCAGANAACGGAAACTTGAGCGCCGTCGACATGCTCCTGGAAGCCGGAGCGGATCCAAGGATCCAACTTTTATCTGGTGAAACGGCAATAATGACAGCCGCACAAGCGGGTAATGGGGACGTAGTCAGATCATTACTGAAAGCTGGTGGCGATCCAAATGTATCAGTGACACGGGAGCAAACTGCACTCATGTGGGCGGCAGCGAGGGGGAACACAGATGTTGTTGCTGCTCTGCTTGAATTTGGAGCCGACGTCGATGCACTTTCTCTGGTTCGGGAGCAATANGTTAAATCTGAAAAAGAACAAGATAGCCACCCTAANTATAAGTATTGGATTGAGCAAGGCGGCAACAGTGCGTTAATGTTTGCAGCACGATCTGGGGATCTTGGGTCTACCCAACTACTGGTCGAAGCNGGAAGTGATGTCAATCAAGTTTCTGCATTCGGAACTAGTCCAGCAATAATGGCAGTTCATNGCGGTAACCCNCATGTNCTTGATTATCTCATCGAAAGTGGCGCNAACATAGAATCNGATGAGAGTGGGCACACAGCANTGCACGCTGCTGTGCTTCGNGGAAACATAGACGCAGTAAANGTGCTAATCAAACACAGAGCAAACCTAGAAGCTATTTTAGAAAAACCTACACCAGTTCGAAGACANTCTACGGATTATAATTTTCATGATTCACTGCTNGGTGCGACACCATTATGGCTAGCGGCGAGATTTGCGGAACCACAAATAATGAAAGCCCTAATCNAGGCTGGGGCTAACACCNATGTAGTGAANAACATGAATTACCCTGCCCAAAGGAGAGGTGATAATTTCATCAAAGACGAAGGTAAAATAAACCTACTCATGGCAGCCGTAGGAATGGGTCACTGGCGGTTAAGAATGAGCTGGGGCACACCNGAAAGAAGATCAGGNCAACTACAGGACAANGAANCATTAATTTTTGATTCTGTTTCTGTAGCCTTAACAACAGGTGTGCCGATCAACTCAACAGATGCAGAGGGGCAGACAGCCCTTTCCTTTGCAAAGCAGAGAGGTTATTCCTCCGTAGTAACCTTGCTAGAAGCGGCTGGTGCCAGAAACTAAAACAATTAACCCAGTGCAATTTTTTTCGAATTATCCAAAGATTTTATCAAGGTTTCCTAAATGCCAAAAAATCTGTGCCTTTCTGTCTTAATTCTCCTAGTAGTAACATCTAAATTTATTTTAGCGCAAACGCCAGACACTGTTTTTCTTGAGGAACTGACTTGGACTGAAGTCGCCTCTGCAATAGATAATGGTTCAACTACAATAATTNTTCCTACAGCAGGTACTGAACAGAATGGTCCGCATATGGTGCTAGGTAAACACAAGTATAGAATTAACGCGGGCTCNGAAAGAATAGCTCGTTCATTAGGAAATACTTTGGTCGCTCCGGTAATCACCTATGTGCCCGAAGGGGACATAGATCCTCCCTCAGGCCACATGCGCTTTGCCGGAACAATATCGATACCTCGGGANGTTTTTGAATCAGTCCTAGAATATACAGCTAGGAGCCTGAAACANCATGGNTTTACCGACATTCTTTTNATGGGTGACAGNGGNCCAAANCAGGCACCACAAGAATCTGTAGCAGAGAGGCTTTCTCGGGANTGGTCACGGGAAGGAATAAATGTCTTTCATATTGGTGACTGGTACAAAATTGGGGTTTTTGATGATTATTTA
Source organism: Gammaproteobacteria bacterium (assembly GCA_002727755.1). Lineage (GTDB taxonomy): Bacteria > Pseudomonadota > Gammaproteobacteria > Pseudomonadales > Pseudohongiellaceae > UBA9145. The sequence continues at coordinate 27,304 of PBXX01000082.1, read as the reverse complement.
ATTTCTCAGGGAGCTAACTACGAACAGATTGGTAGTCATGCCGGACTTCGTGACACGTCCTTGTTACTGGCTATAGCGCCAGAACATGTTCGGACTAACAGCATGAGTCCTGGCCGAGGTCCGGATGTCGATGGTGTCTCTGGTGATCCCACCATTGCTACTGCCGAATATGGACAGATTGGTTTTGACCTAATCTTTAACGCAGCCTTGAACCAAATAAAAGAACTCATGCAAAAAGAGTAACCTCTCAAAATGTTTATTAAATTAAGGTATCTATTTAGTTCGCTGCTATTAATTTCGTTTCATTCCTTTGGCGAAGAAATAAGCTGGGATATTGGTTTAACGTCTGACCGGGAAGTGATAAGCGCAAGAGGCATTCTTAAAAANAATGACTCTCCGACAATTTTATATTTAGCAGGACTGACAGGGCCCAATGAAAGTGCACCAAGTATAGAAACTTTATTTGAGGATTACGCAAGGACAACCGATGGGTCAGGACCAAACCTAATTATAATTCCCTTGGCAAACCCGCAAGGTGAGCCCTTAAAATTCCCGCCCGAAGGAAATGCTTATTCTGAGAACACCGTGTCACATGTTCTATGGCGATGGATTGGAACCCATGCACCTGATTTGATTATCTTAGACGGTGGGGAAGACTATGGATTTGCCGAAGCGGTTGAAAGTCATGGTATAGCTGGTTTCGGCACCATACCTGTTTCCCGTGTGACCGAGACAAATACCAATGTCAGCTTCTTGCAGTCGATAAACGATCTCCAACGCTCAATCGCTCGAAGCGAGTTGGAAAGACGAGTCGCTCGAACTCCGAGAGGCCTAGCTGACCAACTAGCAGCCATTTATGGCCACGATTTTTCATCACCCGTCTACGTCCCAGGGATGAGTGTCATCGGACGACTTCGCCTAGGGTATGAGGATGACGTCGATGTTTTGATAGAACCCTATCTGAGAGGTGAGACGATAGAAATTACGAACGCATCGACGCTGGCAGGACAACTAGTTTTTGCTCAGCATTATGAAACTACCGGCGATGAAGAATCCCTGAGACTCATTTTAGAAGCAGCAGAATTGGCGTTTGATGAAAATGGAGACCCCTTAGAAGCTGCCCCGATGCATAATGAGATGAGTGACTCTTTCTTTATGGCGACACCATTGCTAGTGAAGGCAGGAAAATTCACTGATAACAGAAAGTACTATGACATGGCTGCCCAACATATCATTTACATGCGAAATCTGTTGCTGCGCCCGAATGGCCTTTATCGACATTCGCCAGAAGCTGATGTAGCGTGGAGTCGAGGCAACGGTTTTGCGGCGCTTGGTCTTGCGCTTGCACTGACCGATTTTCCTAAAGAGCTTCCCACTCGGGATATCATCCTCGGATTTTTAGCTGACCAGCTAAATGCACTGCTTCCTTACCAAGACCCAGACGGGATGTGGCATGAGGTAATCGATTATCCCGGATCATTCGCTGAAATCACTTCTACGGCTATGATTGGAACAGCTATTAAGCGCGGACTAGATCAAGGTTGGTTATCTGAAGAAATCTTTCGTCCCGCTCTCCAGAAAGCTTGGCATGCGGTAAAAGTTCGAACTAGCTTTGAGGGAGTTTTTGTCAATGCATGCACATCAACTGGAAAAATGACATCTCTTGACGCTTATCTTGACCGGCTGGCAATATTTGATACGGATGACCGGGCGGGCGGTATGGTGATGAATTTTTCAATTGAAATGGCAAATTTGTAACGAGAAATTCATTAGCACTTGCTTTGGATGGCTAACAGCATTAGATAGGAGAAGTTTGGAATATGAAAACATTGACTCGAAGACAGATACTCAGATCTGCCACACTTCTAGCTCCAGCACTCGGTGCTAGCTCCAACCTCTTTGCACAAAATCAGTTTACCCTTGATGGTGTGATGCATCCCTACAGACAAGAATGGTTGCCAGATGGCGTGCGTTCGCGGTTCGTGAATAATGTAAATGGTCTGCGCGTGCATGTTTTAGAAGCAGGATTTGAAACTCCAAACCGGCCGGCATTGTTGCTTCTGCATGGTTTTCCCGAACTGGCCTATAGCTGGCGGAACGTTATGAAACCTTTGGCAGATGCCGGCTACCATGTTTTTGCACCTGATGTTAGAGGTTATGGCAGAACTACAGGCTGGGACAGTAATTATGATGGGGATCTAACTCCCTTTCGCTCATTAAATAAGGTCCGAGATGCTCTTGGACTAGTTTATGCGTTTGGATACGACTCAGTGGCTGCTGTAATTGGTCATGATGCGGGCTCACCTTTAGCTGGTTGGTGTGCCGTTACTAGACCCGATATTTTTAAATCTGTCGTGATGATGAGCGCACCTTTCAGCGGGACGCCATCAATACCAAAAAACTTTGCTGATTCAAAAAATTCGGATAGCACAGAAATTTCTTCAACCATTTACGATGACTTGGCTGCCCTAACTCGTCCTCGCAAGCACTATCAACGTTATTATCAAACCCGCCAAGCAAATAATGATATGTGGCACGCCAAACAGGGACTTAGTAATTTTATTAGAGCCTATTATCACTANAAAAGTGCAGATTGGACTGACAACNAGCCTTACAGACTNGCTGGTCGGACTGCAGAAGAGTGGGCAAAAATGCCAACTTATTACATAATGGATCTTAATATGAACATGGCTGANACTGTTGAACTTCATATGCCGTCTGACANAGAANTATCTCGAAATACATGGCTNCCAGACGCTGCCCTAGAAGTGTACACCGAAGAGTATGGTCGGACAGGTTTTCAAGGCGGACTCAATGGATATCGCATGGGGTCAAGTGGAATTGGAAGAGCCGAGCAGCAGCTATACGCNGGCAAAACAATAGATCAGCCTTCAATGTTTATAAGCGGGGCTAGCGATTGGGGCACCTATCAAAGCCCTGGTAACTTCGAGCGCATGCAAGAGAGCGCTTGCACAGATATGCGCGAGGTGCATCTGGTGCAAGGAGCAGGTCATTGGGTCCAGCAGGAACAGGCAGAAGAGACTTCTCGACTGTTACTTAATTTCTTAGAAAATCTCTCCTGATCNTCACTAAGAACTAGCTNAGTTGAATGTGTAAAGAAACTTAGTGAGGAATTACTCACCAATAGACAGATGCTCGAGGAGTAATCGTTCTTGATAATTTTCTGGAATATTGTTTAATGCCTCGTCTCTCTCAACTCCCTTCAAGTGCTTATCAAACCAAATCGTCGCAAAGTGGTCCATAATATTATTCATCTCTACATTATCCCAATTATCATCACGATAATGCGTGGCGGGTTCAGCGTTTTCTTCGTTATCTAGCTCCATAGGCAACGAAATCGGAGCGCCAGCGTTATGTCCCGCTCCCAAGTAAGTCAAGAGATAACGTTCGCTGTTTACCGCACCCTCATAAATTTTCTTTGTTCCGTTNTCGTATCCGGCNACTGTATCCTGGTCCCCTGCAATATAAAAACTTGGAACNGTTATCCCCGCCAGATCGGTCTCAGTCCAAAAACCAGCGTTCATTCCCCAGGGNGCAACTAGGAGACCAGCTTTGATTCGGACATCAAGTCTGTCCCTAAAATTTGGACTGTTAGTCGAGTGAGTTTCCANCAATCCGTTAGGTGGAGAGATAAAACCATTGACGCTNTGCTCACTGAACCCGCCACCAAGATTGTTAACTAGNCCATAACCGCCCATCGAATAGCCAATTATNCCTGTNTTTTCTGAGTCTACTAAGGAATAAAAAGGACTCTCTATATCTTCGGACAATGCGGCCATAGAATTCAGCACAGTCCTTTGATCTATCGGTCGATTATAAAGGGTTGATGCGATCGATTGCTGGTCTTCATANGTGCTTTCTTTGTGATCAATTGATGCAACGACATAACCCTTACTTGCGAGGTTTTCTCCTGCATGACTTAGTAGATAACGATTACCAGGGTAACCATGTGAAATAATTATTAGCGGATAGGGTCCCGAATCTACGAGGGCCTCAGCGTTGCGAGCGGCTCGCCCTTGAAGGATCGCTGTAATTTGTGGATTACGAGTAATGGCTTCGTATGTTCCTCCAGGTTCTCCACCAGCAAGATCAGCCGGATACCAAACTTCTACTGTCAACCTTCGATCATAAAACGCTGTTTCTCCGCCACGGGGTGTACTAAGCACGTCTACCGCATCTGGCGAGCTCACTTCAATTGTGCGAACTCCAATGTCTAGATTACCAAACTGCGCGAATTTAGGTGCTAAGGGATGTATAAAGTCAATCTGATTTTGCTGAGCAAAAGTCATCGATACTGTACAAATCGCTGCCGTAAATAACCAAAGCTTGAACATATACGTTTACTGTTGGCCTAACAAATCATTATCATGAAAAGGGACAAATTACGCTGTGTTTTTACTGACCTTGAGTTCCGCCTGATAAGCATCATATTCTGGGTCTTGGTTTGGTTCGCCGAATCCAACCAGATCGTTCAAAATCAAATATAAACAAGGCACCAAGAATAGAGTAATAGCAGTGGCAAACAGCACCCCGTAAGCCAAAGAAATTGCCATTGGAATGATGAAGAACGTCGCCGGGCTTGCCGTTACCATTAAAGGAACCAGTCCGATGAATGTCGTAACTGAAGTCAAAATAATCGGCCTAAATCTGACAGCCCCCGCATTGGAAACCGCGTCGAGCATACTCTGTCCTTCTTCTCTTAATCTGTTGATGGTGATCACAAGAACTAGGCTCGCGTTTACTACTACGCCGCTTAATGCAATTATTCCAAGAATTGAGAAAAACACCAGAGCAGTGTCCATTAAGAAATGTCCAAATATCGCTCCAATCGCACCGAAAGGAATCACGCTCATGATTACCAAGGGTTGCAAGTACGATTTCAGGGGGATAGCAAGTAACGCGAACATGATTAACATCGCTATNGGATAGGTAGTNTACAAACCTTCAAGCGACTCTGCCTGCCTCTCACCTTCGCCACCGACAGCCAAAGTTACATCNAGCTCTCTNTCCCACTGCTGNCGATACTTTGTAATTAACTCTCTCCTAATTTCTTCCGGTTTGACAACCGATCTNTCAACATCACCTCTGACTGAAATTATGCGGCGTCCGTTTTGCCGGTTAATACTAGAGTAAGTATTACCCAAGGAATAATCAGCGATACTCAGAAAAGGAACCTCTGCACCGCTCGGAGTTCTAATGAGAAGCTCTTCCAGGTTCCCCAGTGATTGTCTTTCTGGTTCTGGGTAACGAACCATTACCCGAATGTCGTCGCTACCTCTTTGAATTCTTTGTGCTTCCGCTCCATAAAAAGCTTGGCGTACCTGAGTCGCAACATCGTTCAACGTTAATCCAAGGGTCTTACCCCTCTCTAAAATCTGTATCTGGACTTCTTGCTTTCCCGCTCTAAAACTATCTGAAACATCGAATACACCTGGATAAAGCATCAACTCCTCTCGAAGCTGGGTCGCAGCAATTTTAAGCTTTTCCTCATCTCTGCCCTCAAGCCTAAAGTTGATTGCATCCCCGGCTGAAAAGGCATCGGATACAAACGTTAACTCGAGAGCGTCAGGTATAGTCCCTACCTTTTCTCGCCATCGGTCTCGAATTTCCGCAGCACTTATACCTCCCCTTTCGAAAAACGGAGCCAAGTACAGCATCACTTCTGCGACCTCGCTTCTGCCAGCACTCCTTTGTCCTCCGCCCGGCCCTCCCTTAGGTGCACTCCCGCCAACGATAGTGAGCACGTTCTCAATAACGTTCTCAGCAACAATCGAAGAATCTCCGGACACTTTGAGCATATCAAGTTCAGCATCAAGCTCTGCAGCCAACTCGAGTGCTTTGGATTCAATAACTGCCACGGCTTCCTGAGTAAGAGAAGCTGGCACTCCGGCGGGCATGGTAATCGTACTCCAAATTCTATCTCCCTCAATTGAGGGCATGAATTGAAATACCACTCTTCCGCTCCATAATAAAGCGAGAACTACAAAGATGACTCCTGTAGCAGTTGCCCAAGCCGCATACCGATATTTAAGGACTACTGTCAGCGCGCGCTTGTAACCTAACTCAGCGAAATTTTCTAGCGCACTGGCTATTCGGCTCTGAAAACTTTGCCAGGCATTAACTAAACGAGAGCCTTCCATAAAATAGCCCCTGGTTTTGCGGTGAGCAATGTGGCCAGGAAGAATGAGCTGAGATTCCAGCAAGCTGGCGATCAGACAAAATACAACAGTTCCGCCAATGAGTTTAGAAAAAGAAGAAAATTGCGTATCGTCGACGAGGAGAGGAAGAAATGCGGCAATCGTAGTCAACACACCAAATATCACCGGTATTGAAACTTCGACGGTCCCCTCTATTGCTGCTGCGCTCTTACTGAGACCCTTTTGCTCATAAGCATGCACTCGCTCTCCAACAACAATCGCATCGTCTACCACTATTCCCAAGACTAGTATAAAACCCATTACCGTTAGCGAGCTAATTGTAAGCCCCATCGGTGGAAATGCAATTAAAGCCCCGAAAATAGCTATAGGAATTCCTGCTGCGACCCAGATAGCTATTTTGAAACGCAAAAACATAGCGAGAATCACAAGGACCAAAATAAGACCGGTGTAAGCGTTCTTAGCTACTGTATCTATTCGTGTTTTTGTACTCTCTGAAGAGTCGGAAACGATTTCAAGTTCCATGCCGGCTGGAAGATTGAAGTTGGCGGAGGCCATGAATTCTCTGACCTGAGCGGCTGAGGTTATGATATCTTCGTCACCGACCCGCATTACGTCTATTATTGCTGCATTCACTCCATTGAGACGTGCATCAAGGTATCCTTCCTCGAAATCATCTTTAACTGTAGCTATATCTCCTAAACGAAGCTGGGTTCCATCAGGATACGAGGCAACAACCACATCTGAATATTCTGAACCCTGATACACCTGACCCTTTGTTCTTAACAAAATTTCACCAGATGTTGTACGAATTGTACCACCTGGCAAATCCAAGGAGGCGCGGGCAATTGCACGCGAGATCTGATCCAGAGTCAAGCCATACTGTCGGAGGGTAAACTCGGAGACTTCTATAGAAATCTCGATAGGCCTAATAAACTCAATATTTACCTGCGACACCTCTGGCAAGTCGAGCAAATCGTCTCGAATATCTTCCGCCACGACCTTTAAGTTTTTATCGTTTGTCGCAGACGAAAGTGCCATGGTCATAACATTACCGATACTGCTGAATGCTCTTATAATGGGTTTCTCGGTCTCCAAAGGAAAAGTAGTGATGGCGTCTACGTTACCCTTAACGTCATTGAGCAATCGGTTTAGGTCTGCACCTTGAGCTAGTTGAACAGTAGCGTCGCACCCTCCCTCTCTCGCCGTTGTGGTCAATCTATCAATATTTTCGGTAGTCTCTAAAGCTTCTTCTAAACGTAAGCAGACGCCAGTTTCAGACTCCTCCGGGGTGGCTCCAAGATATGGGACGCTAACTTGTATAACACCCACTTCGATATCTGGAAATTCTTCCTGATTTAAATTCAGGTACGCGACAAAACCTCCAACGAGAAAGATCCACATTAAAAGATTACTAGCTACTGGATTGTGTACGAACCAGGTTATAGGTGTTCTCACAATCTATCCTCTCGTCTGTGTTATTTAGTAAGGTATTCTCAGATTACTTCTATAACGGGCTGAACGGCCATCCCATCGACGACTGCTTGAATGGGAGAGATACAGATACGCTCTCCAGGTAGGAGACCCCCGCTAATAAGCACTCTTTCCTCTTCCAGTCGAAAAATATCGACTTCACGAAAGAACATCTTATTTTCGGCATCAACGACCAAGACTTGGTTGTTATTTCGGATGACAGAACGTGGTAAGGCGATCACATCATCAACAGTCCGCCCCTGAATATCCGCATTCACGTACAATCCAATTGGAAGTGGAATGGAATCGTCTGACGATGAGCCTATGATCGGCTGTTGGACCCGAATTATCGTTTGAACAGTGTTGCTGTTTGGATCTATCGATGCCTCAATTCGAACTAACTTCCCCTGCCACTTGTGCTCTACTCCCCCGTACATACCGCTCAGCGTCACAATCGGAGCATCAGTGTTGGCAAGTTCACCTCTTAAGCCTAATGGAATGTCTAAAAACCCCAACTGCCGGATAGCAAGAGGCACCCGAACTTCAACTTCATCAGCACCATAGAGAACAGCCACGCTTTGCGCCCGATTTACGTACTGTCCAAGTTCCACCTCGCGAGAGTTTATTATAGCGTCAAAGGGTGCCTTGATTTCCGCCCTTGCTAAATCCAGCTCNGCTTGCTCAAGGTTTGCCATGGCNTCNGNCAATCGTGCAGAGGTCACCTCAGCNAGACGCTGCGCGTCCTGAACTTGCGACTCGCTAGCTAGTCTATCGACTGCCAACTCTTTCATCCGCCCGTATTCTCTTCCCGCGTGATCGGCCTCGGCCTTCGCTTGTCTCATTGATGCACTGCTCCTTGCACGCATCGTTTCAAAATCACTCGTATCAAGTCGGAGCAAAGGCTCTCCTTCCTCCACAAAACCTCCCGCTTCCATCTGTGGGCTTATCCAAGCCACTGGTCCGGCCACAGCCGCGGAGAGATTTGCCGTCATGGATGGCTGGACCTTACCTTGAGAACCAACTATTAGCTCGGCCGCACTCTGTTGAACTTCGATTACACGCACGGTCACCGGGATGACGTCAAGCGCAACTTCAGCAATCTGTCTAGGATTTTGAATGAGGGAATACGCTACAGATACACATGCCCCAAGTATTATAACCGGTAATAAAAAGCGCTTCATACCTACTCCATGCCCCTTACGAATAGAATTTTTATGCTTGAGATCCGCAAAAAATTAGTCACACACTGCGGACGAACTTTATTATACTGTATCAAACGCTGGCGTTAGCTGAATGGTTCACTGGATACTGAAGAAATCTTACGCCAGAAATACTGCTGAAGCCCACTATATTTGGGTCTTGCACATAGTCAACAAGCAGTTCGNTAGATTGAGCGATTTTATAGCTGAAACGAGCCTAAAATCCGCCAAAGAGATCAATTCCTAATACCTCTTCATAGCGCTCATCNGTTATGGCTTCAGGCATCAATTGACGATTCAGGAGGGCATTTACATCTTTTTCGATAAGAACGACAGCTTGAGCCTGAACNTGGGGATCATCAGATAACTGCATGACTGAACCCCAAAGACTGAGCAAGCGAGAGTCTATAACTCGCCCATTATTCTCTTTTGCCCACTCCCCACTGATCAGACGACCAAGGTCAGTGAGCTGCTTGTCCAGCTCAAGTCTATCCTCAGGTTCGGCTATCTCCAACACTATCCTTTGTAACTCTAGCCATCCAACAGGAGCAATCAATGTCCCCTCGTAGAAGCTCACCACCCAACCTAAATAATCAATCTTAGATTGCACAAGTTGATTAGCCTTATCTTCTTCGTAGTTTGCTTCGAAATATTCCCGCCCTGGTAGCGTCTCTGGCCAAAAAATCGTGTTAGTGACAGAACACTTCAGAAGCGAAATTAACCATAAAAAAAGTAGTACATTCCTCAAAATCTGATTTCTTGATTTAATGAGTCTAAAGTTATGATTTAACTCAAGAATTAAATTACACCTGAGCCTTTAAAGAATAACCAACAAATTTAGTTTTCTGCAAGCGTGTCTCGGACAGAACTTTGAAGTCGCTCGGACGTCATCCCCCACCGGGCTCCCTCCGCAATTGAATCATCCAAAGTGCCTCCATCTTCGAACACGGATAAGGAGATTAGGGCACCCACCCGATTGCCTGTTGCACAGTGAACAATAACGCCTTCTTCATCAAACTGTTCAAGCAGAGATTGGAGGGATTGTGAGTTATCAGCATTGATTCCGCCCTCTCCTACAGAGACTGGAATGCTGTGATAACTCATCCCCAATGATTCCACGGTTGCCTTTTCATCAAATCCTGCATCTTCTCCGGGAGTTCTTAAATTGATGACGTGTTTAATGCCTTGCTCAGCCATGACCTCAAACTGCTCGACGGTCGGCTGCCCTGTTGCTAACACATCAGATTCTGGCGCCCTAAAATTGTTTATACCCGTCGCGCTGATTGCCTGAATATTTAGCGGAGATTCAGCTGCATTAGCTGAACAAACATATACGGCAGACAGAAGCAAAATTCGGAAAAATATACTCATCACTTGTCCTCTCTATTCATGAAGGTCGGCATAGCTTATGACGTTTTGAGCGTTCTGTTCTAGTCCTAAATTGTTACTTATTGCAAACCCGCTGAGGTTCATACTCTTTTCTAGCGGATATTTAAGTCGGAGACCGATAATTGTAGACATTTGTAAAAATAATGCCGTACATAAATAATCCAATCGATATAAATATCGCAGGGATCAGCGCATTCAATATTCCCAGGGAGTCAATAAGACTGCCGAGTATTAATGCACCGATGGGAGCACTCCCAAGTAGCCCGAGGCTATAGACAGACATAATTCTTGCTCTGTATTCGGCAGTAGCCGATTCCTGCACGATGGTCCTTGCAAGTGTCATGGTTACGCCCATGTTCAGCCCCCAACCAACACAGGCCAGCGCAAAAACCCAGAACACCGGCTGAAACCAGATCAGCCCCAAAATTACCATTCGCGATACCTGCATAATCAAAAAAATACGACCCGGCCTAACTAGTGGCATTACTCGGATCATTAAGAGATTTGAAATCGTGGCGCCCGCATAAAAAATAACCATGAGAAAGGATAACAGGAACGCATTTCCACCATAAATTTCCTTCACTATAAAGGGAAATACTGTCATAAACGCGCCCGCATTAAAGACGCTAGATGTGAAATTGATGATTAGCGTTTGCATTATGTCCCGCTGTTTATAGATTTCTCTGAAACCGTCAGCCAAATTTTTGAACGGTGATTCTGTTTTTTGAATTACTGGCGGTTGAGGATGGAGGCGCCGGACAGCAAAAGCTCCGAGACCAACGCATGTTGCTTGAAATGCTAGGGCCGGCGAGAGACCAAACTTATCAATAGTGCCTGCTATACCTAGTCCGAAAATTTGTACCAAAAAACCAACAGCAGTAGCCGCTGATACAGCTTTTTGTACGGAAGAGCTAGCTATACGATTTAATATTGTCTGTTGAGCAGGGCTTGAGTAAGAAACACAAAAGCTCATGCCCAGCGCCCACAGNAGAACCGCCTGAATGCTAAGCTGCTGCAATTGGACCACTGTAATTAAAAACAGCGGTAAAACAGGAGCAAAAAGGTACACTCGAATTAACAATGTTCTTGGATCCGTGTCGTCTGCTCGCACCCCTCCCAAGAGCATGACAAAGATACCAGGTATTCCAGCTGCAGCTTGAATTAATCCGACCTGGCTCGCAGGAACCTCTAATATGCCAATTAATGTCCAACTCAGCAGAAGTTGCTGCATGGCGAATGCAATTCCCGAAAAAGCTGTCGACCCCAAATACAGCTTGAATTCAGAATTTTGCCATATAGCTTGCTGTGAATTCACGGGAATATAATCTGTTTTTATCGTAGCTCTTGTGCAAATAGATATCTCATCTGCACGTCCCTAACGCGGGTAGCTTTCCCATCAACATAGGCGGGTCTAAATCGAACTTCTCGAATCGCCCGAGACGCTACCCGGGCTACTCTGTCATCTTCCGGCACAGATCGCACTGCATCAACAGAAGAGACCCTGCCTCTCGTGTTTATGTTAAATTTCAAATCTACTAAGTTTTGTGGAAGACCAATCTGCAGTAGGGGATCATCGCTAATTGGTTTTAACACTGCTCTTGCATTCTCGTGCCAAGCATTAAATATGCCGAGATGAAGTTCTTCATCAGAAATTCCCTCGACACCCGTTAACATAATTCTCTGGTAGTCTAGAAGTTCACTAAAATTATTAAAAAACCGAGGTAAAGGAAGTGGTGTGGGAACGCCAAAAAACTCGTCAATCTCGGTTTGGGCAACTCCTGCTTCCAAAAGCATATCTTGAGCAGAATTATACTGTCGACGCCCTGACCCACGACCCATCAATAAATTGTAATCTCCTCTATAGATTTCCGCGATCGCCTGCACTTCGATATCATTTTCTAACTCTGCAATTTTACGAATTCGATTGATTAAATCGCGCGCTTGACGCAGGTATCCCTCTCCGAGAACAAAATTTCGGTCCTGGATATTCCATGCACCAATTGGGCTTAACCGCGTCCCGCTTAGTCGACCATCTGTTTGCAATCTCATCGTTCCATCTGATCTGATCAAATCAGTAATAAAGACATTTGCAAACCCGCCCTTTGTATTCAAAAGTTGGACCATTATTCCTAAATTATAGGCCCGCTTGTAATACCAAGGGTAAAGTTGTGGGCTATTTTCCCCATAGACATCCTCCGCTAGCCGTTCCATATCGGCATATAAATTTCTTGCATCCAAAAAATTATTCGACTGATTTCTTTCTGCATCAAGGTAAAACCCGGCGAGCTTCCATTGCGCCTGGTTCTCCATTGCCAAAAGCGTTTCCTCGGACCTCTGATCGTAATTTGCAGCCATTAAAAAGCGTATATGGTCGAGAATATCGGACGTTGCTTCCCAATTACCCAAGGCTTGCTGAACTTGAATCATCCCTCGCAGAACTGGCAACAAATCAAGGCTCTCAAATCCCAGATTTGCGCGCATGACTGCTAACTGTTTTTCTTGAAGCTCAGCTACTTGATCTATCCGCCCAAACTCAATCAAACGAGAAATGAGCCCTTCAAGAGGTTCTACCAACCTTTGATCCATTGGCCCGTACGCAGACTCGATATTCATTATCTGAAGCTCATAGCTTTCGATATCACTTAGACCTGAATTAGATACAGAGTCGAGTCGGTCTTGGGGAAAACCCACATGAGGTAAAAGTATGGTTACTAAAAAAATTGAAAGAAGCCGTAAAATCATAGCGATCGCAGAGATACAATCTCCTTCATTTGATTGGGATTACAATAACTTGATCTTTTGTGATTGTCGATACAAACTCCAATGTTAGTAGTCGACTATTATTTCTGCCTTCCGAAGACTAGGGTTATGAATACAATCAAAACACTTATCATCGTTGCCTTGATCGGATCAATCCAAATTGTGCAAGCACAGGATGACAACCCAGATCTATACGATATTGCAGGAGAGTTCGCATTTGTTCGAATTCAATATGATAGCTACTATGACGGCGGCTGGTATGGAGGGCCCTGGGCCACTGACTTCCCTGCTTCCGATGAAAATTTCTTAAGGGGAGTTGCCAGATTGACCAACGTCAGAGTTATGAGCAAACCAGTTGTGCTGCGCTTTGATTCTGATGAGATATTCGACTATCCGTTCCTGTATGCGCTTGAAATGGGACGCAACGGAGGGTTGGCCTTGTCTCCCAAGGAGCTTGAAAATCTGAGAGAATATTTGCTACGAGGTGGTTTTCTCCTGATCGACGACTTCTGGGGAGTTAGGCAGTGGGATGCGTTTTATGCAGACTTCTCTCGTATATTTCCGGATCGTGAGCTCGTCGAGCTGAATGCAGATCATGAAATTTTTCACACTTTCTATGATATTGATGGACCTCAGATGATACCAGGCAGAGGTGGTCGGCAAGGCTTTGGACAAGCTGGTATAAATAACGCAACAAATCACGCTATCCTCGACGACGACGGTAGAGTAATGGTTCTGGTCAATTGGAATTCAGACATGGGCGACGGCTGGGAACATACCTACGATCAGTGGTATCCAACGGAGTACGCAAACTCAGCATATCGACTCGGGATAAATTACTTAATTTACTCACTCACGCACTGAGAAACTCGCCACCACGAATACCACTATTGTCAAATAGACATTAGCTGCCTGCTTCTGCCTTCGCATCCATCTCTTGACGCCTGTATCCTCCGAGGATTCCCTGCAGACCATAATTGCCCTCATGACAGGCATACTCATAAAGTTTGGTTTCAGTGGAGTTAAAAGAGATCTCCCCACCCCAACTCTCAGTGTAGAAAACTGGATCAATCACCTCAAACTCATAAAAGATTTGTTGATCAGAGTATCGTGTAAATTTCTCAATGATCCGACCTTGGTCTGACAATGATGCCATCATGCGGGCCTTCTGTTGTGGATGGAGATTGACGGTTTCCACAACAAGAGTATCTCCATCCCACCAAGCAATCGAATCACCCATCCATTGTTCAATCGCTTTCGGACGATGGTCACCATTGATCGGGATAACGCGCGCATCGTGCACCATTTCCACAAGAATCATCACGTAATCTTCAGTTTGGACTATTTGGTACATATTGTTGTAGAGAACACTATTCATCGGAGGTCCAGAGGTACTTCCAAAACCAATTAGACAGCGCTCTGCTAGGGGAGCACCCTCAGGACCGCCGTAACCAGAAAATTTCTCGTAGGCTGCCCGCCTCTGTTGATTTCCCTGCTCGGAATAGGGAATTCTGCCGTCATCGGGGAAAGTAATCCAAGAGCTTCTGTACTCACCTCGAACGTTTCCAAACTGAGTCCCTGGATCGACCCAAAAGGCATTATATCCTCTNCCTCTTGCCAAATCAGTGCCATCGGGGAGCTGGCCCTGCACCTGATTGTCATCTGTAGCCTGACGAACGTTCTGATGATTGTTATTAGTTAGTCGTGCTACTTCATCGAAAGGAATAGTCAGACCGAAATCTGCTAGCTCACGAGATCGCTGCATGGTAGTGATTGATGCATTTGTCCAATAACCTTGTAAATCAGGCTTACCAGATTCGGTTCTAGGCGGTTCATAGCCCTGCGACAAAACCGATTGGCCTGTAAGCCAAAAACTAANGANTATTATTAGTCGATTAAATTGCATATTTGCCTCCAGTGCNAGTGACTTCGTGAACGAAAGGGTACGGCCAAACAAAAATCAAGTCTAGCACGATTATCTCCATCACATGGGTTCTTCGAAAAATTCCGAAATCTAATTATTTTGTTCGTATAGGACATTAACCGGTGAGGGGCCGAATGATATCCACGTCGATTGCAGTGAGGTTTGACTTGCNTCGCCTAACGTCCAATCACAAACTCCGCTTGGGAANATAGCTTCNAGCTCTCGATATTGATCGGGTGTAAACCCAACTCCATAATCAGACGAGCTGAGCGGTCGTAGCTGACAGGTCACAATATCATTAGATAATGGAGCTCCAGCCACGTGTCGGGGGGTTAAATACGCTGGATATAGGTCATTGCAGCGAGAATCACCTCTNAATGTTTGAAGCTCCTCAATCTTAATGAAGGCTCCATCACTTTCATGCCAACAGGCGTCGTTTAAAGTTAACGGTCGATTGTCGACAACTTTNTCCTCTAAGGTTAAATCTCTTTGGTCTGATTTTATCTCCAGAAGCCACTCGTCCATCGCCTCGAATAACCCNCGCAAACTATTATCACTTTCTTCTAACCCCCAGCCACCACCTATCTGCATAACTTGGTTATCTGCATGGCCATTTGCCTTGATTAACCGTTCCCTTGTTGAGAATTGGTGAATGAGCATATGAATATTTCCTTGCGTATCATGATCCATATAATTCCTGTAGTCGATAATAGCGGTGGAAGCTAAACCTCCTCCTCCACTTAAAATTCTTCCTGACTCTATTGCGCGTTTTGCGGCCTGAGCGTCAGATNTATGTCGAGCAGCAATGTGGTTCATGTCACGATCAAACCCACCGATATCTCGATTCAAATCAATAAACTGCCGAGGGCTAATTAAGTGCTGGTTTAAGGCACGAAGGCCATACTGCACTCCAACATTATCAAGTGGTCGCTGAGACTGGAGTTCATNAGGGACTCTGTTGTAGACGTTGACGGCATGATCATAAACAGTGGGTCTAAATCCCTGACTGTTTGAGAGACTGTAGCGTCGCTTCTCTAAATCTATGTCCCCGACTTCCCCACCCTGTTCTTCCAACGATTCTGATGGATCATATAGNGGATCTAGCCGAGCTGCTCCTCTGGATAGATTCGGAATCGATTCCCAAACTCCGAAACCAGAAACTATTCTTTGTTGCTCCTTGCTGAAACCTTCAGGATCCACCTCAGTAAAGTAGTGGTGCAGAAGTCGAGCATCAGCTACTGAAAAGATTGTAGCCGAAGTAACATCTGGGAAGCTTGCACCAACTATTATTCCATCAAAAACACCCGGGTAGTTATCTGCTGTTTGATGGGACTGATAAGAACCCCCTGAAGTACCCGTAGCAACAGTATAGTTTGGAACTCCGTAATGTTCGATAAACCGCTCTTTCACCATAATGTGAGTCTCTGAGGCCAGCAAGTCATTACAATTTTGACCGAAGACATTNANAGAGGAAGACACTACTGCAAATCCAAGCTCAAANAGTTCTCGTCTCATAACTCCACCCGTTCTATTCCCTTGTCTAAACCAACCTCTGCGGCAACCACCCCCATGTGTATAGACTAATTTTCCATTCCAGTGATCNCTTTTAGTCCATGGATCCAGCTGCTCGTTCACTTCATCGTGGAGCANNGCAATTTCGTAAATTGCTCGATTTACTACACCNGTCTCAACNCNNACAACGAAGGGTTTAAAACCTACATCNCGTATTGAAATATAACCAAGGTCACTCGGTGGATTAATTTCATAAGTTGGNTGCCAGTTCTTGTAGGNGTCATCGGTATATGACCAATAGACATATTCTACTTGAGTTTCCACACTNCAGTGTTCATCCATCGATTTTGGAAGCGCACCNCCNGACACTTTNTCAAANANATCNGTTTCACATAAAAAAGGTTTCTCATGAGGCCCAGATATAATGGGGCCGCTGATCGGATAATTAGTTAACGTTAAAGCCTTGGTGTAGTTTTTCTCTGAAGAAAACACNAGGAGCTCGCTTTGTCCGATAGGTAAACCTTCCAACAGAGCTTGCGANGAGCTGGGCGTAACGGAACGAAATAGCGAGCTGACATCCCGCCCGTTTATACTNTAATTTAAGAGTTTAATATCTAATACAGGATTTACGCGAACCTCAAGCAACACATCACCACCAGTTACCAACCATGGTTTCGTTGACAGGGTCTCGATCTCAATATAATCATGAGCATCAGGAACAATAGAACCCGACGTAGTGATTTGTTCATCAGTCGAGCAGTAAGTTAAAAACACCATTGATACCAGAAGGTAACAAAACTTTAAAACCTGCATGACAAAACCTTTTAAATTCTGAGTTGTCGGAGCAACTCTATATTTTGGCCTTACACAAAAATCTGGCTGACCAATCTCATAGCAAGTATTTTTGACGATTGTTTTTAGTTTCTTCTTAATCCAATGTTAGAATATCATCTTGTGAAGCATATTCACTTAAAAATTTAGTCTTTTTGCTTGGATTTGAATATGAATGCGAAGGATCAAATAGAGCTCGTAGATGCGACCCCACCGAGCAACGTCACAATAGATAACAAATGTGGTAAGTGCACAAAGTCAATTTGTTGCAATTCAATCAATCAAAAAATCCCCACCCCTAAATCGAAGGAAGACTTCGACCACTTGCTTTGGCAAGTATCTCATGAAAATATCAATGTGTTTAAAGACGCAGACGGCTGGTTTTTGCATATCTTCACAAATTGCAGTCACTTGTTACCTGGCGGTGTTTGCAGCATCTATGAAAACAGACCCTGGGTTTGCAGAGAATACACCAACGATTTCTGCGAGTTCGATGAATCAATCAAGGATGCCAGTGAACTCTGGTTTTCAAGTCATAAGAAACTAGAAAAGTATTGCCGCAAAAGATTCAAAAAGTGGAAGAAAAGATTTGAAATTTACAAGTAGGTTAAGCCNAAGCANAACGATTCATGGGTGCCTTGCAGCTATTTGCCTCTNCTGTNCGCTACTANTGGCNCAAGAAATCAGCCTTGAGAATAGAATTGACTTAATAAAGNNCACACTCANTACGCTCGATACCTCAGCCGNAGAGTGCATCGNNCAGTTAAATTCCAGATCCAAAANCGAGANTAAATGTGNCGATTTTATGGCTCACATTGACGGTCAGACCACGACGGATTTGATCTCTAATTGCAACGCAGNAAGAAGTTGGCGTGAAGATTATGTGGAAAACTCGATCANCTCANANNCAAGTGCCGAGACTAACCTGCAACGCATGAGNGACGTCGANTTTTTNTGTGGTGAGAATTTTTTACAGAAGCGAACAANTTATGTTTCTGCCGCTTTCGAATTGCTAANNGACAAGCAAAGTCAAGCNTTTNCGAATTTGTCCATCAGCCGACGNATTTCTGANCTNCAATTTATCAATGTCCANGACNANGAACGCAGATCCCTTCGAGAATCNATGNTGCTNCAAAATCAGAGACAACAATCTGAAAATGATAACCGAAGAAANGAACTCCAAAGAGAATTAATTCGCCAGCAAATNAACTCCGTNCCCTATCCNCAAAACTAACCATTAATGCAAGACNATAAAATCNTTATTGGGCAGTGATGCTGCAGCAGGAAAACTATAATCGTTTATCATTATATTTTCAGTAAAACTATACTCCGCATTACTTCCATCCTTGTTTAACAATTTCAGATTGAGACGACCTCCACGTGAGTGACTTATTGCCTCACCCCAAACTATAAGTTGCTCCCCGATTTGATTAATTGCTAATGCTGGATTTTTCTGACGCGTTTCAGAGAAAGGCGCTCCGACAGCATAGGCGGGATTTTGAGACATTAATTCCATTCTCATAATTCGGTTTTGTGTCTCAAAAACTAACCACCGCTGCTCACCCGTTCTCCCAATATCATTAGTACTTAAAGGACAAAATGAGGCTTCCCACTCTTGTAACTCACTCATCTCCCCATAAAAAGCGCCAGTTATCCCTTGACTTATATTCTCTAGTGTCAATACCTGCATGTGCCTTCCAACCCCATCGATTGCCGAACGGTAGCCTATAACCAAATCTGAAGACCCTGCATAGTCGGCCGCTAGGGAGCAACACGCGCAAGCACCCAAGTCAGGATTACTTACCATAACTTCATCACCAAACGTCTTTCCATAATCATCTGAAAACCGAGCAAACATTGTTCTCTGATGTTCCTCTGTCAATTTGCCTGCACCCCAAACCAAAGCAACACTNGATCCGATAGATGCAATATCACCCCCAGCATCAATTCCCTCCTGAAAAACACTTACCATGGATCTCTGAGTTTCAAACATGGTTCGCTCGGGATTTGATCTTGAATAAATCATTTCAGAGGTTCTAGGGTAATACCAAAAAGCATGCACCCTGCCGTCTTCGCTGATGGCCATCGATGCCCTTGCTATAGAAAAGGTCTGCAGCGAAAATGCAGAACTCGAGACCTTAACTGGCAGACTAAATTGTCCTGTTTCGTGATCATAACTGCGGTAATAGAGATTCCCTTCACGAGAGGCTGGACGATTAATCCGCTTCTTAAAATAGAGAAGATGGACATTACCGTTGTCGTCTACGGATAATCGAGGTTGGAGTCCTTGATCTGGCGTCGGTTGAATAATTATTTCTGCGAATGCAACACAACTGTTCACAAAAAATAGAATCGCGAAAAAAATGGTTCTAAATTTGATTAACACAACTCTGCTCGTCTTGGAGTGGAATATAGTTCCATTTTAAGGCAGACTTTACAGTCTTTGCTAGTGAATAGGTAAAAACAATGAACTTAGATGGAGTTTACCAATTAAGAAGGTTACTTTTCTTGCTTGGCTTCCTTTTACTAGTTGGATGTTCAAACGAGCAATCGGAAGAGCTGGCCGCCGCTGAAGCTGTGTACAACACCCAACTCGACACCCAACAGATAATGAGTTTGGTACTTGAACCTGCTTCGGATATCCTCTGGGATTCGGCCGGTTGGGTGATGGATGCGGCAGGGTATGAGGACCTATATCCCACCACAGATGAGGGTTGGGATTTCGTCCGAGCTCAAGCCGCAATCGTTGTTGAATCTGGCAACATGCTTGCACTACCTGGAAGGGCTGAAGACAATGACGCATGGATGATTTATTCCGAAGGTTTGAGCGAAGCTGGACTATTAGCTATGAAGGCTGCAGCCGAGCAGAATGAAGAAGATTTTTTTCAAGCGGGCGCACAACTTTATAGCGTCTGCACGGCCTGTCATCAAGCTTACAATCCAGATATTAATAGTCGATTTGTTGACGGCAGCACACAATAGGTATCAACGAAAAGGTAACTGAGTCTCATGTTTTTGTTGCGAATATTCTCTTTTCTAATACTAACAACACTTCCAATACTCGCGACTGGTCATACAATTGAAGGCTCTGATGCTAACTTCGTTCAAGCAATTGATGGGCCTGCAATATTTCCGTTCATCTACTTGGGAGCCAAGCATATGATCACAGGGTATGATCATTTGCTTTTTTTGGTTGGTGTGATTTTCTTCCTCTATCGGCCTAAGCACGTAGTTCAATACGTTACCTTATTTGCAGTTGGACACAGCATAACCCTATTGGCAGGTGTTCTAGGAAATATTTCTGTGAACGCTTACATAATCGATACCATCATAGGTTTGTCAATCGTTTATAAGGCGTTTGAAAATATCGATGGTTTTAAGCAGCTATTTGGGTTTGAACCAAACACGAAGATCGCGGTTTTCATATTTGGACTTTTTCATGGGCTTGGACTCGCCACTAAACTTCAAGAATTCACAATTTCAGATAATGGACTTGTTACAAATATAATTAGCTTCAACATAGGAGTTGAAATAGGACAAATACTCGCGCTTTCAGCTGTTTTCATCCTACTCAGTATTTGGCGAACAAATTCTAGTTATTTGAAGCACGCGTTCTTAACGAATACCGCTCTTATGACCGGCGGATTTCTGCTGGCTGGATATCAGTTGAGTGCCTACTTCATATTACCTCCTGTGTGATTTTTTGGAGAGATTATGGCTAATAATGAGGATCTAACATCAAGTCCGCCCTCCAATAGAAGTATTCTGATTGGACTTGGTGGCGGAATAGTATTGGGATCGATAATCCTCGTAACCACTATTTTACCGGCAGAGTTTGGAGTGGATCCCCTTGGTGTCGGTAATCTTCTGGGCCTTACGGAGCTGTCACGGGCGGAGAATCCATTTGAAGAACAATTGCTGAATCATCGATCAGACTACGTAGAATTCGAATTGGGGCCTTTCGAGTCAGTGGAATATAAATACACTATGGACCTCGACGCACCGATGGTCTTCACTTGGTCTTCAGACGAAGAGCTCTACTACGACATGCATGCTGAACCGGCAGGTTTAGGTGAAGAGTATGCTGAAAGTTTTGAGCAAGGAAACGGAATAAGCAGAACAGGTTCTTTTCATGCTCCATTCGCCGGTATACATGGATGGTTCTGGGAAAATAGGGGCTTGAGGACCGCAAAGGTTCAACTCTACGCAGCGGGATTCTTCTTAGATTCNACCGTCTTTAGAGATGGCGGTGATTACAGCCGAGTGATCGAACCCGTCNTTCAACGTTAAATTTAGAACATATATTTTTGTTCATAAAAAAACCCGGTCCTTTCTCAAGGACCGGGTTTTTCAAGAAGTAATATACTCGCTACTGCTCGGTNACGTCTGCCCCGTCTCTNGGAGCTCCAGTTCCNGAGGAACCCATGAAAAGCTTCCGTCCATCTGGGAAAGTGATGTCTCGCCCATTTGCACGACATGTTGGCTCACAGAGTCGGTCTTTGCTCTGGTATCCTGTCACAACAATATCAGTACCCCTTTGCAGTGAGTTCCGGTTTATGCCCCTTCGCAAAAGGGTATTAGGCGTGCCACCTTCAACCATCCAAGGACCCGGATCTCTGGTTGACTCAGGATCATTATTGTCTAGGTGAATCCACGTGTGAGGATTGATCCACTCGACTCGAGTAATTGGACCGCCTAGGCGAACAGGCAGATTTGCATCAAACTCAGCCGAGAACGCGTGATGAGCAGTTGTAGCTGGTGGCTTGATTGCGACTACACCAACGGCTGTAATCGCCGCTAACGCCAGAAGTTTAATTTTCATATGTTTTCACCTTTATATCAGTAAGTTAGGTTGCCATAGATTCCTCAATGCAACCCGAAANATTGACTTAGNTCTATTCTACACAAGGGCCCGCTAAATTTCCAAGCGGAAATATACAAATTTGCACCCTTTTCGACCAAGCGCTAGTTATTTAACTCAAAATTGAGCTCACCCTCACGGCCCTTCCTGTATCTGCCNTACATCAGTTCCTCNACAAATTCTACGCATTTAAATTGCGGTAACTCATAACCTTCCTCAAGTCGACGATANANAGGNAGTTTAATAGTCCATGGCTCAGTGAATGTCTGAGGGTCTTCAATTGTCGCCTCGTACTCAATAACATTCTCCGAAACAAGATTCCATCGCTCGGTAACCTTCATTTCGTAGCTGTGGAAGTTACCCGCTCTATCGAACCAAGTCCTTTCGTCTTGGCCCGTTACCTCCACCACCCAGGTATCGCCTTCCCAGTAGCCAAATGACTGACCCATCCATGAGTCGACGGGCGCTGGACCAGGATCCTCGAGAAATATATTTCTAACAGCACCCGCGAAAGAATAAGCAATGAAGAACGCACTTTCACTCTGGAAAATCTGAAAGGGGTGAGGCTGATAATTTGCNCGCGGTACACCCGGCATATAGCACTTGATTTCCGGATCCATCGTCAAATAATTTTCACGATTTTCCTCTCGCCTGGCCANCATCTCCGGCCGGTAAGGGATTTCACCCCCCTCAACCACGCCAAAACTTGCCGGAACTGCTCCAACAGCTCCTAAAGCGACTACTTCAGGCCCTGGGACAGGAACAAAATCGCCGGGAACAAGATGATTTGCAGCCTTAGGTGCAGCCGGCTCAAGATTGTCATTTGCATTCATAAGGGCTTGCCAGATTCCATTGAAATCAGGCTTACCACTCGGAGTTCTTGGTATATCATTATTCATTGCTTCGGCGGCGGAAGCCACTTGAGCTGATTGAGACTCTCCCATCGTAGGGTTTTCTGCTGGCGAGCAACCCACTGCAAGCACCGCAATTACTGATAGCAGCCATAGATTCTTCATAGTTCTACCTTTTTTGCTTTAATTAGTATTACTAAATGGTATATCTGAGTAATCGGATATAATCACAAATCCCCCATGGTGTCTAGGATACGAGCCATTCNAGTATNAAAATTTCGNTCAGAATCTAGTGATGAACTGAATNNCGACTTGTATCAAATTTTCGATATAAAAATTTACGAGTTGGTGTTTCAACCCATCGGTAAATTAAGTGGGAAATCAAAATAAGGAAAACTAAAAGCAACAATAGATGTAGAGGAAAAGTGATAATCTGAGGAATAATATTCCACAGCTGAAACATCTCCATCAAAGGCCAATGCAAGCAATANAGGACATAACTTATTCCCCCTGCCCAAAGACAAACCTTATTCGCAAAGTCCGTTGGGTACCAGTGAGCGCGCGATAACGAAATAACTANTAGTGCAACGATAGGTACGCCCGAGAAAAACATGCTGTACTGGTAAGGAATGTATTTTTCTCCTANAACGTTGATCGCAATAAAAGCCAAGACANTCAATANCAGAGGCAAAAGATTAAGCTTCTCTTTCGTTGTTATAGGNGGGAGCAGGACAAATGCCTTATANAACAACATACCAAATACAAACTCTAAACCGCGAATCGCGGGATTTGTATATATAGGTACGTTTAAATTCATGACATCATAAACTTCAACATCGGGTAAGAAATATTGAATCAAGAGAAATTGAAATGCATATCCGATAAAAAGTGCTGCAATGATTCTCGGGAAGCTGTTAAAGGGTCTTAAAACAAATAGCAAGACAGGGAATGCGAGATAGAAATATACNTCTAAAACAAGAGACCAAAGCGGGCCGTTAAANACCAATTTGAGTGTTTCAATGCTGCTAAGAGATTGACTAAAGGTTAGATGCTTCAAAGTAGTGCTTAACCAAAACTGAAAGTNCTTCGTTTGTGGTAAATCATAAGAGATTTCAAAAGGCCTTCTTACTTCAGAAAAAAATCGCTCATCCAAAACAGAAAATCCGATTGAAACAAACAGCGCCGAAATAACAACCGCCAGGAAATAAGTGGGGTAAATTCGAATAAAACGATGGATGTAAAAACGTTTTAANTCTGAGGGTGAACTCAAATTTGGATAACTGTAGGTGATGATGAACCCACTTAAAACAAAAAACCAGGAAAGTGCAGTTGTACCGAACGCACCGTAGACAACAAAGTCCCCAAATATTATCTCATAGTGAACAAATACCACGAGAAGAGCAGCAAACAGCCTAAACAAATCCAAGATTGGTATGATTTGTTTTTGACTAACCACGGNGATTATGGAGAATNGTAAATTTCACGCAGTAANCTGCCTTCTTATCATCCAGCGATCGATTGCCAATTGGCTACTAGGTACTCCGCAGTTCTCCACGACAAAGCCTGAACGGTTAACGTCGGGTTACGAGCTCCACTTGTACCCATGACAGAGGCTCCCAAAACACCTAAATTTGGCACCTCATGGGAAAATCCCCAACGGTTTACTACATTGGTTTCTTTNTTGTCGCCCATGCGAGTACCCCCGTATGCATGAGTGGAAGCCCCCATAACAGTACCGAGACCTGTTTTTATTATCTCCGTCGCTCCCGCCTCTCGATACCACTTCTCCATCATGTCCTGTGANAATNGCGCAATTCGTTTTTCGTTTTCTTTATANGAAGCTGTAATCCGGGTTACCGGAAAGCCGAGCGGGTCCTTAACTTGAGGNTCCAGATCTAGATAATTAGTTTCATAAGGCAGAGTGGTTTTCTGNATATATGCTGTGTTGGTTTTATCTGCATTTTCCATAATAAATTTTTTCCAGTCTGAACCCCAACTTCGAGTCCGACCGAACGTGCTCATTTTAGCAGCACCGATTGGTTTTCTATCGGTATGTACCCAAAGGTTTGCGCCCCCAATAAAATTCAATTCAGAATGATCAAAATTGTCATCCGCCCAGTTGTCAATGGCAACGCCCTGTGCGGGTAATCCATACCAATTGTGTAAGTTGTCAGGAAATAGAGCGATCACCGGAGATCCTTGATGATGACTAAGGTAGTGCTTACCAACCTGATCGCTGTTGTTCGATAATCCATTAGGAAAACTGCGAGATTTTGATAGCTGAAGTAGACGAACATTTTCATAGGCATAGCTAGCCATTAAAACAACCTCCGCCGGCTGAAAAAATTCTTCACTACCCCNCAAATAATTTACTCCTATCACTTTTCCATCATTATCAGTCACGACCTCAGTTACACGGGCATAGGTCACAACATCAAGATTACCTGTATCCACCGCTTTTGGTATTGTTGTAAATGCAGTGGAACTCTTGGCTTGAACNTGACAACCACCTTTGTTACAAAACCCGTGATATTGGCATGGAGGTCGGCCATCATAAAGCTCACTTGTTATCGCCGCAGGCCCTTGAAACGGATTCCACCCAAGGCTGTGTGCTGCGTCNGTCATTAATTCAGTAAANGGAGAANTTCGTAAAGGNCGCATGGGGTAATCACTCTGGCGTTCACCTTCAAAAATATTTCCTGCTGAATTAATTTTCCCTTTCACATTTCCTGCTTGACCTGAGATACCCACTGCAAATTCTACTTTTTCATAGTAAGGCTCAAGCTCATCATAACCGAACGGCCAATCTTCAACTGTTGAGCCTGCTGGAATTCGGTCTTCGCCATATCGTCTCTTAGTTGCACTCACAACCTGAAAATCCCATGGATTAAGTCTCCAACTTTGAGCCCAGTAATGCATACTCGTGCCACCCACAGCATTCATCATTGGGTGTCCACCCTGAACTGCTTTTTGGNTTGAATCTGCTCGCACGGTCGGCGCTTCGCTCGCCGCTTTCTGAACGGACTGCGGCCAGTTTCTGGTTCCATTTCTAAGTTCATCAGGCGCAAANTCTCGAGGGTTTANCCAACCTCCCGCCTCNATACCTACGACTTTTAATCCTGCATTAGTCAGAGGTAATGCCGCGACGCCACCGGCNGCGCCCATGCCCACAATTACCACATCAGTTTTTGCAAGGTTCTTAGGCATCGTCATNCCTCCCTAGCTGACCNAGGAGTTGGTTACTTGTCATCTTTGTATAGGTGTCATGATCGTAGGCTGATTGATGGTTTGGCTCTAATTTAGCTCCAGCGGCAACATCTGCTTCAGACGCTCCTAACCGTATACCTGGATANTTAATCATATCCCAACCAACAAAGTTTTGGTTGCCTCCATAATATGGATCACAAAAAGTGCCATCAATAGTATGGTTCCGAACCATGTTGAAAAAATCTTTTCCGCTAGGTGAACAACCTGGCACCTTATTATTTTCCACATCCGAGAGAACTGAAACTTGAAGNTCATTCATCAACAAATGGAAAGCCTTACCTTTAGTCTTTTCCGCATAACGATCAATAGATTCCAGACTTACCATATATTTTTCTCTCATGCTTTTGTTATGGCTAGCAAGAGATTTATCGATATAGTGCACGGCTCTAGCCTCAAAAGCTCCTGGGCCATACTCATCACTCGGTATGAGGCAGTTGCATATAGCATCCAAGGTTTCTGCCTCCCCAGAAGTGAGCACCTCTAAGGCCTCTCCTGCTCCAACGTCCCGCCGACTTGAGGCACCACCGTCCTGGGCTATGATATTCTCTGCGCTTGAACCAAGCGCAGCTACACCAACCATGCTTGCACCCTTCAGCAGGTTTCTTCTTGAAGAATCAACTGGCTCATGCGCAGAAGGAAGACTGCTCTTACTGTTTTTGTTTTCGCTGGACATAATTGCCTCCTAGGCTCTATTGTTTGAGCCTAGCAAAATAAGTTTTTACTGTATACAAACGCTACGATCAGTTATTTTTTTATAATCAGCGAGAGGACTATACTCGACTGATTTCAAAAATTACGCCACCCTGACTAGAACCAGTCTCGCCTCTTTGAGAGCTAAAATAGAGTCTGTTGTGGCTAGGATCGAATGCTGGACCACAAATCTCGGAACGATCATGTCCCACAACCTGAGCAATGGGAATTAAATTCTGGTTAAGGGTGATGCCTATAAGTTGCATATTACCGCCATCCTCGGCAACAAGAACATCACCAGCGGGGGTAATTGTAAGATTGTCAACACCACTTAAAATAGCATTATCACTCTTTGCAAAATCATAGATTAT